>JAKFES010000060.1:0-6561 GCA_036675585.1 Burkholderiaceae bacterium
TGTCGCCGGGCGACAGCGTGTTCACGAGCGCGGCTTCCCACGCGCCCGTTCCCGAGGCGGGATAGATCACCACGTGCGAGCGCGTGCGGAAGATCTGGCGGATGCCGGCCAGCACCGACTCGCCGAGTCGGCGGAATTCGGGGCCGCGATGATCGATCGTGGGGTGGTCCATCGCGCGCAGGATCCGGTCCGGCACGTTGGTGGGACCCGGGATCTGGAGGAAATGGCGGCCTGCAGGGTGCCCGTTCAGGGACAGGCCGTGCGACAGTTTCATGACGCCTCGTGGAAGGAATCGGAGTGGCGCGGATCGCCGAGCCGTATTTTGTATGCAAAAAGGCGCAACTATGCAAGCATTACCGCGCTCGGACGCAGCGTATCATCCCGTATTTTGTATGCAAGCACTTCGCGAATTCGCCGAGCCCATCGACCGACGGCCCCTGCACGAGGAGGTCGCCGACCGGCTGCGCGCGATGATCACCGAGGGGCGGCTCGGGGCCGGCGCCCGCCTGAACGAGCGGGTCCTGTGCGACTTGCTGGACGTTTCGCGCACGCCGCTGCGCGAAGCGTTCAAGCGGCTCGCCGCGGAGCGGCTGGTCGAGCTGCTGCCCAACCGCGGGGCGCGCGTCATTGCGCTCGCGCGTAACGACGTCGAGGAGCTGTTCGAATTGATGGGCGCGCTCGAGGGGCTTTCGGGCGAGCTCGCCGCGCAGCGGCGCACGCCCGCAGAGCTCGCCGAGATCCGGGCGCTGCACTACGAGATGCTCGCCGCGCACGCGCGCGGCGACCTCCCCTCGTACTACGAACTCAATCACCGGATCCACGACGCGCTGAACCGATGCGCACGCAATGCGGCACTCACCGAAACCTACGACAGCGTGAACACGCGCATCCAGCACCTGCGCTTCCGCTCGAACTTCGACGCCGCCAAATGGGCGGTCGCGGTGCGCGAGCACCAGGCGATGCTCGACGCGCTCGAGGCACGCGACGGCGCGCGCCTGCGTGCGGTGCTCGAGCAGCACCTGCGCACGAAGCGCGATGCGGTCCTGGCGCAATGGAACGACGAGGCGGCGACGCGATGAACGCGCCCGAAACGCGCCCGGTCGTGGGCGATCGGCACCCCGAACGCAGCCGTCTCGCGCAGCGGCTGCGCCGCGTGCTACGCGGCGACGTCCTGTTCGACGCCGCTGCGCGCGCACGCTACGCGACCGACGCGTCGATCTACCAGATCGATCCGGTCGGGGTCGTCGTGCCCGCCGACGAAGCCGATGTCGTCGCCGCGATCGACCTCGCACGCGAGATGGGCGTTCCGATCCTGCCGCGCGGCGCCGGGAGCAGCCAATGCGGGCAGACGGTCGGCGAGGCGCTCGTCCTCGACAACAGCCGGCACCTGAACCGGATCGTCGAGTTCGATGCGCGCGCACGCACCGTGGAAGTGCAGCCGGGCGTCGTGCTCGACGCGCTGAACGCGTTCCTGAAGCCGCACGGGCTGTGGTTTCCGGTCGACGTATCGACCTCGGCGCAGGCGACGATCGGCGGGATGGCCGGCAACAACTCGTGCGGATCGCGCTCGATCGCCTACGGCAACATGGTGCACAACGTCCGCGAGATCGAGGCGGTGCTCGCCGACGGTGTCGTCGAGCGCTTCGGACCGTTCGGCGTCGATGCGAAACGGCCGATGCGCAGTGCGCGCACCGCCGAGCTGGTTTCGCGGCTGTTCGCGATCGGTGCACGCGAGCGCGACGAGATCGAACGGATGTGGCCGACCGTGCTGCGCCGTGTCGGGGGCTACAACCTCGACGTCTTCCATCCGCGCTCGGAACGTCCGTACACGTCCGACGGCTCGGTGAACCTCTCGCACCTGCTCGTCGGCTCCGAGGGAACGCTCGCCTATTTCCGTCGCATCGTGCTGGCGCTTGCGCCGCTGCCGAAGTTCCGCGTGCTCGGCGTCGTGAACTTCCCCAGCTTCCGCGCTGCGATGGAGAGCGCGCAGCACATCGTCCGGCTCGGCCCGAGCGCCGTCGAGCTCGTCGACCGCACGATGATCGAGCTGGCGCGCGACAACCCGGTGTTCCGGCCGACCATCGAGCGCGCGCTGGTCGAACGCGACGGCCGCCTGCCCGATGCGCTGCTGCTCGTCGAGTTCGCCGGCGACGAACCCGATCCGCTGCTCGCGCAGCTGGCACGGCTGGTCGAGACGATGGGCGATCTCGGGCTGCCCGGGAGCGTGGTCGAGATGACCGATGCCGCCGCGCAGAAAGCGTTGTGGGACGTGCGCAAGGCCGGGCTGAACATCATGATGTCGCTCAAGGGCGACGGAAAGCCGGTGTCGTTCATCGAGGATTGCGCGGTGCCGCTGGAGCACCTCGCCGAGTACACCGAACGGCTCACCGAAGTCTTCGCACGGCACGGAACGCGCGGTACGTGGTACGCGCATGCGTCGGTCGGAACGCTCCACGTGCGCCCGATCCTCGACCTGCGCCAGGGCGGGCCGGACGGCGGCGCCGCGAAAATGCGCGCCATCGCGCAGGAAGCTTCGGCGCTCGTTCGCCGGTACAAGGGCGCGTTCTCCGGCGAGCACGGCGACGGCCTGGTGCGCAGCGAGTGGGTACGCTGGCAGTACGGCGAGCGGCTCACGCGCGCGTTCGAGGAGATCAAGGACCTGTTCGACCCGGCGGGCCTGATGAACCCGGGAAAGATCGTCCGCGCCTCGCGGATGGACGATACGCGGCTGTTCCGATACCCACCGGGCTACGAGGCGCGGCCGCGCGAAACGGCGCTCGACTGGTCCGCCTGGAACGTGCGCAACGATCCGGTCACCGAGCGGATCTCGCCGCCGGGGACGGGAGGCGATCGCGCGGGCGGCTTCGCGAAAGCCGTCGAGATGTGCAACAACAACGGCCATTGCCGCAAGTTCGACGCGGGGACGATGTGCCCGAGCTGGCGCGTGACGCGCGACGAGCGGCACCTGACGCGCGGCCGGGCGAACACGCTGCGCCTGGCGCTCGCCGGCCGCCTCGGTGACGAGGCACAGGCCTCGCAGGCCGTGCACGAGGCGCTCGATCTGTGCGTGAGCTGCAAGGGGTGCCGCCGCGAGTGCCCGACGGGCGTCGACATGGCGCGCATGAAGATCGAGCACCTGCACGAGTGGAACCGCACGCACGCGCTGCGCTGGAAGGATCGGCTGATCGCCTGGCTGCCCCGCTACGCGCGGCACGCCGCGCGCCTGCGCTGGCTGCTGGCGCTGCGCGACCGGCTGCCGGGCGCCGCCTGGATCACCGAGCGCGCGCTCGGCTTCTCGGCGCGCCGCACGTTGCCGCGCTGGCGCGGCGATCCGTTCACCGACGACGCACCGCCGTGCGACCCCGCCGACGCGCCGAAGGGCGAGGTCGTGCTGTGGGCCGACACCTTCGACAACTGGTTCGAGCCGGACAACCTGCGCGCGGCGCGCGCCGTGCTCGTCGCCGCCGGCTACCGGGTGCACGTGGCACGCGCGCGCTCCGGCGATTCGCCTGCGCGGCCACTGTGTTGCGGACGCACGTTCCTCGCCGGCGGGCTCGTCGAGGAAGCCCGCGCCGAAGCGCAGCGAACGCTCGCGGCACTCGCGCCGTACGTCGAGCGCGGCGTACCCGTCGTCGGGCTCGAGCCGTCGTGCCTGCTGACGATGCGCGACGAGTTTCTCGTGCTCGGGCTGGGCGACGCGGC
This sequence comes from Burkholderiaceae bacterium, assembly GCA_036675585.1. GTDB lineage: Bacteria > Pseudomonadota > Gammaproteobacteria > Burkholderiales > Burkholderiaceae_E > Zeimonas. Next base: position 3,703 of record JAKFES010000060.1, read on the forward strand.
GGCGCGGCTCGCTCGCCAGGCACTGCTCTTCGAGGAGTTCCTCGTGCGCGAGCGCGAAGCGGGTCGGCTCGAACTCGCGCTGCACGCGCTGCCGCACAGCGAAGCGCTGCTGCACGGGCACTGTCACCAGAAAGCCTTCGATGCCGTTCGGCCGGTGCAGACGGTGCTCGGCTGGATTCCGGGGCTCTCCGTCCGAATGATCGAAACGAGCTGCTGCGGCATGGCGGGCAGCTTCGGCTACGACGCCGACCATTACGACGTTTCGATGCAGATGGGCGAGCTCGCACTGCTGCCGGCGGTGCGGCAGGCATCGGCCGATGCGCTCGTCGTCGCCGACGGGACGAGCTGCCGCCACCAGATCGCCGACGGCGCGCAGCGCAATGCCGTGCACGTCGCGATCGTGCTCGAGCGCGCATTGGCTGCCCGCTGAACGGGCACCCCCCTTGCAACCTTCGGGGTACATGCCGAAGGCAGGCCGTCCGGGCCGCCGAGGGCGAATCCGCAACCCGATGGAGTACACCATGACACGCACTCGCGAAGCATCCCCGCATCGCCCGGGCCTGCTTGCCACCTTCGCCAGTTTCGCCTTCCTCGGCGCACTGGGCGTGGCGCAGGCGCAGGGCACCCCGCCCGGAACCGCCAGCGGGACCGCGCAGACCCCGTCGAGCTCGACGGCCACCGACGGCTCGTCGGCCGCCCGCTCGACCGACAGCGGCTCGACGATGAGCCCGAGCGGAGCGAGCGGATCGACGATGGGCGGAAGCACCGCGCAGAGCGGATCGACGATGGGCAGCGGGTCGGCGACGACCACGCAGACGACGCCCAGCGCGAGCGACACGAATCGCGAGGCCTCGCAGGGCCTGACGACGAACCGCGAAGGAACGACCGCGGATTCGCCGAGCGCGCGCATGAATCAGCCGGGCTCGGACCTGCGCAACGACCGCACGACGATGGCGCGCGCGCCGCGCGCGGACCGCAACTAGGAACGCAGCATTTGGAGCGCCGAAGGACCCGCCCCCCGCCGTCAGGCCGGGGGCCGGTCCTGGCGCTGGTCGTGTGGCGCCGGCTCGCGCAGCCCGAACTGCTCGCGCGTCGAGCGCGTTTCCGGCAGCACATAGACGACCGCACGACCGGCTCCGAACACCGGCGTCACGTGAAGGTCGTAGAAGCGCGCCGGCACGTTGATGCACCCGTACGAGATCCGGTTATCGTCGATGCGCGACGTGCGCAGCCGTTCGAGACGGCGCTCCCTGGCGTTGGTCGTGCGCACGCGATGCATCGACACCGCGGCGTCGTAGTCGATCCACACGACGTCCTCTCCGTGCAGGTTCACGCCGCGCTCGGCGACGAAGCGCCCCGCGGGAGTCGTGCGCTCGTGCGGACGGATCTCCTCGATCGCGCGCTCGCCGATTCCGGGAACGCTGTCGTCGCCGCGTGCCGAGCCGAGCAGCACCGGCGCGCTCGCGCGCATCGAGCCGTCGGCATCGAAGACGTGCAGGCGCGCACGGCGCTTGTCGACGATCAGGAAAGGCCGACCCGCCGCATCGCGCGCACGCACCGCCCACTCGGCGAGCGTGCGCGCCGATTCGGACAACGACGACGCGTGGCTCGCCGCGAGGCCGTCCGGCGGCCGCTCGCGCGCCGACGCGACGTTCGCGTCGACGACGGCGCCGGGGCCGGGCGCAGGCGCCGCCCACGCAGCGGTGCACGCCAGCACGGCCAGCGCCACGCCATGGCGCGGAGCCCGGATTCGACGGCTGGCTTCGTTGCGCACGAGTGCCCTCCTCTGCACTGCGCCGGCCGTGCAAAGGCCGGGACGCTCCGGGCCGTGCACGCACGGTGCCCGGCGCGCGCGCCGAATGCGTCTCAGCCGCCGTTCAGAACCTTCCCCGCGAGCAGTGCGCGAACGAACGCCGTACCGTTGCCCGGCTCGCTCCAGTGACGCCACGCGAGCGCGGCGAACCGGTCCGGATTCATTCCCAGAACGAACACGTTGAACCGGGCGAGCGCGACGGACGCGCCGGCGGGCGCCGCCTCGAGCGCCCGGTCGCGCAGCGCCGCAGGCAGCGAATCGAGCTGCGCGACGTACGCGAGGTATTCGTGCGCGACCACGTCGGGGCGCTCCGCACGAAAGTGCTGCGCGGCGATCGCGTGCACGGTCTCGTGCACGACGACGCTGCGATACAGCGCCGGGCTCATCGGCAGACCGAACGGCGTCGCGTCGACCGGCCAGCGATCGCGCCGCAGGACGTACGCACGGCGCTCGGCATGCAGATAGACGCCTCCGCGCGTGGCCGTCGCTTCGGCGGGCGGCAAACGATCGACCAGGTGCAGCTCGATCGGACTCGTCTGCACGATTCCCTGGCGCTCGAGAAAGGCAGCGGCGCGTGCCACCGCGCGACAGGCATCGCGCGCCTCGGCATCGGAGCCGGCGACGACCGTCGCACGAACCGCATCGCACGCCCGCGGGGCGCGGACGGGCGTCGCAAACGCGGCGGCGGCCAGCACGAGGGCTGCGGCGCCGATCACGAGCCCTCGCGCACGCCCCCACGCGCGGGCTTCGACCGGCGATGCGACGAAGAATCGGGTTGCGCGGTGCATGGTCACAGGATCGCGGCTGCGCGCTTCGCCGCCAATCCACCGAACACGGCATCGGCTCCCGCACGGGCGGGAGCCGTGCACGAACCGGATGCCGCACCACCGCCTTCACGAGCCGAGCGCGGCCTCGCTCGCCGCGACGTCGCGCCGATCGGCGTCCGCCCGCGATGCCGCGCGCCCGGCGAGGCGCCGCGCGCTCGGGCTGTGCGGACGCAGCGCGACGCGTTCGGCGGCGAGCGCCGCCGCCAGCGCGCGATCGCC
>JAKFES010000074.1:0-6508 GCA_036675585.1 Burkholderiaceae bacterium
AGAACCTTCTTCTTACTTTCCGCTCTTCTTGTAACCAGTGTTCGTATTGCGGGCTTCAACTACGGTTGGGATTTAAAGTGGATCGGCTGGAACACACCAGCTACGCTGGTACCGCTGATTAAGAATGGAACGCTCTTACTTCACCTGCTCTTGACCGTAGCACTCTTTGAAGAGCTGTTTTCTCGACAGCTACTCCAAACCACGGCGCGGCACATATTCGCTTTCCTTTACTGTATTTACTTCGCTAGCACGGCACTACTTTTTTTCGTTCCAGCTCACGCTGGAATCAGCCTTATATGGGGTTTGGCGGTCGCGACTACTCTCACGATATTCACGTATCTAGCAAAGATTCTAGCCACCAACCCTTCAACAGTGGCCGTTTGGTATGCACTTTCGTGGTTCGTAACCGGCTTGGGAATGTTCGGCGAAATCATAAACGCGCTGGGGTACGTCGGATCGGTTACAAGAATAATGAACAGCCAAGTGGCAGCCGTATCGTCGGCTGTGCTGACCGGAATAGCTTTATCGGCCAAGCTGCAACTCGAACGCCAAGCGCGAATCGCCGCCCAGAACAGCGCGATCACAGCACTGCAGCGCTTTCGCCAGAACTACAACGCGACACCCGTCGGCATCTTCTCGATGAGACTCGACGGAACGCTGCTCGAGCACAACCCCACGTTCGGAGCGATGTTCCGCGTCGACGGACGCCGCGGTTCGAAGGTCGGAATGAACTGGGCCACACTGCTGAGCCACGACGCCTTCGACGAGGTTTCGCAGCAGGCCGACGGTAGCCAGATGATGGATGCCGAGATCGCCGTGCATCGGGTGGGTGACAAGAAGCGCTGGTTTCACATCCGGGCCGTGCGAAAGGTCGATCGCTTCGAGGGCTGGATCGAGGAAATCTCTCCGCGCAAGGAAGCGGAGGAACAATTGAAGTTCCTCGTTCATCACGATTCGCTCACCGGACTGCTGAACCGGCGCGGGTTCGAGATGGATCTGCAACGGGCGGCACGTGCGGCGGGAAGCAAGATCGTGTGCCTGGCGTACGTCGACCTCGACCGGTTCAAGCTCGTCAACGATCTGTTCGGGCATGCGGCCGGCGACCAGATCCTTCGCCAGATGTCGGCGCGGATGCGCGAGGTGATCCAGCCGCCGCACATTCCGGCCCGGGTCGGCGGCGACGAGTTCGTCGTGATCATCGATTCGCTTTCGCTCGAGGCGGCCCGGGCGCTGTGCGAGCGGCTTCGCGTCGCATTGAGCGACCGCGCATACCACTACCAGGACAAGGCGTTCAGCGTGACCGCGAGCATCGGGCTGATCCGCGTGCTCGACGGAATGCGCCCGGCGGACGCACTCACCGCAAGCGACCGCGCCTGCTCGGAAGCGAAGCGGCTCGGCGGCGGCTCGGTCGTCTCCTTCGATTCGAGCAGCAGCGAGCTGATGAACTATCTCGAGGAGATCAAGCTCGTTGCCGGAATGAAGGAACGGTTGCCGGTGGAGAACTTCTTCACGCAGTTGCAGCCGATCGTTTCGCTTCGCAATCCGCGCTCGAGCCTGTGCTACGAGGTGCTGATCCGGATGCGCGATTCGAGCGGCGCCGTTCTTCCGCCCGCACGTTTCATCCCGGCCGCCGAGCGCAACGGGCTGATGACGCAGATCGACCGATGGGTGCTGCGCAGCACGCTCGAATGGCTCGACTCGCAGCCCGTTCACCGCAACGACGTCGACTTCTGCACGATCAACCTGAGCGGCGCCTCGCTGAACGACGAGAAGTTCCTCGAAGACACGATCGCGCTGATCCGCGATCACTCCCACTCGACGCGCAAGATCTGTTTCGAGATCACCGAAAGCGTCGCGCTGTACGACCTCAATACGACCCGACGTTTCGTCGATACGGTCAAGTCCTTCGGCGCGATGGTCGCACTCGACGACTTCGGCGCGGGCTACACGTCGTTCAGCTACCTGAAGGAGTTGCCGGCCGATCTGGTGAAGATCGACGGAAACTTCATTCGCGACGTCAACTCCAACCCGGCCAACTTCGCGATCACGCGCGCGGTCGTCGAACTCGCGCACGAGCTCGGGATGGGCTGCGTGGCCGAATGGGCGGAAAACGCCGAGATCGTGCGCTCGCTGATCCAGCTTCGAATCGACTACGCACAAGGCTACGGATTGTGCCGGCCGATCGAGCGCGAACGCATCCTGACGGTCTCGAACAGCGCGGCACTGATCGGCGATCTCGCCACGGCCGATCTGGTCTTCGGCCGGGGAACGAGTCCCGTGGACTCCGTCTGGGGCGCTGCGCTTCCCATTTGACGGCGGTTCCTTCGCCGACTCGACCGCGCTGCGCCCCGCGCCTCCGAACCGCTGTCTCCGAGCGTTTATGATCGGGGGCTAGGCCCCTTTCGCGGCTCGGAGAGCGCATGTCGAGCATTCACTTCCAGATGGACGAGCAAGGCGTCGTGACGCTCGTTCTCGATGCACCCGGGCAGTCGGTCAATACGATGAATGCCGCGTTCGCGGCCGACCTCGCTGGCGTGGTCGACCGGCTCGAAGCCGAACACGAGCGGCTGCGCGGCGTGATCCTCACGTCGGCCAAGCGGAGCTTTTTCGCCGGTGGCGACCTCGGCGCGCTGCTGGCGGTAAAGCCGGAAGACGCGCCCACGTTCTTTCGCGAGATCCAGGACCTGAAGGCGACCCTGCGCCGCCTGGAGCGCCTCGGACGGCCGGTGGTCGCCGCGCTCAACGGCAGCGCACTCGGCGGCGGCCTCGAGCTCGCTCTCGCCTGCCATGCACGCCTCTGCCTCGACGACCCGACGATCGAGCTCGGTTTCCCCGAGGTCACGCTCGGCTTGATGCCCGGCGCCGGCGGCACGGTGAAGATGGTCCGGCTGCTGGGACTGCAGGAAGCGCTGCCGCTGCTGACCGAAGGGCGTCGGCTCGGTCCGGTTCGCGCGTTCCAACTCGGCCTCGTCGACGGGCTAGCGGCGGATTCCGAGCGCCTGATGGCGCTCGCGCGTGCGTGGATCGACTCGCACGCCGACGCGCGCCAGCCGTGGGACGACCCCAAGCATCGGATCCCGGGCGGGACGCCGTCCAGTCCCTCGGTCGCCGCGATGCTGGCGGTAGCACCCGCGATGCTGCAGCAGAAGACGCGCGGCAACTACCCGGCGCCCGAGGCGATCCTCGCCGCGTGCGTCGAGGGCGCGCAAGTGGATTTCGACACCGCGATGCGCATCGAATCCCGCTACATGACGCGGCTGGTGACCGGGCCGGTTGCGAAGAACATGATCGGCACGCTGTTCTTCTCGGCGAACGAGATCCGCGGCGGCCAGGGCCGACCCGCGTCGCCCGGCCGGCACCGCTTCGCCCGCGTCGGCATCGTCGGGGCGGGGATGATGGGAGCGGGCATCGCATGGGCCTGCGCGAGTCGCGGCATTTCCTGTGTCCTGGTCGACGTGGACGCGGCAAAAGCCGAGGCAGGCAAGGCTCGTTCGGCCCGCCTGCTCGCCGAGCGCGTGGAGAAGGGCCGCGTTTCCGCCGAAGAGGCGGAGAAGATCCTCGCAGCGATCACGCCGACCGCGGCGATGAGCGACCTGGCCGGATGCGACCTGGTGATCGAGGCCGTCTTCGAGGATCGCGAATTGAAGGGCCGCGTCACCCGAGAGATCGAGAACGTCATCGACGAGAAAACGATCGTCGCTTCGAACACGTCCACGCTGCCGATCACCGGTCTCGCTCGCGCGTCGCGGCGCCCGAGTCGCTTCATCGGGCTGCACTTCTTCTCGCCGGTCGAGAAAATGCCGCTCGTCGAGATCATCCGCGGCGACGAGACCTCCGACGACACGGCGGCCGCGGCGTGGGATTTCGTCGCTCAGATCGGCAAGACGGCGATCGTCGTGCGCGACGGGCGCGGTTTCTACACCAGCCGCGTCTTCGGAACCTTCGTCAACGAGGGCATGGCGCTGCTCGGCGAAGGCGTACCCGCGGCACTGATCGAGAACGCGGCGACGCAACTCGGGATGCCGGTCGGTCCGCTCGCGGTGCTCGACGAAGTCTCGCTGAAGCTCGCCGATGACGTACTGCACCAGGAAATGGCCGACCGGGCGAGCGAAAGCGCGGCCGATGCAGCCGCACACACGCACGAGCATGCGCACGATCACGATCCGGAGCACGCGCACGCACGCGAACACGGCGAGGAACATCGCGGCCAGTCCGCCGGACCCGTGCACGCACACGACCACGACCACGAGCACGATCCTGCGCGCCGGCGCTCGTCGACTCCGCGGAGCCGTCGCATCCCCGAGAGCGCGGTCTACGTGCTCGAGAAAATGGCGCACGGCTTGCGTCGGATGGGGCGCGCATACGGCGGCGGTTTCTACGAATACCCGGCCGAAGGCGAGAAGTTCCTCTGGCCGGGCCTGAGCGCGTTCGAACGCGCCAGGCGCAATGTCCCGCTCGACGACGTGCGCGATCGGCTGCTGTACGTGCAATCGCTCGAAACGCTTCGATGCCTCGACGAAGGCATCCTGCAGAGTCCGCGCGACGGCAACCTCGGCTCGATTCTCGGCTGGGGTTTCCCGGCCTGGACCGGCGGAACCGTCCAGTTCGTCCACCACGTCGGCGCGGCCCGCTTCGCCGACCGCGCGCGCGAGCTGTCGCAGCGCTACGGCGAGCGCTTTGCACCGCCCGCGCTGCTCGAGCGCCTCGCGCAGGACGGCGAGCCGTCGTGACGCCACCGCGAGTGAAACGAGAACGACACGACGCCACGATGGTTCGCCCCGAAAAACAACTGCACGGCTGGAGCGACCCGGTCGTGCCGCGCCCGGCCGCGACGATCCTCCTGCTGCGCGATGCCGACTCGGGACCCGAGGTGCTGATGACGCGCCGCTCGCTGCAGGCGAGCTTCGCACCGGGCGCCTACGTATTCCCCGGCGGAGTCGTCGACCCGGGCGATTCCGCTGCGCGGGAGCGCGGTCTCGTCTACGCGCGCGACGACCAGGACGCCGAGACCCTGGCGTACGCCACCGCCGCGGTGCGCGAAGCCTTCGAGGAGCTCGGTGTGCTGATCGCCCGCGGGAACGGCGACGCCGCAGCGGTGGCACGCGCGGGGGCCGAGCTCGCGCAACATCGGCACGAAGCCCTCCTCGATCGGCTGGCGGAGCGCGGGCTCCGGCTCGCGCTCGACGAAGTGCACTGGTTCAGCCACTGGGTCACCGACCGCGACCTGCCGAAACGCTTCGATGCGCGTTTCTTCGCGGCGCGCATGCCCGCACACCAGGAGCCGGTCGCCGACCAAGGCGAGCAGTTCGAGCCGATCTGGGTGAATCCGGCCGCGGGTCTCGAGCGCCATGCACGCGGCGAGCTGAACATCATTTTCCCGACGATCCGGACGCTGCGGCGGCTCGCGCGATTCCGCACCGCCGACGAGATCCTCGACAGCGTGCGCGGCCGCGATTCGGTCTGGTTCTCGTGTCCACGCGCCGGGTGGATGCGCGGCCAGCTCGAGCGCTTCAGCGAGGACGAACTGCCGTACGGCGAGCTCGAGCTCGTCACACCCGACGGCCGCGCCGAGCACACGCTGGACTGGCAGTCGGAGCGCGTCGTGCCGCTGCTGCGGCACGTGCATCGGTTGACGGCGCCGAACGCCGGCCGAATGACCGGCCCGGGCACCAACACGTACCTGATCGGCGAACCAGGCGACTGGCTCGTGCTCGACCCCGGCCCGAACGACCCGGCGCACATCGAGCGGATCGTCGCGTTCGTCGGCGACGGACTGCGCACGATCGTCTGCACGCACGGACACCCGGATCATCTGCCCGCAGCCTTGCCGCTGCAGCAGCGCACCGGCGCGCCGATTCTCGGCCGACCGAGCGGCGCGGGCTTCGCGAAGGAATGGGCGTTTCGCCCCGACCGTACGCTCGAGGACGGAGAACGCCTGCGCGTGGGCGACTCGACGCTGCGCGTGCTGCACACCCCCGGTCACGCCGAGCACCACGTGTGCCTGCTGCTCGAGGAAGACGGACTGCTCTTCTCGGGCGATCACATCCTCAATGGATCGACCACCGTCATCGATCCGCCCGACGGCGACATGCGCGCGTACGTCGAGTCGCTGCATCGGCTCGCGCGCGAGCCGTTCGAGTTCATCCTTCCGGCGCACGGCCACGTCATCGCGCGCGGCAGGAACGAAGTGGCGCGGCTGATCGCGCACCGGATGGCGCGCGAAGCGAAGGTGGTCGAAGCGTTGCGCGGCACCGGCGGCGGCACGCTCGCGCAACTCGTACCGATCGCCTACGACGACGTCGACCCGATCCTGCACCCGGTGGCGACGCGCTCGCTCACCGCACACCTGCTGAAACTGCGCGACGAGCAGCGCGCCGTCGTCGACGAACGCGCGCGCTGGTCGCTGGCCTGAATGCAGTCGTTGCCCGACCGGCGCCGGCGGGCGCCGGTCGCCGGCATCCGCCGCGCGGCGGGCGCCGCGGCGCCCGTTCGGCCGGTCAGGCCGTCG
>JAKFES010000125.1:0-6477 GCA_036675585.1 Burkholderiaceae bacterium
CGTCTTCCTGGCCGTCGCCGCGCACGAATGGACGCGGCTGCTCGGGCGCCCCGGTGCGGCGCCGGCGGCAGCGCTCGGGCTGGCGGCGATCGGCGCGGCGCTGCTCGCCTGGCGCGAAACGGCCGGCTGGCCTGCGGCCTTCGTGCTCGCCGTGTGCACGGCGGCGACGCTGTCGTGGATCGTCCTCGGTCCGTTGCACCTGCGGCGGCACGATGCGCGCGGAGGCGGCTGGGCGCTCGCCGCCGCCTGGCTGCTCGCCTGCTGGGTGTCGCTGGTCGCGCTGCGCGCGATCGGCCCGCTCGCGCTGCTGATCGCGATGGCGATCGTCTGGGTCGCCGACATTGCCGCGTATTTCGCCGGTCGCGCGTTCGGCCGGCGCAAGCTCGCGCCTTCGATCAGCCCGGGCAAGAGCCGCGAGGGCGCGTTCGGCGGCTTCGTCGCGGTGGCGGTGCTCGGCCTGGCGGCCGCTGCCGTGCCCGCGCTCGACGCGACGCTGCCCGCACGGCTCGTCGAGCAGTGGACGCCGGTGCCCGCCGCGGTCGTGCTCGTCGCCCTCGCTGCGCTGTCGATCGTCGGCGACCTGCACGAGTCGCTGCTCAAGCGGCAGGCCGGCGTGAAGGACAGCGGAACGGTGCTCCCCGGCCACGGCGGCGTGCTCGACCGGATCGACGCGCTGATCCCGGTGATGCCCGCAGCCATGCTGCTGCACCGGCTGCTGGGATAATCGGGCGCCATGCAGTCCGTCACGATCCTCGGCGCCACCGGATCCATCGGGCGCAGCACGCTCGACGTCGTTGCGCGCCATCCCGATCGATACCGCGTGTTCGCGTTGTGCGCGCACCGCCGCGTCGACGAGCTGGCCGCGCAATGCCGGCGCTTCGAGCCGCGCTACGCGGTGCTCGCCGATGCGGACGCGGCGCGCGCCTTGCGCGAGCGCCTCGCCGGCAGCGGCCTCGACACCGAGGTGCTCTCGGGCGCCCCGGCGCTCGCCGAAGTGGCCTCGCACGAACGCGTCGATACGGTGATGGCGGCCATCGTCGGCGCCGCCGGCCTGGCACCCACGATCGCCGCCGCGCGGGCCGGCAAGCGGATCCTGCTCGCCAACAAGGAATCGCTGGTGATGGCCGGCGAGGTCTTCCTGCGCGCGTGCCGCGAAGGCGGCGCGACGGTGCTGCCGATCGACAGCGAGCACAATGCGGTGTTCCAGTGCCTGCCGGGCGGGCAGCGGACCGGCCGCTGCGCGGCAGGCGTGCGCCGCATCGTGCTCACCGCTTCGGGCGGGCCGTTTCGCCGGGCCACGCTCGCCGAGATGGCCGCCGCCACGCCCGAGCAGGCGTGCGCGCATCCGAACTGGTCGATGGGCCGCAAGATTTCGGTCGATTCGGCGACGATGATGAACAAGGGGCTCGAACTGATCGAGGCATTCCATCTGTTCGGCGTCGCGCAATCGCAGCTCGAGGTACTCGTGCATCCGCAAAGCATCGTGCATTCGATGGTCGAGTACGACGACGGCTCGGTGCTCGCGCAGATGGGCAACCCCGACATGCGCACGCCGATCGCGCAGGCGCTCGCCTATCCCGAGCGCATCGACAGCGGCGTGGCGGCACTCGATCTGGTCGCCGTCGGCCGGCTCGAGTTCGAGGCGCCCGATCCGGAGCGGTTCCCGTGCCTTCGCCTGGCGCACGAAGCGCTCGGCGCGGGCGGCGCGGCACCGTGCGCACTGAACGCCGCCAATGAAGTCGCGGTGGCGGCGTTCCTGTCGCGCAGCATCCGCTTCACCGACATCGCCGGCGTCACCGAATCCGTGCTGCACGCGCTCGGGCATCGCGCCGCCGGCAAGGCGGTCGACGAAGTGCTCGCAATCGACGACGAGGCGCGCGTGCTCGCGCGCGAGCGTCTCGCGAGGTGTCCCGCATGAACACGATCCAGACCCTCGTCGCGTTCCTGGCGGCGCTCACGCTGCTCATCTTCGTGCACGAACTGGGCCACTACCTGGTCGCCCGCTGGTGCGGCGTCAAGGTGCTGCGATTCTCGATCGGCTTCGGCCGTCCGCTGGTGCGCTGGCGCACCGGACGCGACCGCACCGAATGGGCGATCGCGTCGATTCCGCTCGGCGGCTACGTGCGCATGCTCGACGAGCGCGACCCCGACTGCGGGCCGATCGCCCCCCACGACCTGCCGCGGGCCTTCACGCGCAAGTCGTTGCTGCAGCGTTCGGCGATCGTCGTCGCCGGCCCGCTCGCGAATTTCCTGCTCGCGATCGCGCTCTACGCGGCGATGGGCTGGGTCGGCATGCAGGAGCCGGCGGCACTGCTCGATACGCCGGCGCCGGCGACTGCGGCGGTGGCGGCCGACCTGCAGCGCGGCGACCGCGTGCTCGAAGCCGACGGCGCACCGGTCCGCTCGTGGAACGACCTGCGTCTGGCGCTGCTCGAGCCCGTGATCGAGCGGCGCGCGACGACGCTCGTCGTCGAACGCGACGGCGCATCGCGCAGCGTGCGCCTCGACGCCGGGGGCTTGCCGGAGAACGAGGCCGAGCGCGACTTTCTCGGGACGCTCGGACTTCGCATCGCGCCCGGCGAGGTCGTGATCGGCAATGTCGTCGAAGACGGTGCCGCCGCGCGCGACGGGCTGCGCCCCGGCGACCGGATCGTCTCGATCGACGCTTCGCCGATCGAACGCGCATCGCAGGTGATCGAGCGGGTGAAAGCGAGCGCGGGACGCGCGCTTCGCTTCGGCGTCGTGCGCGACACGGCCGAGGTCACGCTCGCCGTGACGCCGGCGCTGGAGGAGGGCGTCGGGCGCATCGGCGCCGGGCTGCAGGATCGGCTCGCGATGCAGACGGTGCGCTACGGCCCGTTCGAGTCGCTGGTGCAGGGCACCCGGCAGACGTGGGACATGTCGGTGTTCTCGCTGCGGATGCTGGGCAAGATGCTGACCGGCGAGCTGTCGCTGCGCAACCTGAGCGGGCCGGTGACGATCGCCGATCTGGCCGGGCAGACCGTGCGCGTGGGCTGGATCGCGTATGCGAGCTTCCTCGCGCTGATCAGCATCAGCCTCGGCGTGCTGAACCTGCTGCCGATACCCGTTCTCGACGGGGGGCATTTGGTATATTACGCGCTCGAAGCGCTGCGCGGCCGCCCGCTGTCCGAGCGCTTCATGATCGTCACCCAGAAGGCCGGCCTCGCGATCATCATGACGATGATGGCGGTCGCCCTGTTCAACGACTTCACTCGGCTGATCGGTTCCTGAACGCATGCGATTCGCTCGACGCCGACCGGGGCGCAAGCCGGGTACGGCGCGACGGGCGCTGGCTGCTCTCGCTGCTCTCGTCTTCGCGCTCCTTCCCGCGCTATCCGGTGCCTTCGAGCCCTTCACGATTCGCGACATCCGCGTCGAAGGCGTTCAGCGCACCGAGCCCGGAACGATCTTCAGCTACCTGACCGTTCGCGTCGGCGACGTCATGACCGACGAGAAGGCGAGCGAGGCGGTCAAGGCGCTGTTCGCCACCGGCTTCTTTCGCGACGTGCGCCTCGAGGCCGAGGGCGACGTGCTCGTCGTGCACGTCGAGGAGCGCCCGGCGATCGCATCGGTCGACATCACCGGCGCGAAGGAGTTCGACCGCGAGACACTGCGCAAGACGCTGCGCGACCAGGGGCTCGCCGAGTCGCGCATCTTCGATCGCGCGGTACTCGAGCGTGCCGAGCAGGAACTGAAGAACCAGTACCTGGCGCGCGGCAAGTACGGCGTGCAGGTGACGTCGACGATCACGCCGCTCGAGCGCAACCGCGTCGGCATCACGCTGGCGATCGACGAAGGGCAGGACGCGCGCATCACGTCGATCCGCTTCGTCGGCAACCAGGCGTTCGGCGAGAAGCAGCTGCTCGACGAGATGCGCCTGTCGACGCCCGGCTGGTTCACCTGGTACTCGAAGAACGACCAGTACGCGCGCGAGAAACTCGCCGGCGACCTCGAGGCCTTGCGCTCGTTCTATCTCGACCGCGGCTATCTCGAATTCTCGATCGAATCGACGCAGGTCTCGATCTCGCCCGACAAGGAGAGCGTCGAGATCACGATCGACGTGCACGAAGGCGAGCAGTTCCACGTCTCGCAAGTGCGCTTCGGCGGCGAGCTGCTCGGGCGCGAGGCCGAATTCGCCCAGCTCGTCCGGCTCGAGCCGGGCGACGTCTTCTCGGGCAGCAGGCTCACCGATTCGACCAAGCGCATCTCCGACCGCCTGGGCGCGCTCGGCTACGCGTTCGCCAACGTCAACGCGGTGCCCGCGATCGATCGCGAGAAACGCGAAGTCGCCTTCGACATCCTCGTCGATCCGGGCCGGCGCGTGTACGTGCGGCGCATCGACATCTCGGGCAACCTGCGCACGCGCGATGAAGTCATTCGTCGCGAGATGCGCCAGTTCGAGGACGCGTGGTACGACGCCGAGAAGATCCGGCTGTCGCGCGAGCGCATCGACCGCCTCGGCTATTTCACCGAGGTCCGGCTCGAGTCCCGGCCGGTGCCCGACGCGCCCGACCAGGTCGACCTCGAGGTCATCGTCACCGAACGACCCACCGGGAACATCACGCTCGGGATCGGCTTCTCGAGCACCGACAAGGTGATCCTGTCGGGCTCGATCGTGCAGCACAACTTCCTCGGCACCGGGAAGTCGCTCGCGCTCGACGTGAACACGAGCCGGCTCTCGCGCACCATCGTCGTGTCGTATACCGATCCGTACTTCACGCCCGATGGAATCAGCCGCTCGTTCGACCTGTACACGCGCAGCTTCGATGCCGACGAGCTCGGCCTGGGCGACTACCGCACGCGCGCGAGCGGCATCGGCCTGCGCTTCGGCATCCCGTACACCGAGCACGACCGCATCAGCCTGGGCGCGACCTTCGAGCGCAACGACGTACGCCTGGGTGCGCGGCCGCCGGTCCGTTTCCAGCAGTTCGTCGAAGACTTCGGCGATTCGAGCACCGCCTGGCTGGCCAACATCGGGTGGGTCCGCGACAGCCGCGACAGCGCGATCGTTCCGACGCGCGGACGCGTGCAGACGGCGAACTTCGAGGTGACGATGCCGGTCGCCGAGCTGCGCTACTGGCGCGCGACGTACCTGCACCAGTGGTATTACCCGCTCGGGCGCGACTACACGCTCGCGCTCAACGGCGATCTCGGCATCGGGCGCGGCCTGGGCGGCGAGCCGTATCCGATCTTCAAGAACTTCTACGCCGGCGGCATCGGATCGGTGCGCGGCTATTACCCGAGCTCGCTCGGGCCGAAGGAAGAGGAAGCGCGCCCGCGCGGCGGCTCGCGCATGGTGCCGCTGGGCGGGCAGACCCGCGTCGTCGGCAGCGCCGAGTTCATCTTTCCGCTGCCCGGCACGGGTCGCGACCGCACGATCCGCTCGTTCGTGTTCGTCGACGCGGGGACCGTCTTTCCCGAGGGCGAGACGATCAGCCTGAGCGACCTGAGATACTCCACCGGGATCGGCCTGAACTGGCTGTCGCCGATCGGCCCGTTGAAGCTGAGCATCGCGGTGCCGCTGCGCAAGCGCGAGGGCGACCGCACGCAGCGCCTGCAATTCCAGATCGGCACGGGATTCTGATCACTATGCGACAATTCATGCCACCCATCGATCGGACAGGAAGGGCCGGATGAAGTTTCTCGGTTGGCTTGCCGCGTGCGCGATGGCCGTCGCGTGCGTTCCGGCCATCGCACAGGACGCGCCGAAAATCGGCTTCGTCAACACCGAGCGCATCCTTCGCGACGCGACCCCGGCGAAAGCCGCGCAGCAGAAGCTCGAGCAGGAATTCAGCAAGCGCGACAAGGAGCTGCAGGACATGGGCGCCCGGCTGAAGTCGCTGGGCGAACGGCTCGAGCGCGATGCGACCGTGATGAGCGACGCCGATCGCCTTCGCCGGCAGCGCGAATTCTCCGATCTCGAGAAGGACATCCAGCGCAAGCAGCGCGAATTCCGCGAAGACCTGAACCAGCGGCGCAACGAGGAGCTCGCGCAGGTCATCGACAAGGCCAATCGCGTGATCAAGCAGATCGCCGAGCAGGAGCACTACGACATGATCCTGCAGGAAGCGGTCTTCGCGAGCCCGCGGGTCGACATCACCGACAAGGTGCTGCGCGCGCTGGGCAACGGCAAGCCGTAAGGGCGGCCGGCTTGCGTCCACGCCCCTGTAACCGGTCGCGTCCTGCGGATTCGCGGGCATCGGCGCGCAGCCCGCTCGGCCGCACGCCGTCGCGATCCGCGCGATGCGCAGGCTCGACCCCCCGCTGAGTCTCGCCGAGCTCGCGCAGCTCGGCGACGCGCGACTGGTTCGCGGAAACGCCTCCGACACGATCGACGGGCTGGCGAGCCTCGAAGCCGCCGGTGCGAGCGATCTCGCGTTCCTCGCCACGCCGCGCCTGGCCGAGGCCGCGCGCACGACGCGCGCGTGCGCGGTCGTCGTGCGCGCCGCGCTCGCC
>JAKFES010000274.1:0-6468 GCA_036675585.1 Burkholderiaceae bacterium
CTACTTCGTCTCCGCGATGCAGATCACGGCGCTCGACCACATGCGCATGAGCGCGGCCGTGCAGCCCTACATCGACTCGGCGATCAGCAAGACGGTCAACGTCGCCGAGGACTACCCGTACGAGGAATTCAAGACCCTGTATTTCGAGGCCTGGCGCGCCGGGCTCAAGGGCATCACGACGTACCGGCCGAACAGCGTGATCGGCTCGGTGCTCAGCGTCGCCCCGGTTTCGAGCGCGCAGCAGCCGCAGGACCTGCAGGTGCCGGAGGAATCCGACCGCCGCCTGCGCATCGAGCGCGTGCCGCAGCCCGCGCTGTCGTCGCTGCGCTGGCCGAGCCGGCCGAAGCTGCCCGGCGGCAACCTCGCGTACTCGTACATGGTCGAGCCGCTCGACGAACGCGCCTCGTTCTGCATCTTCATCGGGCAGACCGAAGAGCAGTACGCGCGCGCCGACGGAACCACCGGGCTGCGCAGCGTACCGTTCGAGACCTGGGTCAACGGCAACGAGCAGCCGCGCGGCCTGGGCGCGATCGCCAAGGCGCTGTCGATGGACATGCGCTCGAACGACCGCGCGTGGCTCAAGACCAAGCTCGACGCGCTCGCGCGCACCCGCGACGAGCAGCCGCTGCAGATGCCGTTCCCGCCGAACGGCGAGGTGCGCTGGACGCCGGGGGTCGTCGCCGGCTTCGCCGAGATCGTACGCCACCGCTGCGAGGAGCTCGGCATGTTCGAGGCGCTCGATACGCAGCCCTCGCCGATGATCGACGCGATGATGTTCCGCAAGGAACCGAAATCGGGCCCGCTCGGCACGCTGTCGTGGACGGCCGACGTCAGCAACGCGGCGACCAACGACGATTTCGTCATCGGCGTCAAGGAGCTGCAGCTGCCCGATGGAACGCGTCGGCCGTATTCGATCTGGCTCTCGGGCGACTATCCGCGCGCGCTCGACGGGCTGTGCAAGCTGCTGTCGATCGACATGCACCTGATCGACGTGAACTGGATCGGGCTCAAGCTGCAGAAGCTGCTGACCTTCGGCGAGCTCAACGGCTCGTTCTGGGCGCAGGTGCCCGGCGAGTCGCGCCAGCAGGTGTGGCCGAGCACGGTCGCGTACGTCGCGGCGCTGATGCTGCATCGCTACAAGGTGCTCGGACTGCTCGATTCCGAGGGCCGCGCGATCGGCGGCGCCGGGGCGCTGGCGTTGCCCGAGCGCGAGCCGGCGCAAGCGGGCACGGCCGCTCCGCTGATTGCCGGCCAGGCCTGCCCTTCGTGCGGGGCGCACGCGTACATCCGTCGGGACGGGTGCATGTTCTGCACCGCGTGCGGCCATCAGGGCGAATGCGGCTGAGGCGGGCCGTGCCCCGGCGGCACGCAGCAGCACGAAACAGATGGCCGAGCGCATCCTGGTCGTCGACGACGAAGAGGGAATCCGCGAGCTCCTCTTCCACTACCTGAGCGACTTCGGCTTCGAGGTCGCCGCGGTGGCCGATGGCGGCGCGATGCGCCGCCATCTCGCCCGCCATGCGGTCGATCTCGTGCTGCTCGATCTGGGCCTGCCCGGCGAAGACGGGCTCGTGCTCGCACGCGAGCTGCGCGCGCGCAACGACGTGCCCGGAATCATCATCGTCACCGGGCGCGGCGAGCCGGTCGATCGCATCATCGGCCTCGAGCTCGGCGCCGACGACTACGTACCGAAACCCTTCGATCTGCGCGAGCTCGTCGCGCGCGTTCGCAGCGTGCTGCGTCGCGTGCGCGGCGAGACCCCGAGCGCGGCGGCCGAGGACGCGAGCGAGCGGCTCGAGTTCGATGGCTGGCAGATCGATCTCGGTGCCCGCTCGCTGCTGCGACCCGACGGGACGGCCCTGTCGCTGACCACCGGCGAATTCGACCTGCTCGCGACCTTCGTGCGCAATCCGAACCGCGCGCTCACGCGCGACGAGCTGATGGACGTGCTGTACCGTCGCCAGGCCGGCCCCTTCGATCGCGCGATCGACGTCCAGGTCGGACGCCTGCGGCGCAAGATCGAACGCGATCCGGCCGATCCGGGGCTGATCAAGTCGGTGCGCGGCGTCGGCTACCTGTTCGCCGCGCGGGTCTCGCCGTCGACGGGGGTGCGAATTGGCGAACGCTGACGGCGCCGCGACGGCCGGCGGCGCACCGCTCGACGAGCCGGCGCTGTACCGGCAGATCTTCCACGCCGCCTCCGACGCCATGCTGATCGTCGACGACGCGGGCCGGATCCGGGTCGCCAACGAACGCAGCGAGTCGCTGTTCGGATATCCGCCCCGCGAGCTGGTCGGCCGAACGATCGAGGATCTGATCCCGCAGCGCTTTCACGAGTCGCACGCACAGCACCGCGCGCGCTACCGCAGCGAGCCGCGTTCGCGGCCGATGGGACTGAATCTGGCGCTCACTGCGCGGCATCGCGACGGGCACGAGTTCGCCGTCGAGATCGGCCTGAATCCGCTTCCCGTCGGCGACGCCGTGTGGACCTGCGCGAACGTGCGCGACGTCGGCGAGCAGCGTCGCGCGCAGGACCTGATCGTGCGCGCGCGGCAGTCGGACGCGGTGGCCGATTTCGGCCGGATCGCGCTCGGCAGCCGCGACTGCGTGGCAATCCAGCACCAGGCGTGTTCGTTGATCGTCGAGCACCTGGGCGTCGATTTCGCGCTCGCCGCGCGCAGTGCATCGGTCGGCCCTCGCTTGCACGCTGCGGCGAGCATCGGCTCCGAGACCGACGCGGTCGAATCGACGCTCGCGCGACTCGAGCGCCTCGTTGCCGAACAGGGCCCTCGCCTGCTGCAGCGAGCGATGCTGCTCGAACGCGACCCACCCGGCGCCGCCAATGCGCTCGTCTGCGCGATTCCGGGCGAGGACGAGCAATGCCTGGGGCTGCTGCTCGCCGGCGCTCGCTCGACGCGCAGTTTCTCGCGCGACGACGCCAGCTTCGTGCAGGCGCTCGCCAACACCGTCGGCGCGGCCCTGCAGCGCGAAAGCGCCGAGGAACGGCTTTTCCAGTCGCAGCGGCTCGAGGCGCTCGGCCAGCTCACCGGCGGCGTCGCACACGATTTCAACAACCTGCTCACCGTCGTGTCGGGCAACCTGCAGATGCTCGAGGACCGGCTCCTCGACGATCCGCTCGGCGCACGGCTGGCGAAAGCCGCGTTGCGCGCGACCGGCCGAGGCGCCGACCTGACGCGCAAGCTGCTCGCCTTCTCGCGCCGCCAGACGCTGCAGCCGCGTGCGATCGACGTCGCGCAGTGGCTCGACTCGATCGCCGATATCCTGCGCCGTACGCTCGGCGCGCAGATCGACGTGCGGCTCGAGATCGACGCGGTGATGCCGGCAGCGAAGGCCGACCCCGGAATGCTCGACACGGCGCTGCTCAACCTGGCGGTGAACGCCCGCGACGCGATGCCCGACGGCGGGCGCCTGACGCTCGCCGCACGGCGCGTGCGCGCCGATGCCGGCGCTCGCGAGGGCGAGCTCGCCGCCGGCGACTACATCCGCATCGCGGTCGTCGACACCGGAACGGGAATGCCCGCCGACGTGCTCGCGCGCGCGTTCGAGCCGTTCTTCACGACCAAGGAGAGCGGCAAGGGAAGCGGACTCGGGCTGAGTCTCGTCTACGGCTTCGCGAAGCAGTCGGGCGGTCACATCGAGGTGAACAGCGCGCCCGGTGCGGGAACGTCGATCGCGCTGTACCTGCCGGTCGACGACGGAAACGCCGCGCCGCGTGCGCAGCCCCCCGGCAGCGCCGGCTATGCGGGCGGCAACGAGACGATCCTCATCGTCGAGGACGACGAGGAAGTGCGCTCGGTGGTGAGCGGATTCCTGCACAAGCTCGGCTACCGGGTCGTCCAGGCCGCCGACGCCGGGCAGGCGCTCGCACGGCTCGACGCCGAGCCCGACATCGACCTGCTGTTCACCGACGTCGTCATGCGCGGCGGGCTCGACGGCCCCGCGCTCGCGCGCGAAGCGACGCACCGGCACCCGGCACTGCGTGTCGTCTTCACGTCGGGACACGCACCCGACGCGCTCGCTTCGCGCGAGATGCGACACGGGGCCGAGCTGCTCGCCAAGCCGTACCGGATCGACCAGCTCGCCCGGATGCTGCGTCGCGCGCTCGACACACCGCCGCGCGCGTTCGATTGATGTCCTTTTCCGCCGATCGCTGCCAGGCAGCAGCGGCGGACCGGACACGAGCTCAACGCGCGTCGCGTCGTGCGTCGTTGCGACCGATCACCGAGCGCAGCGCTTCGAGCGAAACGATCGAGATCTCGCGGTTGCGTACGCGGATCAGCCCTTCGCACTGAAAGCGCGACAGGATCCGGCTCACCGTCTCGAGCTTCAGACCCAGCATGCTGCCGATCTCCTCGCGCGTCATCCGCAGCACGAAGCAGCTCGCCGAGAAGCCCCGGGAGGCGAGACGCTGCGACAGGTTGATCAGGAACGCCGCGAGCCGTTCCTCGGCGCGCATCGATCCGAGCAGCAGCATCAGCGCGCGCTCGCGTTGGATTTCGCCCGAGAGCATGCGGAACAGCTCGCGCTGCAGCGCCGGGTCGCGCGTGGCGAGCGCATCGAGTTCGGCGAACGGGATCTCGACGACTTCGCTGTCCTCGAGCGCGACCGTGTCGCCGGCGTGCATGTCGAGGCCGATTCCGTCGAGCCCGAGCACGTCGCCGCCCATGTGAAAGCCGGTCACCTGTTCGCGGCCGTCTTCGGTGAGCAGCACCGACTTGAACGAGCCGGCGCGAATGCCGAACAGCGCGTGGAACTCGTCGCCGTACCGATACAGGTACTCGCCGCGGCGGATCCGCCGGCGCGTGCCCGCCGTGCTGCCGAGCAGGCACTCGAGCCCGTCGCCGCGCTTCGCCGAAGTGCCGCGCGCGGCCGGCGGCGCGGCGCGCCGGGCTTCGCCGACTTCGACCAGCGCGAGCCCGAGCGGGCGGACGGAGGATTCGGCGAAATTCGGCATCGACATGGCGCAACTCCTGCTCGCCGGGCCGGATGCCCGGTTCCGCGCCAATCTATCGGGCGCCCGCGCTGCGCCGATGGCAGCGCGGCAACGGTGGGTAACGGTTTGTAACGAACCCGACCCGGCCCGCGGGCGCGCTCGCGCGGCGGGTTCGCATCGACTAGCATTGACAGGATCGACGCCCGTGGAGACGCGACCATGTACAGGCATCTGCTGGTTCCCACCGACGGTTCGGAGCTGTCGAACAACGCAGTCGAGCGCGCGATCACGTTCGCGAAGGAATCGGGCGGACGCATCACCGCGCTGCACGTCATGCCCGAATACATCCCGCCGGCGTTCGCCGAGTTCCCGGCGGCCGGGCAGGCCTCGTTCGCGGAGTTCATGAAAGCGACCGAGGAAACCGCGCGCATCGTGCTCGATGCGGTTCGCCAGTCGGCCGCGGCCGGCGGGGTCGACTGCGATACGGTGGCGGTGCGGCACACGCAGCCGTACCGTGCGATCATCGACACGGCCCGCGATCGCGGTTGCGATCTCATCTTCATGGCCTCGCACGGACGACGCGGCCTGAGCGCACTGGTACTCGGCAGCGAGACCAACAAGGTGCTCACGCATTCGAACGTTCCGGTGCTGGTGTTCCGTTGAACAGGGAGAAGACCATGGACTCGATGGAGCATGCCGAAGCCACGCGCGATCGCCTCGCATCGGAGCTGCGTTCGCTGGTGGCCGACGCCGAGGAGATGCTCAAGGCCGCTTCGCGCAGCGGCAACGAGCAGTTGAGCGCGGTGCGCGAGCGGCTCGAGCGCGGGGTGAGCACCGCGAGGAACGAGCTCACCGCGTTCCAGGAAGCCGCGCTCGAGCGCGCGCGCATGACGGCGCGCGAAACCGACGAATACGTGCACGAGCACCCGTGGAACGCGGTCGGGATCGCAGCGGGCGTCGGCTTGCTGCTCGGCGTGCTGCTCGCGCGTCGCTGAACGCGTCTGCGATGCCGACGCAAGCGGGCGCAGAAGATCTTCCCGCGGGCCTCGCCGATCGACTGCGTTCGCTCGCCGCAAGCGTCGTCGAGCTCGCGCACGCCCGGCTGCAGTTGCTCGGCGCCGATGCCGAACTGCAGGTCGAGCGCGTGCGCGACGTCGCGCTGTTCGGCGCCGCAGCGGCGATGCTGCTCGCGCTGGCGCTCGCGTTCGCATCGATGCTGGTCGTCGCGGTGTACTGGGACACGCACCGGCTGACGGCGCTGGCGGTCGTCGCGCTCGTGCATGGCGCCGGTGCGCTCGCGTGCATCGCGCTCGCACGACGCGCGCTGCGCAGCGCAGGCCGGCCGTTCGAGGCGTCGATCGACGAACTGCGCCGCGACGTCGAGCAGTTGCGCACCCACCGATGAGCACGGCGATACGTGCGCACGCGCCGGCGCACGAGCGTCGGGCCCGGTTGCGCGCGCGTTGCCAGGCGCAGCGCGCCGCCGTCGCCGCCGGCTGGACCGCACTGCGCCC
>JAKFES010000199.1:0-6443 GCA_036675585.1 Burkholderiaceae bacterium
AGGATCAGCACCAGCAGGCCGGCAAGCTCGGGCCAGTGGTCGGCGAACAGCCGTTGCGGGCTGGTGGCATCGAGCAGGTCGATCAGCCAACCGACCGACCAGTAGAGCGCCGCATCGATCGCACCGGCGACGATCCCGACCAGCGCATCGAGCACGATCGGGCCAAGCACGTGCGCGACCGGGCCGACGAACGCAACGCCGTCGAGCGGCGCCAGGATGCGCACGATCGCGTCGTGCGCGCCCGGAATGCCGTGCGTCAGGATGCCGCCTCCGACGAGGAACATCGCCGCCGTTCCGACGATCGACAGCGTCTTCATCAGGTACGGCGCTGCGCGGACGATCGCCGCACCGAACCAGCGTTTCGCGCGGGCCCCCGCCTCGGCACCCCGTTGGGCGAGCAGGTGCAGGCCGAGGTCGTCGAGCTTGACGATTCCGGCCACGAGTCCGTACACGCCGACGGTCATCAGCGCGGCGATCGCGACGAGCGCGCCGACCTTCACGCCGAAACCGGCCGTCGCGACGGTGCCCAGTGCGATCGTGATGATCTCGGCCGACAGGATGAAATCGGTGCGGACCGCTCCGCGGATCTTCTCCTTCTCCAGCGCGACGACGTCGACCGGCGGCGCGTCGTCGACCACCGGCGCCGTCGGCCCGCGCTCCTGGTGACCGGCGCCGGGCAGGAAACGGTGGGCGAGCTTCTCGAAGCCCTCGTAGCACAGGTACGCGCCGCCCACCATCAGCAGCGGCGTCACCAGCCACGGTGCCAGGGCGCTGATCGCGAGCGCGGCGGGGACGAGAATCGCCTTGTTGCGCACCGACCCCTTGGCCACCGCCCAGACGACGGGCAACTCGCGATCGGCGTGGATGCCCGAGACCTGCTGCGCGTTCAGCGCGAGGTCGTCGCCCAGCACGCCCATCGTCTTCTTCGTCGCGACCTTGGTCATCGTCGAGACGTCGTCCAGCACGCTGGAGATGTCGTCGAGCAAGGCGAGCAGCGTCGTCGCCATGGATCAGCGCAAGGCGGTTCCGCAGACGTCCTGCGGGCACGGGTAATGGTAGTAGCGCTCGTTCAGGTATTGCGCGACCGCGTCGATCTCGTCGCGACGCCACAGCCCGCCGAGCTCGCGGTCCCAGCGGAACACGTAGGCACGGATCTGGTCGAAGCTCTGCGCCGAGCGCGGGCTGCGCGAATGGACGCTGCGGTCGTGGCACTCGGTGCAGCGGCTCTCGTACAGCGCACGGCCGAGCGATTCGTCGGCGGCCGCGTACGTCGAAGCCGGCGCGGCCGCGGCCGCGACGCCCAAGGCGACGCCGAGCGCCGCGAGGGCCGGGCCGCGCAGACGGTGCGCTTCTCGATGCATCCGCTTCTCCGGGGGGACCGCCGACCGCCAGATTACGCGAGAAAATGCACCCGCCCGCCGGCGTACGGGAATTACGAGGACTCCCGGACGAGCGCCAGGCGGATCTGCTCGATCGCGTGCGACGGGCTCAGGTGCTTGGGGCACACCTCGGTGCAGTTCATGATCGTGCGGCATCGATACAGCCGATAGACGTCGTCGAGATACGCCAGGCGCTCGCTGCGCGCCGTATCGCGGCTGTCGGCGATGAAGCGCCACGCCTGCAGCAGCCCCGCCGGTCCGATGAACTTGTCGGGATTCCACCAGTACGACGGACAGAACGCGCTGCAGCACGCGCACAGGATGCATTCGTAGAGCCCGTTGAGCCGCTCGCGGTCCTCGGGCGACTGCAGGCGCTCGCGCTCGGGCATCGGTCGATCGTCGATCACGTACGGCCGGATCGAGTGGTAGTGCGCGAAGAACTGCGTCATGTCGACGATCAGGTCGCGCACGACGGGGAATCCCGGCAACGGCCGCAGCACGACGGGTTCCTTCAGTTCGGCGACCGGCTGGATGCACGCGAGCCCGTTGCGCCCGTTGATGTTCATCGCATCCGAGCCGCACACCCCCTCGCGGCACGAGCGGCGAAACGACAGGCTGTCGTCGATGCCCTTGAGCCGCACGAGCACGTCGAGCAGCATGCGCTCGGTATGGCGCGGCTCGATGTCGTAGTCCTGCATCCGGGGACGCTCGTCGACGTCGGGGTCGAAGCGGTAGATGCTCAGTTTCATGGCTGCCCGGCGAGAATCATCACGACGCGGATCTCCACGGCGACGAGAACGAACGCGACCAGCGCGAGCAGCGGCAGCCGCAGCGCGGGCGCATGCACGTAATCGAGCACCACGTCGCGCACCCCGATCCAGCCGTGCACGCCCATCGAGACGAACAGGACGACGATGAGCACCGCGCCGTGCGAGCTCGACGCGAGCGCGCGCCAGCGATCGTACCCGGTGCCGTCGGCGGTGACGAGCGTGAAGGCGCCCAGAACGAGCAGGACGAGAATCGCGATGGCGGTGAAGCGCTGCAGCAGCCACGCGCGCTGGCCGGAGAAGACCCTCATCGAAGCGCCCACGCGAGCAGCCAGAGCGCCGCGGCGACCACACCGGCGGCGATCGACACGCCGGCGCTCGAGCGCGCCTGCGCCAGCCGCACGCCGACGCCCACGTCCATCAGCAGATGGCGAACGCCGGCGAACACGTGGTGCACGAGCGCCCAGACGCCGACGAACAGCAGCGGCGCGATCCACGAGCGCGTCGCGGCATCGAGCAATGCATCGAACGGCTGCGGCCCGCGCAGCGATTCGTCGAGTGCGCGCGCGAGCAACGGCAACGCGAGCAGCAGGACGATGCCGGAAATCCGGTGCAGGATCGAGGCGATCGCGCCGATCGGAAAGCGGATCGCGGCCAGGTCGAGGAACTTCGGCGCGGGCCTTGCGGAGTTTCTCACCGGTGCCTCGGCCGCGGGCGCACTACATCAGCCCCATCTCGAGGCGGGCCGCCTCGCTCATCATGTACCGGGTCCACGGCGGGTCGAACACGAGCTCGACCCGCGCCTGGTCGACGCCGGGAATCGTGAGCAGCTTCTCGCGCGCTTCGTCGCACAGCAGCGTGCCCATTCCGCATCCGGGCGCGGTCAGCGTCATCTGCACGTCGAGGCGGAAGCGGCCGTTGTCGAGCGCGGAAGCGAAGCAGGTGTAGACGAGGCCCAGGTTGACGATGTCGATCGGGATCTCGGGGTCGTAGCAGGTGGCGAGCACTTTCCACGCGGCGGCCTCGACCGCCTCGATGGTCGGCGTCTCGCCGGCCTCGAGATCGGCCACCTCCGGCGTGACGCCGGGTTCGAGGCCGAGCGCGTCGGCGTCCTTCTCCTCGACGCGGTAGAGATTGCCGCCCATCATGACGGTGATCGTCCCGCCGAGCCGCTGCGTGACCTGCGCCAGGTCGCCCGCCTTCAGCGTAGCCGACGTGCCCCACGGCACCGCGACTGCCGGGCAGTCGCGTTGCAGCGTCAGTTCGCGTGGCTCTCCGTACCGGTTGCCCATCATTCTCCCCGAGTGTCGATCGTCGCTGCGCGAGTGCCGACGCTGGTCTAGAACATGCCCATCTCGAGACGCGCCGCCTCGCTCATCATGTAGCGCGTCCAGGGCGGATCGAACACGAGCTCGACTTTCGCCTGGTCCACGCCCGGGATCTTGAGCAGCTTGTCTCGCGCCTCGTCGCACATCAGGGTACCCATCCCGCAGCCGGGAGCCGTCACCGTCATCTGCACGTCGAGGCGGAAGCTGCCGTGATCGATGTTGCTGCAGACGCAGCCGTACACGAGGCCGAGATTGACGATGTCCAGCGGAATCTCGGGATCGAAGCAGGTGCCGAGCACCTTCCACGCGGCCGCCTCGATCAGTTCGATGGTCGGAGCCTTGTCGGTGAAAAGATCCGCCACCTCGGGCAGGAGGATCGGCTCCAGTCCGAGCGCATCGGCATATTCCTCGTCGACGCGATACAGGTTGCCGTCGACCATCACCGTGATCGTTCCGCCCAGGCGCTGAGTCACCTGGCCCGGTCGACCCTCCCTCAGCGTCACCGACGTTCCCCATGGCACCTCGACGGCCGGACACGACTGCTCGATCGTGAACTCCTGCGCTTGTCCGTGTCTTCTGCCCATCATTCGTCCTTTACTCGGTTCTTGCCCGCTCGCCGCGTCCGGCCAACGCATTGTGCAGTGTGTGCCAGGCCAGCGTCGCGCACTTGACTCGTGCCGGGAACTCCTTCACGCCGGACAGCGCGACCAGCTTGCCGAAGTCGCGCTCGGGCACCTGTGCGTCGGTGAGCAGCGTGTGCACGTCCTGAAACAGCGCTTCGACTTCGTCGACCGGGCGGCCCTTGACCGCTTCGGTCATCAGCGACGCCGAGGCCGTGGAGATCGCGCAGCCGTGCCCGACGAAGCTCACGTCCTCGATCCGGTCGCCGGTCATGCGCACGTACACGGTGAGCTGATCGCCGCACAACGGGTTGTGGCCCTCGGCGACGTGGTCGGCGCCGGGCATTTCCTGGAAATTGCGCGGCCGCCGGTTGTGATCGAAGATCACTTCCTGGTACAGCTCGCGAAGGTCGCCGCGCGAGGTCATGGGCTTCACTTGCCTTCGAACAGGTCCTGCGCCCGGCGAATCGCGGCGATCAATGCGTCGACGTCGGATTCGTCGTTGTAGAGCGCGAACGACGCGCGAGCGGTTCCGGGAATTCCGAAACGCTTCATCAGCGGCATCGTGCAATGGTGACCGGCGCGGATGGCGACCCCCTCGGTGTCGAGGATCGTGCCCAGGTCATGGGGGTGAATGCCGTCGACGGTGAACGAGAGGATGCCGGCCTTGTCGGCCGCCGTGCCGATCAGCCGCAGCCCCGGAATGGTCTTGGCCTCGCGCGTCGCGTAATCGAGCAACGCGTGCTCGTGCGCCGCGATGCGCTCGAGCCCGACCGACTGTACGTAGTCGATGGCCGCCGCGAGCCCGATCACGCCGGCGATGTTCGGCGTGCCGGCCTCGAAGCGCTGCGGCGCGTCGGCCCAGGTGCTGCCCTCGAAGCTCACCGTGCGAATCATGTCGCCGCCGCCCTGCCACGGGGGCATCTCGCGCAGCACTTCGTGGCGCGCATACAGCGCGCCGATTCCGGTCGGGCCGTACAGCTTGTGCCCGGAGAATGCATAGAAATCGCACCCGATCGCCTGCACGTCGACCGTCGCGTGCGCGACCGCCTGCGCGCCGTCGACCAGCGCGAGCGCGCCGACCGCGTGCGCGCGCTCGACGAGCCGGGCGACCGGGTTCACCGTGCCGAGCGCGTTCGACACGTGCGCGATCGCGACCAGCCGCGTGCGCGGGCCGAGCAGCGACTCGAAAGCCTCGAGATCGAGCTCGCCGGCGTCGCTGATCGGCGCGACGCGAAGCACCGCGCCGAGCTGGTGGCAGACGAACTGCCACGGCACGATGTTCGAGTGATGCTCCATCGTCGTGAGGACGATCTCGTCTCCGGCCGACAGGTTCGCGCACGCCCAGCTGTAGGCGACGAGGTTGATCGCCTCGGTCGTGCCGCGCGTGAAGACGATCTCCTCGGCGCGCGACGCGTTGAGCAGCGCGCGCACGCGCTCGCGCGAGGCCTCGTAGAGATCGGTCGCGTGCTGCGAGAGCCAGTGCACCCCGCGATGGATGTTGGCGTTCGACTCCCGGTAATAGCGCATCTCGGCGTCGATCACCGCTTCGGGTTTCTGCGTCGTCGCCGCGTTGTCGAGATAGACCAGACGCCGGCCGTGAACCGGTTTCGCGAGAATCGGGAAATCGGCAGCCAACGGCGAGCGGGCCGACCCGGATGCCGGGCCCTCGTTGCGGTCCGCCGACCGGCCGGCGACGGCAAGTGCGCTCATGACAACTCCTCCAGCGCCTGATCGAGCGATGCGCCGCCGGGCAGGCGCGAGAGCAGCGCGGCGCGTGCGCGCCGCCGCAGCGACACGAGCGTGATGCGCGACAGCGACTCGGCGGCGAACGCCCACGTCAGCAGGTTGCGGGCGCGTTCCTCGTCGATCGCACGCGAACGAAGATAGAACAGCGCGGTTTCGTCGATACGCCCGACGGTCGCTCCGTGCGCGCACTTGACGTCGTCGGCGTAGATCTCGAGCTCGGGACGCGCGTCGGCCTCGGCCTGGCGCGACAACAGCAGGTTGTCGGTGCGCTGGATGGCGTCGGTGCGCATCGCGCCCGGCGCGACGACGATGCGGCCGGCGAACACGCCGCGCCCCGATCCGTCGAGGATGCCGCGGTAGAACTCGTGGCTGGTGCCGTTCGGCTTCGCGTGCTCGATGCGCGTGTGATGATCGACGTGACGCTTGCCGTCGACGTGATAGAGCCAGTTGAACAGCGTCTCGCAGCCCACGTCGTCGAAGCGCGTGACGATGTCGTTGCGCGCGAGCCGCGCGCCGAACGACAGCGAGTGCGAAGCGAACATCGCTCCGCGCGCCTGGGAGGCCTCGATCCGGGCCAGGTGCACCGTCTGCTCGGAGTCC
>JAKFES010000047.1:0-6431 GCA_036675585.1 Burkholderiaceae bacterium
GCGGTGTTTCTCGCTTTGTCGATTCCGACGCTGCTCGGCTCGCGACCCGGCGCCGCAGCGCAGCTGACGGAGCTCAAAGACGCATGAACCAGCCGGCGCGCGAAAAATACCAGCAACTGCTCGCCCTGGCGAAGCCGCTCGGGCCGCTGCGCATCGCGGTGGTCCATCCGTGCGACGCGCCATCACTGGCCGGTGTGGCCGCAGCGCGGCGCGAAGGATTGATCGATCCGCTGCTGGTCGGTCCGCGCGCGAAAGTGGAAGCAGCCGCCCGCGCGGCCGGGATCGATCTGGGCGATTACGAACTCGTCGATGTGCCGCACAGCCACGCGGCCGCCGCGCAGGGAGTATGTCTGGTGCGCGAAGGACGGGTCGACGCGCTGATGAAGGGCAGCCTGCATACCGACGAGCTGATGGGCGCCGTGGTCTCGGCATCGGGCGGGTTGCGCACGAAGCGGCGCATCAGCCACTGCTACCTGATGCAGACGCCGGCGTATCCGAGACCGTTCGTGATCACCGATGCGGCGATCAACATCGCTCCGACGCTCGAGGACAAGGCCGACATCGTGCGCAACGCGATCGACCTGGCGCACGTCATCGGGGTCGAGCGACCGCGCGTGGCGATTCTCGCCGCGGTCGAGACGGTGACGCCGACGATGCCGGCCACGCTCGACGCCGCGGCACTGTGCAAGATGGCCGACCGCGGGCAGATCTCCGGCGGCATCGTCGACGGGCCGCTCGCGTTCGACAATGCCGTTTCGCCGGCCGCCGCCCGCATCAAGGGCATCGACTCGCCGGTGGCGGGACGAGCCGACGTGCTCGTCGTTCCCGACCTGGAAAGCGGCAACATGCTCGCCAAGCAGCTCGAGCACATGGGCGACGCATCGAGCGCCGGAGTCGTGCTGGGCGCAAAAGTGCCGATCGTGCTCACCAGTCGGGCCGACTCGCGCGAGTCGCGGATCGCATCGTGCGCGATCGCGTCGATGCTCGCACGCCACTACCGGTCGCGCCCGCCGTGAGGCGAGCCGATGCGGGTACGATGTCGATCGAATCGAAGCACGACCGGAGATCGACGATGGACGAAGAAGCGCTCCAGCAGAGCATCCGCAAGTTCCTGCGCACCGTCGGCGTGAGCTCGCAGCGCGAGATCGAGCAGGCGGTGGCGAAGGCGAAGGCCGATGGCTCGGTCGGTGGAGCCGATTCGTTTCCGGCGACGATGACGCTCGACGTGGCCGGACTGAAGCTGCACGTGAAGTTCGAGGGCGAAATCCGGCTCGGCTGATTCCGCGCGCCCGGCTGCCCCGATGCACGCCCGCACCGGCGAGCCCGATCTCGGGCGTGCTTTGCGGATCGCCGCGGCGCTCGCGCTCGGGTCGGCGATCGCGCTCGGCCTCGGGCGCTTTTCCTACGCGCTGCTGCTGCAGCCGATGCGGATCGACCTCGGCTGGAGCTATCTCACCGCCGGGGCGATGAACACGGTGAACGCCGCCGGCTACCTGCTCGGCGCGCTGCTCGCCCCCGGCTGGCTCTCGCGACACGATGCGCGCACCGTGCTGCTCGCCGGCGGCGCGTTCGCCGCGGCGCTGCTGGTCGCGCACGGCGTCGTGCTCGGCGACGCGGCGCTGTACGCGTTGCGGCTCGCGACCGGCGTCGCGAGCGCGGCACTCTTCGTTTCGGGCGGCGTTCTCGCCGCGCGGCTCGGCGCCCTGCACCCGGCGCGCGCGGGCCTGCTGCTCGGCGTCTATTACGGCGGCACCGGCGTCGGCATCGTCGCCTCCGCGCTGCTCGTTCCGCCTTCGCTCGCACTCGACACCGCACATGCCTGGCAGTGGGCGTGGGTCGCGCTCGGCGTCGCCGCCGCGCTCGCGACCGCGGCGATGGCGCCCGCCACGCGCACGCTCGCCGCGCAGCCGCTGCGTCGCGATGCGGGGCATCCGCGCTTCGACTGGCGGCCTTTCGCGTTCGGGCTCGCTGCCTACTTCATGTTCGGCCTCGGCTACATCGGCTACATGACCTTCGTCGTCGCGCTGCTGCGCGAGCAGCAACTGGGCGATGCGCAGGTCATCGCGTTCTTCGTGCTGCTCGGCGTGGGCGTCGTCGTCTCGTCGTGGCTGTGGGCCGGCGTGCTGCAGCGCTCGCGCGGCGGCGAGGCGCTGGCGCTGCTCAACGCGCTGCTCGCCGTGGCCACCGTGCTGCCGGTGTTCAGCACGCATCCGGTCGCGGTCTACGTGTCCGGTGCCTTGTTCGGCTGCGTGTTCCTGTCGCTCGTCGCCTCGACGACGGCGCTCGTTCGCCACAACCTTCCCGCCGAGTTGTGGGCGGGCGGCATCGCCGCGTTCACGATCGTGTTCGCGTTCGGCCAGATCGTCGGGCCGAGCGCGGTCGGGTGGATCGCCGACGCGGCGGGCGGGTTGCAGCGCGGGCTCGGTTTCTCGGCGATCGGGCTCGCGATCGGTGCCTTGCTCGCCTTCCGCCAGCGGCCGCTGCCGTCGGCGCATGCGCAGCCCACGCCGGCCTGAGCCGGATCGCGCTGCCGGCGAGGCGGGATCGTTTGGCAGGCCGCGCGCATTGGACGATCATTCGCAGGATCGAGGGAGAATCGCCGTGTCCGAACCCGTCTCGCTGTCGGCCGTACTGGAGCGTTCGCGCGCGGCGCTCGCGCGCGCCGCGACGCTGCTCGAGAACGGTCGACCCGGCGCCGATGCGCTGCACGAGCGTCTCGTGCCGCACCTGGGCCGCGCGCACGTCGTCGGCGTCACCGGTGCACCGGGCGCGGGCAAGTCGACGCTGATCGACGCGCTGCTCGGCGCACTCGTCGAGCGCGGGCGCTCGGTCGCCGTCGTCGCGGTCGATCCGTCGAGTCCGGTCACCGGTGGCGCGATCCTCGGCGATCGCGTTCGCATGGGCGAAGTCGCTTCGCACGACGACGTGTTCGTGCGCTCGCTGTCGTCGCGCGGGCATCTCGGCGGGCTGTCGCGCGCAGCCGGTCGGGTGATCGACCTCTTCGACGCGGCGGGTTTCGACGTCGTGATCGTCGAGACGGTCGGCACCGGGCAATCGGAGGTCGAGATCCGCAATTTCGCCGACACCAAGCTGGTCGTCTGCCCGCCGGGGCTCGGCGACGAGGTGCAGTCGATCAAGGCGGGCATCCTCGAGATCGCCGACATCCTCGTCGTGAACAAGGCCGACTCGCCGCTGGCCGCGCGCACCTACGACGACATGCGCGCGCTGTCGCGGCTGCGCAGGCGCCCCGGGTGGTCGGTGCCCGTGGTACGCACCGTCGCGACGGCCGGCGACGGCGTGGCCGAACTGGTCGAGCGCATCGACGAGCATGCGCAAGCCGCGGGCGTCGGTGCTCGCCTGGCGCAGCGCGGAACGTCCGCTTCCGCGCCGGCGCAGGGTGCTCTCACGCCGCAGGACACCACGGGGCCGAAGCGGGCGCCGGCCGCGCAGGCGAGCGACGACGAGCTGTTCGAAGCGATGCGCGCGTGGCGCGCGGCGGGCAAGGGCGTCGCGCTGGCGACCGTCGTGAAGACGTGGGGCTCATCGCCGCGCGCGGAAGGCAGCCTGCTCGCCGTCGAGCAGGGCGGCGCGTTCCTCGGCTCGGTTTCGGGCGGCTGCGTCGAGGGTGCCGTCATCGGCGAGGCGCTCGAAGTCATCGCCGACGGCAAGCCGCGCATGCTCGAGTTCGGCGTCAGCGACGAGCAGGCCTGGGAGGTCGGTCTCGCGTGCGGCGGCAAGGTGCAGGTGTACGTCGAGCGCGTCGGCTGACGCTTCGCCGCGCACGCGTCGCGCGGCGTTCAGGCGCGTGCGGCGGCGCCGTATCCGGCCGCGCGCAGCCGGTTCTTGTCGATCTTGCCGACGACCGTCTTCGGCAGCGCGTCGACCAGCACGATCTGCGCGGGGATCTTGTACGGCGCAAGCCGCTCCTTGCAGTGCGCGACGAGTTCCTCGGGGCTTGCGCGACATCCGGGCGCGAGCGCGATGAACGCGCGGATGGACTCGCCGCGATAGGCGTCCGCCACACCGATCGCGGCGGCCTCGGCGACGGCCGGATGCAGGTAGAGCACTTCCTCGATCTCGCGCGGGAACACGTTGTAGCCCGAAACCTTGGCCATCTCCTTCTTGCGATCGCGCACGTACAGGTATCCGTCGGCATCGAATTCGCCGATGTCGCCGGTGTGCAGCCAGCCGTCGCGCAGCGTCTCGGCCGTCGTCTGCGGCAGGTTGCGGTAGTCGCGCATGATCTGCGGTCCGCGCACGCGGATCTCGCCTTTTTCGCCCGCGCCGAGCACGCGCGAACCGGTGTCGGTGTCGACGATCTGCACCTCGGTGAGCGGCAGCGGAACGCCGACCGATCCGGGCTTGCGCACGCCGTCGACCGGGTTGAAGCTCACCACGGGGCCGGCTTCGGACTGTCCGTAGCCTTCGAGCACCGGCGTGCCGGTCGCTTGCTCCCAGCGGCGCAACAGCTCCTCCGGCAACGCTGCCGATCCGGAGTATGAGAGCCGCAGCGTCGCGAACGCCTCGCGCGTGAAGGCCGGATGATTCAGCAGCCCGGTGAACAGCGTCGGGCTGCCGGCGAAGATCGTGATCCGTTCGCGCACGAGCGCATCGAACACCGCCTCCGGCGTGTAGCGCGGGACGATCACGAGCGCTCCCCGCGCGAGCGCCATGTTGTGCAGGCACATCGCGACCGCGTAGACGTGAAAGAGCGGCATCACGCACAGCAGCCGCTCGTCGTCCCGGCACGTGGGCAGCAGCGCCTCGCGCTGGAGCACGTTGATCGCCACCGGACCGTGGAGCAGGTTCACGCCTTTCGAGCGACCGGTGGTCCCGCCGGTGTACTGCAGTGTCGCGAGCTCGTCGGCGGCCGGAAGCGGTTGCGGCAGCGCGGCGCACGCGTCGTCGCGCCCGGCGAGCAGGCGCCGGTGCGCGTCGCCGATGCGGAAGCGATGCTCGATGCCGAATTCGTCGGCGAGCGCCTCGACGCGTTGCGCGTGCTCGTCGGCATAGACGATGCCGTGCAGTTGCGCGTCGGCGAAGAGTGGGCGCAGCTCGTGCTCCGTGTAGAGCGGATTGAGCGGCACCGCCTGTGCGTGCGCCGCGTGCACGCCGAAGAGCGCAATGCAGGCATCGATCGAGTTGCCCAGCACGATCGCGATGCGCCGGCCGGCTGCGCCGCGATCGATCAGCTCGTGCGCGAAGCACGCGACGCAGCGCAGGTATTCACCGTAATCGAGGCGTTCTTCGCCGCACACCAGCGCTTCGCCACGCGGCGCGATCCGGGCCGCTTCGGCGAGCATGTGCACGACGCTCGGATACGGATGGAACGCGTTCGCTTCGATCATCTTCGCCGGCTCCCGGTGGCGCCTTCGGGAGCGCCGTGAAGGCACTCGCATCGCGCGCCCGCATCGGCCATCATCGTGCAATGAATCGAAACGAAAGAGAAGCCGCGACGATGCCGAGGGTCGAACGCCGGTTCGTCGACGTGCCCGCGGGAACGATCCACTGCGCACGGTGCGGCGCGGGCCGTGCCGTGCTGCTGCTGCACCAGACGCCGCGCTCGTGGGACGAGTTCCGCGATGTCCTGCCGCGACTCGGCCGGCGCTTCGATGCGATCGCGATGGACACGCTCGGGTTCGGCGACTCGTCGCGCCCGCCGCTCGCCGGGGACTCGATCGAGCGATGGGCCGAGGTGGCGGTGCAGTTGCTCGACGCGCTCGGCGTCGAAAGCGCGGTGGTCGTCGGGCACCACACGGGGGCGGCGATCGCGATCGAGCTCGCGGCGATGCACGGCCACCGGGTGCAGGCCGCGGTGCTGTCGGCCCCGCCGTACGTCGACGCCGCGTACCGTGCGGCGCATGACGGAACGCCGGCGGTCGACTGCGTCGAGCGCCGTGCCGACGGCTCGCACCTGACCGAGCTGTGGCGGATCCGGCAGCCCTGGTATCCGGCGGGCGACGTCGACCTGCTCGAGCGCTTCGTGGTCGACGCGATCAAGGCCGGCCCGCGCGCATCGCACGGGCACGCGGTGGTGGCGCGCTACCGGATGGAGGAGCGCCTGCCGCGCATCGCTTGCCCGGTGCTCGTCGTCGCGCCCACTGAAGACCCCCACGCCTGGCCGCGAGCGCGGCCGGTGGCGCAGGCGATCGCGGGCAGCCGGATCGTCGAGGTGCCCGGCGGGAAAGTCCCGCTGCCCGACCAGATGCCCGAGGTGTTCGCGCGCATCGTGGAAGGCTTCGTCGACTCGCTGCGCGGGCGCTAGCGGACGGGCCTTGTTTTCCTTCGGGCCGCTGCCGCCGGCCGCGAACGCGCCGCGGCCCGAAGGAGAACAAGGTTCATCCTCTACCGCCCGCGCAGCGAGTCGACGAAGCCTTCCACGATGCGCGCGAACACCTCGGGCATCTGGTCGGGCAGCGGGACTTTCCCGC
>JAKFES010000120.1:0-34436 GCA_036675585.1 Burkholderiaceae bacterium
ATGACGCGTGGCGAGAACGTCGAGGACGTCACCGCGCTCGCGGTCGCGCTATCGATCCGCGATGAGACCTTCGGACTGGCCGTCGCGGGCCCTTCGCACCGGATGGAGAAACGCATCGACGAGCTCGGGGCACGGCTGGTCGCAGCGCGCGAGCGCATCGAGGAGCTTTTCCGGCGATGACCGAATACCGTTACCTGCGCGTCGAGCGGCGCGACGACGTCCTTCGCGTGACGATCGACCGCCCGGAGCAGCGCAACCCGTTGAGCACCGACGTGCTCGCCGAGCTGCGCCGTGCGTTCACCGATGCGGCAGGCGACGTCGCGTTGCGTGCTGCAGTCGTCACCGGCGCGGGCGACAAGAGCTTCGCGGCCGGCGGCGACTTGAAGGAGTTCGACAAGCTGCGCGCGCCGGCCGACGCCGAACGACTGTGGGCGCATGCGAACGAGGCGCTGCGCGCGGTTCGCGAATTTCCGCTGCCGGTGGTCGCCGCGCTGAACGGCGTCGCGCTCGGCGGGGGTGCAGAACTTGCGGTGGCCTGCGACTTCCGCGTCGCGGCGGCGCATGCGGCGATCGGATTCGTCCAGGGTCGATTGAACATCTGCACCGGTTTCGGCGGCGGTGCGGACCTCGTCGATCTCGTCGGCGCGCACACGGCGCTGTCGATTCTCGTCGGCGCCGAGACGCTGCCCGCAGCGCGGGCGCGCGAGATCGGCCTGGTCGACGACATCGCGGGCGATGGCGAATCGCTCGAGCAGCGCGTCGAGCGTTTCCTGCAGCCGATGCGCTCGCATGCGCCGCAGGTGTTGCGCGCGTTCAAGACGATCGCGCTCGCGGGCGGCAGCGGATGGTCTCGCGCCGAGCGCGAGCGGCGTGAACGCGACGTCTTTGTCGAGACCTGGGTGCATGCGGATCACTGGCAGGCAAGCGATCGCTTCCTGTCGCGAAAGAATCGAGGAGCAGCATGAACCATCGAAGCACCGACGTCGAAAGCGGGCCGGCCGCACCGAGCGTCGGCGGCGCCGTTCGTTCCGGCATCGAGGTGCCGGTCGTCGTCGACCCGCAGAACCATCCGGCGCAGGACCCGGGGCGCCCCGGCGAGTTCCCGTTCACGCGCGGCATCTTCGCCGACGGCTATCGCGGCCGCCTGTGGACGATGCGCCAGTACTCGGGCTTCGGCACCGCCGAGGAGTCGAACGAGCGCTACCGCTTCCTGCTCGAGCGCGGCCAGACCGGCCTGTCGGTCGCGCTCGACCTGCCGACGCAATGCGGGCTCGATCCGGTCGATTCCATGGCGCGGCCCGAGATCGGCAAGGTGGGCGTCTCGCTGTCGAATCTCTCGGAAATGGAGATCCTCTTTCGCGGCATCGATCTGTCGCGCATCTCCACCTCGTTCACGATCAACGGTACGGCGGCGATCCTCTACGCGATGTATATCGCCTGCGCCGACCGCACCGGCGTGCCGCGCGAGAAGCTCACCGGCACGATACAGAACGACATCCTGAAGGAGTACGTCGCCCGCGGGACCTGGATCTTCCCGGTGCGCCCGTCGATGCGGCTGATCTCGGACACGATCCTGTTCGGCAATCGGGAGACGCCGCGCTTCAACACGATCTCGATCGCCGGCGCGCACATGCGCGACGCAGGCTGCACGGCGGCCGAGGAGATGGCCTACACGCTGACGAACGGCCTCGCGTACGTCGACGAGCTGATCCGGCGCGGCGGGCGCGCGGACAGCTTCGCCAAGCGGCTGTCGTTCTTCTTCTACGTGCACATGGATCTCTTCGAGGAGGTCGCGAAGTTTCGCGCGGGCCGCAGGGTGTGGGCGCGGCTGCTGCGCGAGCGCTACGGCGTGACCGACCCGAAGGCACAGATGTTCCGTTTCGGCGTGGTGTGCGGCGGCTCGTCGCTGGTCGCTCCGCAGCCGTACAACAACGTCGTGCGGGTGGCGATCGAGACCATGGCCGCGGTGATGAGCGGCGCGCAGTCGATCTTCACCTGCGCGCTCGACGAGCCGTTCCAGATCCCCACCGAGTTCTCGGCCGAGCTCGCGCTGCGCACGCAGCAGATCGTCGCGTACGAGAGCGGCATCGCGCGCACCGTCGATCCGCTCGGCGGCAGCTATTTCGCCGAGCACCTCACCGACCGGATGGAGGAGTGCATCGACGCGCTGATGCGCGAGGTCGACGACTACGGGGGCGCGGTGAAGGCGATCGAGGACGGCTGGCTGCAACTGCGTATCGCTCACCGCGCGCACGAACGCAAACTGCAGACCGACAGCGGTGAGCTGCCCGTCGTCGGGCTGAACTGCTTTCGCCACGAAGACCAGTCGTCGGCGCCCGAGGAGGTATTCCGCGTCGACCCGCAGGCGAGTCGTCGCGTGCTGGAGAAGTTCGAGGCGGTTCGCGACCGGCGCAACCAGGCCGAGGTCGAGCGCACGCTGAACCGGCTCGAGCAGGCGGCCGAGGTCGACGACGAGAATCTGATGCCCCATCTGATCGACTGCTGTCACGCCTACGCGACCGTCGGCGAGATGGTCGCGCGACTGAAGGCGAAGTGGGGCGAGTTCCAGGAGCCGGTGCGACTATGAACCCATCGAGCGGGAAGACACCGCTGCGCGGCAAGCGAATTCTCGTCGCCAAGCCGGGGCTCGACGGTCACGACGTCGGGGCCAAGGTGGTGGCGCTCGCGCTGCGCGATGCGGGCGCCGACGTGATCTACACCGGGCTGCGAAAGACGCCGGGCTACATCGCGCGGGTGGCGGTCGACGAAGACGTCGATGCGGTCGGGCTGTCGATCCTCTCGGGCAGCCATAACGAGTTGGTCGCCGACACGATCGACCAGCTTCGCGAGCTGCAGGCGGCCGACATCCCCGTCTTCGTCGG
The DNA here is from genome assembly GCA_036675585.1 of Burkholderiaceae bacterium. Lineage (GTDB taxonomy): Bacteria > Pseudomonadota > Gammaproteobacteria > Burkholderiales > Burkholderiaceae_E > Zeimonas. The sequence continues at coordinate 2,883 of JAKFES010000120.1, forward strand.
GGGAACCATCCCCGTGCCCGACCAGCAGAGCCTGCGCGAGCAGGGCGTGCGCGGCGTGTTCACCAGCGAGATCCCGCTGGCCGATGTCGTGGCCACCATCGCGAGGATGCTGTCGTGACGCTGCCGTTGCGCGGCAAGCGCATCATCGAGATCGGGCACATGCTGATGGGCCCGTACTGCGGGATGCTGCTCGCCGACCTCGGCGCCGAAGTGATCAAGGTCGAGCCGCCGGGCGGCGACATCGCGCGCGACATCAGCCCGCATCGGGTCGGCCCGTACAACGCGTATTTCGCGAGCCTGAATCGCAGCAAGCGCAGCGTGGTTCTCGACCTCGCTTCGGACGCGGGGCGGGCCGAACTCGCACGACTCGTTCGCGATGCGCACGGACTGGTCACCAACCTGCGCCCGAAGGCGATCCGCAAGCTGGGCCTTACGTACGATCGCCTGAAGGCGTTCAACCCGAAGATCGTGTGCGTGGCGCTCACCGGCTATGGGCTCGACAGCCCCTTCGCCGAGCGTCCCGCGTACGACTACGTGATCCAGGCGCTGACCGGGGTCATGTCGCTGACCGGCGATCCGTCCGGGCCGCCGACGAAGACCGGGTATTCCGCGGTCGACAATTCGGCCGGCATCATGGGCGCCGTGGGGATGCTCGCCAAACTCGTGCAGGGCGAAGGCGGGCAGGTCGACATCGCGATGTACGACGTGATGCTGTCGCAGCTCAACTACCTGGCCGGGGCCTGGCTCAACGCTGGCGAGCGCGCCGAGCGCTACCCGGAATCGGCGCATCCGTACATCGTCCCGGCACAGATCTTCCGCACCGCCGACGGCTGGCTGACGCTGTTCATCACGCACGACGATTTCTGGCGCACGTTCTGCAAGGAGATCGGCCGTGCCGAGTGGATCGACGACGAGCGCTTTTCGACGATGAGCGGACGTCGGCGCAATCGTGCGTTCGTCCTGCAGTCGATCGGCGAGATGCTGATCGGCGAGACGACCGACCGCTGGGTGGCTCGCCTCGCGCCGCTGGGCGTCGTCGCCGCAGGCGTCGAGACGCTCGAAGCCGCGCTGGCCAGCGAGCAGACCGCCGTCCGGCACATGGTCGCCGACATCGCGCTCGAGGACGGCACGCTGCGCGTCGTCGGCAACCCGATCAAGTTCTGCGATGCCGACGACGAGTTCCGCGCACCGCCGCTGCTCGGCGAGCACGACGCCGCGGTCCTGGGGAAGGCCGGATGACCGACGCATCGCGCGCCTCGCCTTTCGATCGACGCGAAGTCAGCCGCGCGCTGACGCGCGCAGCGCGCCTGGGCATCGACGAATTGCTGCGCGCCCCCGTGCCGCACACCTCGCCCGCGCCGCGCATCGGCATCACCGGTGCGCCGGGGGTCGGAAAGAGCTCGCTGATCGGACGGCTCGCGCCGCTGCGCGTCGAAAAGGCGTCGCCGCTGGCCATCGTCGCAATCGACCCGACGAGCCCGGACAGCGCCGGTTCGCTGCTGGGCGACCGGATCCGGATGGAGGCGCTTGCCGAAGACGCGCGGATCTACGTGCGCTCGATGCCCAGCGGCGAGACGCGCGACGGGCTCGGCGACAACCTGCCCGAGATCCTGTCGACGCTCGATGCGTTCGGCTTCGCAGAGGTCATCGTCGAGACGGTCGGCGTCGGCCAGGCCGAGTTCGGCGTGCGCGAGCTGGTCGATGTCGAGGTGCTGCTGCTGATGCCCGGGCTCGGCGACGCGATCCAGGCGATGAAGGCGGGCATTCTCGAAACCGCCGATCTGATCGTGATCCACAAGGCCGACCTCGACGGCGCGCGCCGCATGGCGCTCGAACTGAAGTCCACGCTCGCGCAGCGGCCCTCGGTCGCGGCGCCGCGCATCGTGCTCGTGAAGGCCGGCGACGAGACCGGTCTTCGCGAACTCGACGCGGCAATCGACGATGCGCTGGCGCAGGCGTTCGAGCGTCGGCCGACGGCCGCGCGCAGGAGGCGCTTCAACCGGTATCGACTGCAGCGGCTCGCGTATCGGCATCTCGCCGCCACGCTCGCGCAGCTGCCGGAGTCCCGCTTCGACGACGAGCCGACCGAGTTGTACGAGCAGATTCTCGCAACGATGTCGCGAGGGCAACGACGCCCGGGCTGAACGCCCGGCGATCCACCGAGGAGGAATCATGCAGACCGCATTCTGGAAGTTCGGCACCACGCTCGTCGCGGGCGCCGCGTTCGCGTGCAGCGGCATCGCCGCTGCGCAGACGCTGAACCTGAAGATGGCGCACCAGTGGCCGCAGGACGAGTCCGACTACGTGATCGCGACCGGCATCGAGTTCGCGAAGGAGGTCGAGAAGCGCACCAACGGCCAGATCAAGATCTCGATGTTCCCGGCCGAGTCGCTGGTGAAGGCGAGCGCCACGCACACGGCGCTGAAGAGCGGGACGGTCGACCTGGCGATCTACCCGTACATCTATTCGGCGGGCGCGATTCCGCAGATGAACATGGTGCTGCTGCCCGGCCTGTGGCGGAACCATGACGAAGTGTTCGCCTTCCGCAACAGCGACGCGTGGAAGCAGCTCGAGCAGAAGGCACAGGACTACGGTTTCCGGACGCTGTCGTGGATCCAGATCTCGGGCGGCGTGGCGACCACCGGCAAGCCGATTCACGAACCGTCCGACGTGTCCGGAATGAAGCTGCGCGCCGCGGGCAAGTTCATGGAGTTCGCGCTGCAGAAGGCGGGCGCGACCACCGTGTCGATGCCGTCGTCGGAGAACTACAGCGCGATGCAGCTCGGTCTGCTCGACGGCATGTGGACTTCGTCGGGCTCGTTCGGCGCTTACCGGATGTACGAGGTCGCGAAGTTCTACAACTCGCCGGAGGACTACAGCGTCTACTTCACGATCGAGCCGGTCGCGATCAGCACGAAGACCTGGAACAAGCTCACTCCCGAGCAGCAGAAGATCTTCGTCGAGGTCGGCCGGAGCCTCGAGCAGAAGGCGCTCGAGGGTGCGAAGAACGAGGACAAGCGCGTGGCGGCGCTGTTCGCGAAGAACGGCGTCAAGGTCGAGAAGATGAGCGAAGCGTCATGGAAGAAGTGGCAGGACTGGTTCCGCCAACACAGCTTCGAGAAGTTCAAGGCCGACGTGCCCGGCGGTGAGGAACTGCTGAAGGCCGCGGGCGGCGACGCGGCGAAGTGAGCCTGCGCGATGCGAACGCAGCGGCGACGGGCGACGCGCCCTCGCCGTTGCGCTGGATCCACGCCGTCACGCGCCTGTCGGGCATTCTCGTCGGGATCGGCGCGTTCGCGATCGCATTGCTGGTGACTTACGAGGTCCTCGCGCGTACGTTCTTCGGCTCGACGACCGGCTGGGTCAACGACGTCGCCACGTACGTGATGGGCTTCATCGCCTTCGGTGGTGCCGGGTATGCGCTTGCCGAGGGCTCGCACGTCGGCGTCGACCTCGTCGTCACGCGTGTCTCGCCGCGCGTGCGCAAGGTGCTGGCGTGGATCGCCGACCTCGTCGTGCTGGCGGTCGCGGCGCTGCTCGTGTGGTTGAGCGGGCAGTTCTGGTGGGAGGCGTTCGAGAGCGGCGAGAAATCCTGGGGACTGTTCGAGGTCGATCTCTGGATTCCCTATTCGTTCTTTTCGCTCGGCATGCTCTGGCTGCTCGTCGTGCACCTCGTCGAGGTGGTGAACCGCCGGCGCTCGCGCGCCGCCTGACTTCGGCGCCCCGCGCCTTCGGATACGAATGGAAATCTGGCTCGGTCTGGCGATGTTCGCCGCGCTGCTCGCGTGCCTCGCGGTCGGCATTCCCGTCGCGTTCAGCCTGTTCGGCGTCGGAATCGTCTCGCTGCTGCTCGTCGGCGGCGGCTTCGACTCCCTCGGCCTGATCGCACCGACCTTGTGGGGGTCGATCACCAGCTTCACGCTGACCGCGGTGCCGTTGTTCATCCTGATGGGCGCGATCATCTCGGCCTCGGGGATGGGCTCGCGGCTGTACGGCGCGCTTGCGACGCTGCTGCACGGTGTCCCCGGCGGCCTGATGGTGGCGACGACGCTCGCATGCGCGGTGATGGCGGCGGTGTCGGGCTCGAGCGTCGCGACCGCCGGCGCGATCGGCCGATTCTCGGTCGACGAGATGCGACGCTTCGGTTATCGGGACAGTGATTCGTGCGGCGCGGTCGCGGCCGGCGGGACGCTCGGGATCCTGATCCCGCCGAGCATTCCGATGATCGTCTACGGCATCGTCGCCGAGCAGTCGATCGGCAAGCTCTTCATCGCGGGCATCGTCCCCGGCCTGATCATGACGCTCGCGTTCATCGTGTACCAGGTGCGTGGCGCGATCCGTTCGCCGCTGGCGGCGACGGCGCGCACGAGGGACGCCGCCCCGGTCACCGCGATGGACCGGCTGGCGGCGCTCAAGCACCTGGCGCCGATGGTGGTGCTCATCTGGATCATCCTCGGGTCGATCTACCAGGGCATCGCGACGCCGACCGAGGCGGCTGGGCTCGGCACGCTGGCGAGCCTCGTGCTGTCCGGTGTCGTCTATCGGGAGCTGACGCTGCGCAAGCTGGTCGTCATCGTCGAGGATGCCGCGCGCGGCAGCGTCATGGTGCTGATGATCATCGCCGGCGCGATGGTGTTCGGCTACGTGATGACGACGACGCAGGTCGCGCCGGTGATCTCGCGCACGGTCGCCGAACTCGACGTCTCGCCGTGGCTGGTGTTCATCACGATCAACCTGCTGCTGATCTTCCTCGGCTGCTTCATGGAGACGCTGTCGATCATCGTCATCACCGCGCCGATCCTGATCCCGATCATCTCGGCCTTCGGCTGGGACCTGATCTGGTTCGGCATCATCCTGACGATCAACATGGAGATGGCGCTGATCACGCCGCCGGTCGGGCTGAACCTGTTCGTCGTGCAGGGCGTCGTGCGCGACGTGTCGCTCGAGAAGATCATGCGCGGCGCGATCCCGTACGTGCTGATCATGCTGGGCGTGCTCGCGCTGGTGGCGGTGTTCCCGCAGCTTGCCCTGGTGCTGGTCGACAACGTGCGCTGAGCGGCGATGTCGGCTCCGTCGGTACCCGGTGTGATCGGCGCGACACTCGTCGCGCAGACGATCGTCTCGATGGCGGCGCTGACGCTGCCGGTCATCGCGCCCGAACTCGCGACGGTGCTCGACGTCGATGCGTCGACGATCGGCTACCAGGTGAGCATCGTTTATGCCGGGGCAATGGCGAGCGCGGCGGTGGGCGGAGGAATCGTCACGCGGCTCGGCGCGTGCCGAACGACGCAGGCGGCGCTGGCGTTCGTCGGCGCGGCGATGCTGATCGCGATGGCGCCCCAAGTGGGCGCACTGGTCGTCGCGTCGGTCTTGCTCGGCGTCGGCTACGGCGTGTCGAATCCCGCCGCAGCGCACCTGCTCACGCGCTTCACGCCGACGTCGAGCCGCAATCTGATCTTCTCGCTCAAGCAGACCGGGGTTCCGCTGGGAGGCATGGCGGCCGCGCTCGTCGCGCCGACGGTCGCGCACGCGTTCGGCTGGCGCGCCGCGCTGCTGGTCGTCCTTGTGCTCGCGATCGCGATGCTCGCGCTGCTGCAACCGGTGCGTGCGCGATGGGACGATGACCGGCGCGCGTTGCCGCCGAGCGGAGCGGCCGGCGTGCTCGGCGGCGTCGGCCTCGTCTGGGCGCATCCGGACCTTCGCTGCCTGTCGCTGATGGCCTTGTGTTTCGCCGGCGTGCAGCTCTGCCTGATGACCTTTGCGGTGACGTTTCTCGTGACGGAGGCGCACTACACGCTCGTCGAAGCCGGGGTCCTGCTGTCGGCCGTGCAGTTCTCGGGTGCGGCGGGGCGCATCGGCTGGGGATGGATCGCCGATCGCCTGGAGGCGAGTCGCACCGTGCTGCTCATCCTGGGCGGACTGATGCTGCTCGCCACGGTCGCGACGACGCAGATCGACGCGGGCTGGAGCGCATCGGCGACGGCGATCGTGTTCGTCGCGATGGGCGCGACGGCGATCGGGTGGAACGGCGTGTTCCTCGCGGAGGTGGCGCGGCTCGCGCCCGCGGGACAGGCGAGCACCGCGACCGGCGGAGCGCTGTTCTTCACGTTCGGCGGGGTGCTGATCGCGCCTTCGCTGTTCGCGGCGATCTACGGACGGCTCGGCAGCTATGCGACGACGTTCGCGGTCGCTGCTGCACTGGCGGTTTTCGGGATCGTGTTTCTGTTGCGCGTGCGGCGCGTGCAACACTGAAGTCGCAGCGCGTTCACGAGCCCGCCGCCGCGAACGCCGCCTACTGCGCCGTCCATCCGCCGTCGATGGGGATCGCGGCGCCGGTCAGGTTGTGTGACGCGGGGTCGCACAGCCAGAGCACGGTTTGCGCGATTTCGTCGGGCGTCGAAGTACGTCCGCTCGGCTGCTTCTCGCGGAGCAGGTCGCGGATGCCGGCCTCCCGGTCGCCGCCGAACTCCGCGGCGCGAGCCTGGATCTGGGGTTCGATGATCGCGGTCTCTGTCCACCCGGGGCAGATGCAGTTTGCCGTGACGCCTCCGCTGCTGCGACTGCCCGCCTGCGCGGCTTCCAGCGCGGCGACGCGGGTCAGGCCGACGAGGCCGAACTTCGCGGCCACGTACGGTGCCTTGTGGATCGACGCGACCAGCCCATGCACCGAGGCGATGTTGACGATGCGCCCGTAGCCGCGTGCCTGCATTCCCGGCAGGGCAAGGCGCATGGTGTCGAACGCGGCCGACAGATTGACGGCCAGGATGGCATCCCAACGGGCGCGCGGCATCTCCGCCAGCGGCGCCGTGTACTGGATGCCCGCGTTGTTGACCAGGATGTCCAGCGGCCCGCCGCCCAGCACCTCGTCCATCATCTGCTGCACCTGTGCCGGGTCGGCGAGGTCGTGCCCCAGCGTGCCGACCGGCGCCGGCGAGATCGCCGACAGCGCCTGGCGTGCCGCGTCGTGCACCCGCGGATCGGGAAGGCCGTGCAGCACGACCGTGGCCCCCTGGCCGGCCAGCGCCTTCGCAATGGCCAGGCCGATGCCCTGGACCGACCCGGTGACCAGTGCGCGTTTTCCTTTCAGCGTGCTCATGGGGTGTCTGCTCCTCGTTCTCGCGCTCGGGTTCGTGTCCGGTTCAGGCGGACGTGCGCAAGCGCGCCCGCAGCTCGGTCTTCAGCACCTTGCCGTAGTGGTTCTTGGGCAGCGAATCGACGACGACATAGCGTTTGGGTCGCTTGAAGCGGGCGATGCGCTCCAGGCAGTGCGCGTCGAGCCGTGCGTCGTCCAGGCGCGCGCCCGGCTGCGGCACGACGAAGGCGACGACGATCTCGCCCCACTCCGGGTCGGGGGCGCCGACCACCGCTGCCTCGGCCACGCCCGGCGCCGTCAGCAGGACCTCCTCGACTTCGCGCGGGTAGACGTTGGAGCCGCCGCTGATCAGCAAGTCCTTGCTGCGATCCTTCAACGTGAGGAAGCCGTTGGCGTCGAGGGTGCCGAGGTCGCCGGTCCACAGCCACCCGTCGCGCACCGCGACGGCGGTCGCCTCGGGGTTGCGCCAGTACCCGGCCATCACGGTGTCGCCGCGCACCAGCACCTCGCCGGTTTCGCCGGTCGGCACGTCGCGGCCCTGCGCGTCGGTCACGCGTACCCGCACGGGCGTCTGGGCCACGCCGACCGAGGCCAGCCGTTCGGCATGGCGTGGATGCGTCGCGTCGGCGATGTCGCGGCGCGACAAGGCGGTTGCGACCATCGGCGTTTCGCCCTGGCCGTAGATCTGCACGAAACGCGGCCCCATCACGCGTAGCGCACGTCGGATGTCGGCCAGGTACATGGGTGCACCGCCGTAGACGATGGTCTTGAACGCCGCAGCGGAATCCGCGGGACCGAGGCCGGCCGCTTCGGCGTAGTCGACCAGACGCTTGACGATCGTCGGTGCGGCGAAGGTCGACAGCGGGCCGAGCGCACGACCGAGCGCGAAGAGTTCGCCCGGTTCCACGCCGCCGGAAGCCGGAACCACGTGTCGCGCGCCCGCCATGAGGTGCGGGATCGCGTAGATGCCGCAGCCGTGCGACATCGGCGCCGCGTACGCCATGGCGTCGCCGGCGTCGATCGGGTCGACGTCGACGAAGTAGGTCATCCCCATCGTCATCAGGTTGCGGTGGGTCAGCATCACGCCCTTGGGCCGGCCCGTGGTGCCACTGGTGTAGAACAACCAGGCCAGATCGTCCGGTTCGCGCTTTGCGGGGGGCACCGCGGGCCGCGTTGCCTGCGGCGGGAGGAGGACATCGGCCTCGGGCGATTCGATGTCGATCTGTCGCTCCACGCCGGCCAGCGAGCGCGGTGCGACGTCGTGCGTCACGAAGGCCCACCGGGCCTGGGCGTTGTCCACGATCCACTCGACTTCCGCCGGATGCAGCTTGGCGTTGACCGGCACGACGACGAGCCCGGCCCACCACGCGCCCCACAGGATCTCCAGGTAGCGCGGGTGGTTGCGCATGAAGATCACGACACGATCGCCCGGCTGCAGGCCGTCGCGGCGAAGGCACTGCGCCAGGCACGCGCTGCGTGCCGCCCACCGGGCGTGTGTCGCCCACGGGCGCGTTCCGTCGAAGAGGGCGGTGCGGTCGGGGGCCACCCGTGCCTGGCGGGCCAGCAGATGGGCGAGGTTCATCGGGAGATCTCGTCGACTCCGGAAGGGGCGGCGCTCGCGAGCGCTGCGACCCCACGATAGGCGTCGGCGGCGCACTTTCCAATACGGTATGAATACCGTAGTCTGGCGTCGTGACGACGACCACCGAAGCAACGGTCGCGATCGGCTTCGATTGGGCGCCCGTCGCGCTCTGCATGACCCGCAAGCGGGTCGTGGCCGGTTGCAATCGCGCGTTCGCCCGGTTGTTCGGTTACCCCGTCGAGGCGCTCGTCGGCCAGTCGATCGCGATCCTCTATCCTTCCCGGCAGGAGTTCCGGCGCATCGGGCAACGCGGATATCCGCGCATGCGTCAGGGTCGTGTCTATCGCGACGAGCGCCTGATGCGCTGTCGCGATGGCGGGTTGATCTGGTGCCGGGTCACCGGCCAGGCAACCGACGCCGACGCGCCGGCGCGCGAGGCGGTCTGGGCCTTCGAGCAGATGCACCATGCGACGCACTCGACGGCATTGCTCAGTCCGCGCGAGCGCGAAGTGGTCACGCAACTCGCCGCGGGCCTGACGAGCAAGGAGATCGCGCGGCTGCTGGCGCTCAGTCCGCGCACCGTCGAGATGCATCGCGCGCGCATGTTGCGCAAGCTCGGTGTGCGCTCCACGGCGCAGCTCCTGGCGCTGCTGGTCTAGGGCCTGTTCAGGCCAGCGCCGACCGGTTGTTCGACGAACTCGCCGTGGCCGTTCGCGTGGTGCCGGTCCAACCGAAGAATCGCTCCACCTCGGCACGCCGTCGCATCGTGTCCGCGCGACCGAGCTCGATGAGCGCCTGCGTGAAGCCCGCTTCGAACAGCAGATAGCTCGCCAGCGCCGCGCCGCGCAGATCGTCCGGTCGGCTGCTCACGCCGATCCCGCGCAGCAGTCCGCGGATCGTCGCCGGCAGCTCGCCGATGTACCGGGCGGCGAGCAGATCGACGTTTTCGCTGGGCGTGAGCGCCAGGACGTCGATGTAGCGCATTCCCGAACGCGCTTGCGCCTCGGCCGGCAACGCCCGCACCAGGCGATTGATGCGCTCGATGCGCTCGATGTCCGCGGTGAGCGCATCCAGGAAGATGCTCGAGAGCGTGTGCCCGGCGATCTGGGCGAGATTGGGGTAGCCGCCGTCGATCCGTCCCTCGTCGAATCGCGAGCCGATGTAGCTTGCGCCGACGATCAGGATCCGGTCGGCGCCGAGGTGGATCGCGGGCGAAATGGGCGCGACCTGGCGCATCGATCCGTCGCCGAAATACTCGGGCCGTCCCTCGAGCTCGATCGGCACGGCAGGGAACACGAATGGGATGGCGGACGACGCCAGCAGATGCTCCGGCCCGAGCCGCGTGCGCAGGGCAAACCGCTGCGAGCTGCTCCACTGGGCGATGTCGCGGTGCGACTGGTAGAACGTCGCGTGCCGCCCGGATGCGTAGTTCGAGCCGGTGACGGCCACCGCGTGCAGGATCCCGCTCTCGAGCAGGGGTTCGAGCCTGCTGAAATCCAGCATCTCGGTCAGCAGCGCGGCGAGCGGATCGTTGTTCAACAGCGACCTCGGCCGCACGAACCTCCAGCGGGCGATGAGCCAGCCGATCGACACCGCCGACAGCCAGCGCGCACCCGACTGGACGACGCGGACGGAATCCGTCCGATAGACCTGGCTCGACTCGAAGTTCCACCAGACGTGGCGCAGTCGTTCGACACTGCGGCGGAAATCGTCCGCGTAACACGCCAGCGCCGTCGCGTTGATCGCTCCGGCCGACGTCCCGACGACGATCTGGAACGGACTCGACTTCTCCGGTGCGGCCGATTCCCGACGAATCCGCGCCAGCGCCTGCAGCACGCCGACCTGGTAGGCCGCCCGCGCGCCCCCTCCGGTCAGGACGAGTGCGCTGGTCCCGGACGTCATCGCCCGCCCCCGCGTACGTTCATTCGCGGGGGCCGCAGCGGCTGGCCGATCACGTCGCGCCCTCGACGATGCGGCGGACCGCCGCCGGTGCGCCCTCCAGGAACGTCGTCACCTGGTTCTCGATCGTGCGCTCGACCGGTTGCGACGCGGGAACGCCGTACACCCAGCGCCGGATCGCGATGTAGAAGATTCCGCCGTGCAGGCCCCATGCGCACTCGAGCTCGGCCTCGCTGATCGGCGGCACCGCATCGTCGAGCCCGGCGGCTGCGCGCAGTTCGCGGCATACCGGAATCAGCACGTGTTCGCGGATGATGCTCAGATAGCGGGCATTGATGTTGACGCCCTTCAGGCCGCCGAACATGAAGATGCGGACCCACTCGTACGAGAAGATCGCACGCGCATAGGCGTTGTAGAAAAGGCAGAGCCGCTCCGAAAGCGGACGTGACCGGTCGACGAGGAGTTCCTCCCACGACGGATTCCAGCGCCGGAGATACACTTCCTCGTAGACGCGCTCGATCAGGCTTTCCTTGTCGGGGAAATAGCGATAGAGGAGGGGCTGCGTCACGCCGAGGCGTTTCGCCAGCGCGCGCGTCTGCCCCTCGAATCCCACTTCGGCGAAGAAGCGGATGGCCTCCTCGACGATCAGGCGTTCTCGCTCGATGCGCGGCAGACGCTTGCCGCTCGACGTCATTTCGCGCGGGTTTCGTTTCGGTGCGGCCTTCGCGGCCACGCGCTTGCGCTTGGGTGCCGGGGCGATCGGGTGGGATGGGCGGATGCGCGTCATGAGAGCCTGCCGGCGGCGCATGTCCGCGTCGCGTGGCGCAATTGTAGTGGCCTCGCCGATTCCGGACCGGGAGACATCGGGCACATGACACAAACGGATTCGAAGAGCGGCGAGCTGGCGATGCTGCCGACATCGCCCGATACGCTGGTTTCGGTGCACCAGGTGTTCGGCATTCGTTCGTCGATGCAGGTGCCCGCCTTCGCTTCGCGCACCGAGCACGTTCCCGAGATCGACGAGTCGTATTGTTTCGATCACGACACGACGCTTTCGATCCTCGTCGCCTTCGCGCACAACCGCCGCCTGCTGATCCAGGGCCGGCACGGGACGGGCAAGTCCTCGCATATCGAGCAGGTCGCCGCGCGGCTGAACTGGCCGTGCATGCGCATCAATCTCGACAGCCAGATCAGTCGGGGCGATCTGATCGGCAAGGACGCGATCGTCCTGCGCGACGGGAAACAGGTCACCGAGTTCCGCGAAGGAATCCTGCCGTGGGCGGTGCAGAATCCGGTCGCGCTGGTCTTCGACGAATACGACGCGGGGCGCCCGGACGTCATGTTCGCGATCCAGCGCGTGCTCGAGGCCGACAGCCGGATGACCTTGCTCGGCAGCAATCGCGTGATTCGCGCGCATCCGGCCTTTCGCCTGTTCGCCACGGCGAACACGATCGGCCTCGGCGACGCGACCGGCCTGTATCACGGCACGCAGCAGCTGAACCAGGGTCAGCTCGATCGCTGGAACCTGGTCGCCGCGCTGAACTATCTTCCCCCCGAGGCCGAGATCCGGATCGTTCTGGCCAAGGTGCCCGGTCACGACGGCGAGAAGGGGCGTAAGACGGTCGGCGCGATGGTCGCGCTGGCCAATCTCACGCGAGCCGGGTTCATCGCCGGCGACCTCTCCATCGTGATGTCGCCGCGTACGGTGATCACCTGGGCCGAGAACGCGCTGCTGTTCGGCGATCTCGCCGCCGCCTTTCGCGTGACGTTCCTCAACCGCTGTGACGAGCTCGAGCGCCCGGTGGTGGCCGAGTACTACCAGCGCTGCTTCGACGCGGATCTCGTCGCGCCTCGACCCTTCGCCACGCACTGATCCGCTGGAATGCGCGAGCGCGTCGAAAGCGAGACCGACCGCTGGCGTCGAATCACCGCGGCGGCGATTCGCGCGGTCTCCGGACGCGACGATGTCGCGATCGCCGTCGAGGCGGACGGCCTGCAGGTCGAAGGAACGAACCTGCGCGTCGCGGTGCCCGGCAGCGCACCCCGCGCGGACGAGATCGCGACGCTGCGCGGCCAGGCCGACGTCGTCGCGTTGCGCCTTCGTCATCATGATCCGTCGCTGCACCGGCAACTCGCCCCAACGGGGGAAACCGCGCGCTCGGTATTCGATGCGCTCGAGGATGCGCGGATCCAGGCCATCGGTACGCGGCAGATGGCCGGGGTGGCGGCGAACCTCGCGGCGCTTCTCGATGCGCAATGCCGCGCCGACGGGTTCGCGGATGCAGCGAAGCCCGAAGACGTGCCGCTCGACCGTGTCGTCGCACTGCTCGCGCGCGAGCGGCTGACCGGCGAGCACTGCCCGCAAGGCGCCGATCGCGTCGTGCAGATGTGGCGGACGCGGATCGACGAGCACACCGTGGAAGCGCTCTCGCGGCTTGCGCTCGCGATCGACGATCAACGCGCGTACGCGAGTTGCGCATATCGATTGATGGCGGGCTTCGGCCTGGAAGCGGGCGAAGCCGACGCGGTCGACGCCCGACCCGAAGCCCGCACGCCCGACGCGCAGGACGATTCTTCGCAGGCGCGCGCAGCCGACGCTTCGGAGAGCGAACCGGCTCCGGGTCGAGCGGGAACGCCGGAGGACACGGGCGACGGACCTGCGCGCGATGCCGCTTCATCGGCCAGCCCTGCGGCTGCGCGACGCGACGACTCGCCCGTGCCGAGCCCGTCCGCCAACGTGTCCGGCGCCTCCGACGCCCCGGTGGCCGCGCGCGACGACGCGTTCGAGGCTTCGCCGTATCGCTGTTTCACGACCCGGTACGACGAAGTCGTCGAGCCCGTCGACCTGTGCGATGCGCGCGAACTGCGGCAGTTGCGACGCGCTCTCGATCGGGACACCGCGCCTTTTCGGGCCGCTGTCCACCGGCTTGCGGCCCGGTTGCAGCAGAAACTGCTCGCCCGGCAGGCAGGCGGCTGGGACTTCGACCGCGAAGAGGGGCTGCTCGACAGCGAGCGGCTGGCTGGCGCCATCGTCGATCCGTTCGCGTCGCTCGCGTACAAGGTGCCGAAGGAGATCGATCTGCACGACACCGTCGTCTCGCTGCTGATCGACAACTCGGGGTCGATGCTCGGACTGCCGATCCGTCTGGCGGCGATGAGCGCGGACATCGTCGCGGCGGCGCTCGAGCGATGCGCGATCCAGGTCGAGATACTGGGGTTCACCACGCGCGAGTGGAGGGGCGGCCGGTCGCGCGAGCAGTGGCTGGCGTGCGGGAAACCGCCGCATCCGGGGCGCCTGAACGACCTCCGGCACATCGTCTACAAGCGCGCGGAAACGCCGTGGCGCAGAGCGCGCAACGGACTCGCGCTGATGCTGCAGGACGGACTGCTCAAGGAGAACGTCGACGGAGAGGCGCTGCGCTGGGCGTACCGCCGACTGCTGGCCCGTCCCGAAGCCCGGCGCATCCTGATGGTGCTGTCCGACGGAGCCCCCTCCGACGATTCCACGCTGTCGGCCAATCCGGGCGATTACCTCGTCCGCGACCTGCGCGATGCGATCGCACGCATCGAACGCGACGCGTCGATCGAGCTGACGGCCATCGGCATCGGCCACGACGTATCGCGCTACTACCGACGCGCGGTCACCCTCGTCGACGCACGCGACCTCGGCGCCACGATGCTCGAGAGCCTGACGAAGCTGTTCGATGGCGGAACCGTTCGCGGCCGTTGACAACGCAGTGCGGCATGGTGCACATTGGTGATCGAACGATAAATAAGCCACGACGCAGCAAGAGGTCGGGCAACAGGAGACACCGTGAAGGCCCCTTCGTTCGACTACGTGCGTGCCGCCTCGATCGAGCAGGCGTTGACCCTGCTCGCCGAGCACGGCGACGACGCGCGGATTCTCGCCGGAGGCCAGAGCCTGATGCCCGCGCTGAACATGCGCCTGCAGGCGCCGCGGCTGTTGGTGGACATCGGCTCGATCGAGGGGTTGCGCGACATCGCCCTCGACGACGGCGTCGTGCGCATCGGCGCGCTCGCGCGTCATCGCGACGTCCACGACTCCGCGGTCATCGCTCGCCACGTCCCGCTGCTGAGCGAAGCGATTCGGCATGTCGCGCATCCCGCGATCCGCAATCGCGGCACCTTCGGCGGCAGTCTCGCGCTGGCCGACCCCGCTTCGGAACTGCCCGCGTGCGCCGTCGCGCTCGATGCGCGCGTCGTCGTCGAAGGCCCGCGCGGTCGCCGCGTCATCGCCGCGGGGGACTTCCACCGCGGCATGTTCGAAACCGCTCTCGCCGCGGGGGAGATGATCGTGCACGTCGAGATCGATGCGATCGGCAACGGCTGGCGTTCGGGTTTCGCCGAGCTGGCGCGCCGGCGCGGCGATTACGCGCTCGTCGGCCTCGCCGCGCACGCGCGCCTGGCCGGCGACGTGTTCGACGAAGGCCGGCTCGTCTTCTTCGGCCTGGGCTCCGCACCGACGCCGGCGCGAAACGCGTGGGCGCAGTTGTCGGGACGGCGCTGCGAGCAGCCGGCGATTCACGCGGCGCAAATGGCCCTCGTTCGCGACCTCGAGCCGGCGGGCGACACGATGGCGTCGGCCGAAACCCGTCTGCATCTGGCGCAGGTTCTGCTGGGTCGCGTCGTCGCCGGACTCGCGGCCGGCCGCTCGGGAGAAGCGTGATGTCGTCTTTCGTCGATGTGGCGATGACCGTCAACGGCGTGCCCGTGCGCACGCGGGTGTCGACGCGCATCAGCCTGGCCGATTTTCTTCGTACCGAGCTCGAACTGACCGGCACGCACGTCGGCTGCGAGCATGGCGTGTGCGGCGCCTGCACGCTGCGCGTGGACGGCGACACCGTGCGCGCGTGCCTGATGCTCGCGGTCCAGGCCGACGGCGCCACGATCGAGACGATCGAGGGGCTGACGGCGACGGGCGAGATCGAGCGGCTGCAGCGCTCGTTCCACGAGCACAATGCGCTGCAATGCGGCTTCTGTACGCCCGGGATGCTGATGAGCGCTGCCGAGCTGCTCCGGCGCAATCCGCATCCGAGCCGCGAAGAGATCCGCGAGTTCCTGTCGGGCAACTTCTGTCGCTGCACCGGATACCACGCGATCGTCGACGCGATCGAGACCGCCGCGCACGGGGCCGAACGATGAACAAGCCCGAATCGCCGTCGCGCGTCGACCTGCCGAACAGCTACATCGGACGAAGCGTTCCGCGCCCGAACGCGCGTCGGCTGTTGCAGGGCAAGGGGCAGTTCACCGACGACCTGAAACTGCCGCGCATGGTGCACGTCGCATTCCTGCGCAGTCCGCATGCGCATGCGCGGATCGTCTCCATCGACGTCGAAGCGGCTCGCACGGCGCCCGGCGTCGTCGCCGTCGTGACCGGAACCGATCTCGCGCCGTACTGCACGCCATGGGTCGGCGTGCTGTCGCATTTTCCGGGGTTGAAGTCCGCACCCCAGCATCCGCTCGCCATCGAGAAGGTGGTCTGGCAGGGAGAGCCCGTCGCCGCGGTCGTCGCGCAAAGCCGCGCGCTCGCCGAGGACGCGATCGAGTCGATCGACGTCGAATACGAGAGCCTTGCGCCGGTCGTCGACATGGAAACCGCCTTGTCGCCCGACACGCCGGTGATTCATCCCGAGCTGGGCGACAACCTCGCGTTCGCCACCGAAGTGAATGCGGGCGACGTGCAGGCCGCGTTCGCACGCGCCGACGTGGTCGTCGAGGACACGTTCCACTACAACCGGCATACCGGCGTGTCGCTCGAGCCGCGCACCGTCGTGGCGGATTTCGACCCCAGCGAAAGCAAGCTGACCGTGTATTCGTCGACGCAGACGCCCTACCAGATGCAGGACGTCTACAGCCGGCACCTCGGCATCGCCGAGGAGAACGTGCGCGTCGTGGCGAAGGACGTCGGCGGCGCGTTCGGGGTCAAGCTGCACGTGTACGGCGACGACATGGCCACCTGCGCCCTGTCGATCCTGCTCGAGCGCCCGGTCAAGTTCACCGCCGATCGCCTGGAGTCGTTCGTCTCCGACATCCACGCGCGCGACCATCGCGTGAAGGCGCGCATGGCGCTGTCCGCCGACGGCGACATCCTCGCGATGGAGGTCGACGACCTGACGGGCATCGGTCCGTTCTCGGTGTATCCGCGCACCAGTGCCGTCGAGGGCGCACAGGTGATCCGGATCATGGGCGGTCCGTACCGGTTCCGCGATTACCGCGCGACGCTGAAGGTCGTTCTGCAGAACAAGAACCTGATGTCGCAATACCGGGCGGTCGGTCATCCCATCGCCTGCACCGTGACCGAAGCGATGGTCGACAAGGCCGCGGCGGCCGTCGGCCTCGATCCGGTCGAGATCCGCCGGCGCAACTACGTCTCCGACGAGATGTATCCGTACACGTCGCCGACGGGATACTTCTTCGAGCGCCTGTCGCACTACCAGAGCCTGGACCGGCTGCTGGAGCTGATGTCCTACGAACGCCTGCGCGCCGAGCAGGCCGAAGCGCGCAAGCGCGGGGTCTGGCGCGGCATCGGCCTTGCGGCTTTCATCGAGATCACCAATCCGGGCCCGGCTTTCTACGGCGTGGGCGGCGCGCGGATCTCCTCGCAGGACGGGTGCATCCTCAAGCTCGAGCCGTCCGGGAAGGTTCGCTGCCTGATCAGCGTGAACGAACTGGGGCAGGGCACCGAGACGGCGATGGCGCAGGTGGTGGCGACCACGCTCGGCATCGACATCGAAGACGTGCGCATGATCACCGGCGACACCGAAGTGACGCCGCACGGCGGCGCCACGTGGGCCTCGCGCGGCGCGGGCATCGGCGGCGAAACCGCGATGCTCGCCGCGCGCGCACTGCGCGAGAACGTGCTGTCGCTGGCCGGCACCGTGCTTCAGGCCCCGCCTGCGTCGCTCGACATCCGGCGGGGGCAGGTCGTCGACGAGTCGACCGGCTCCGTGCGCATGTCGGTCGCCGAAGTGGCCCGCATCGGGCACTTTCGCCCCGACACGCTGCCGAAGGATTTCCAGCCGGAGCTCAACGTCGTGCGGCATTACGTGCCGCGCGGGCAGCCCTTCGCCTTCACCAACGGCATCCAGGCCTCGTACGTGGAGGTCGATGTCGAAACGGGGTGGGTGAAGCTGCTCGGGCACTGGGTCGTCGAGGACTGCGGCCGCGTGCTCAATCCGATGCTCGTCGCCGAGCAGATCCGCGGCGGCGTCGTCCAGGGGATCGGCCCCGCGCTGTTCGAGCACTGCATCTACAGCGAAGAGGGGCAACTGCTCAGCGGAACGCTCGCCGATTACCTGGTGCCGATGGCCGGCGAGATGCCCGATATCGTCGTCGCGCACGTCGAGACACCGACGCAGCTGCAGGAGCTGGGCGTGAAGGGCACCGGCGAGGCCGGCACGGCAGGCGCATCGGCCGCGGTGATGAATGCCGTGAACGATGCCCTCGCGCCGTTCTCGGCCCGCTTGACGGCCATGCCCTTCACTCCGCAGCGCGTGCTCGAGGCGCTCGGAAAGGTCCCTGCAAGGTCTTGATCGCCGACGGCACGCGTTGCCGCCGGGTTCGAATCGTCCGACCCGATCGGACAAAAAGGAGGAGACGATGAGCGAGACGTTCACGCGGCATTTCGATCGCCGCCAGGTACTGAAGGGAATCGCGGCAGGGGGCGCGGGCGTGGCGGCGGGTTCGCTGTGGGGCGCGCCGGCATGGGCGCAGGAAGACACGATCCGCATCGGTTTTCCGACGCCGCTGACCGGACCGTTCGGCGCCGAGGCGAAGGACCAGGTGCAGGCGGCCGAGCTCGCGATCCAGCACTTCAACGAGGCCGGCGGCCTGAACGGCCGCAAGGCCGTGCTGCTCGTGCGCGACGACAAGCTCAAGCCGGGCGAGGCCGCCACACGCACGCTCGAGCTGATCGAGAAGGACAAGGTGCACTTCATCGTCGGGGCGCTCTCCGCGGCGGTGCAGCTCGCGGTGAACGAGGTCGCCAAGGCGCGCGGCGTTCTCTACAACTCGATCAGCCAGTCCGACTCGATCAACGAGTCGAAGGACTTCAGCAAGTACACGTTCCACGAGGCGATGAACCCGCACATGACGGCCGGTGCGGTGGGCCGCTATGCTTTCCGCAAGGGCCAGAAAGTCGCCTTCCTGACTGCCGATTACGCGTATGGCCACGAGATGGTCCGCGGCTTCCAGCGCGTGGCGAAGGAGATCGGCGTCACCGTGCTCGACGACATCCGGCATCCTGCCGGCACCACCGACTACTCGATTTTCCTGCCGCGCATCCAGGCGCTCAAGCCCGACGTGCTGGCGATCTGCAATTTCGGCCGCGATCAGCTCAACTCGATCAAGCAGGCGACCGACTTCGGCATGAAGCAGCAGATGAAGATCGTCGTTCCGGTGTTGCTCTACAACCAGCGTATCGCGGGCGGCGCCGGCCCGTTCGAGGGCGTCGTCGGCGCGGCGAACTACCACTGGACGCTCGAGGAAACGATGCCGTCGGCCAAGCGGTTCAACGACGCGTACCGCAAGGCGTACAACGGCACCGTGCCGTCGGACTACGGCGCGTACGGCTACGTCGGCGTCAAGGCGCTGCTCGACGCGGTCAAGGAGGCGGGAACGACCGATACCGACAAGGTGATCGCGGCACTCGAGAACATGAAGTACGACTATTACAAGGGCCCGCAGTATTTCCGCAAGTGCGACCACCAGTCGGTGCAGCCGATTCTCATCGTCGAATCGAAGAAGCAGTCGGAGATGAGAAATCCCTTCGACGTCTTCAAGATCCTCGAGGTCGAGCCGGGCAGCGAAAAGGTGTTGCGCAGCTGCAGCGAACTCGGCCATCCCGCGTGAAGGCCCCTCCGCGCGGCCGCCCGACCGACGAGGCGGACGCGCGGATCGGCCCCTTGCCTGCCTGATCGAGCGTCGCGCGTTGCGGACATGAGCTTCGACCTGTTGGCGCTGCAGCTGTTCACCGGTTTCGCACTGGGATCGGTCTTCGTGCTGCTCGCGATCGGCCTGTCGCTGATCTTCGGCATGCTGACCGTGGTCAACTTCGCCCACGGCGCCTTCTACATGGTGGGCGCATACGTGGGCGTGGCCGTTCTCCGGGCCGGGGGCAGCTTCTGGCTCGCGCTGGTCGTGGTGCCGCTGGCAGTCGGGGTCGCCGGGCTGGCGATCGAGCGCTGGCTGGTTCGGCCCTTGTACGGGCGCGGCATCGACTATCCGATCCTGCTCACGTTCGGCCTCGCCTACATGCTCGTGGACGTCGTGCGCATGGTATTCGGCGTCGAAGGGATTCCCTTCGATACGCCCGAGGCGCTCCAGGGCGCGGTGGACATCGGGGTCGGCTATTTCCCCCGCTATCGCCTGTTCGTGATCGTCGCCACCGCCGTCATCCTGTTCGGCTTGTGGCTGTTCATCGAGCGCAGCACGCTCGGCCTCGTCATTCGCGCGGGCGCCCGCGACGCCGAGATCCTGCGCATCCTGGGCGTGGACATCGGCCGCGTGTGGCTGATGGTGTTCGGTCTCGGCACGGGCCTCGCCGCGCTGGCCGGGCTGCTCGCGGCGCCGATGCGAAGCGTCACGCCCGAGATGGGGGTCCCGGTCCTGGTCGAGGCGTTCGTCGTCACGGTGGTCGGCGGCATGGGTTCGCTGAAGGGTGCGGTGTACGCGGGCCTGCTGGTCGGCGTCGTGGCGAGCATGACGTCGCTCGTGTTCCCCGAGATGGCCTCGGTGTCGATGTTCGCGATCATGGCGCTGGTGCTGCTCGTGCGGCCGCAGGGGCTGCTCGGCCGCGCGGGACTGATGGGATAGGCGATGTCGGCGAAGCTCGATTCGGAACCGGTCGTCCAGGCCGTGGAGCGCGTGCACGGGTTCGAGTTCGTCGCGCGCCACCGGGTGGTCGCGATCGTGTTGTTCCTGCTCGTCTTCCCGTGGTGGATGCCGCACGAAGCGCTCGCGGTGAACATCCTGATCTTCGGGCTCTATGCGGTCGGCTTCAACCTGCTCTTCGGATACACCGGGCTGCTCTCGTTCGGGCATGCGGCGTTCTTCGGGGGCGGTGCCTACGGCGCCGGAATCGCGATCGCGCACTTCGGGCAGGGTTGGCTCGGAGCCGTTGCGGCCGGCATCGGCGTGGCCGCGCTGCTCGCCGTATTGATCGGGTTGCTGTCGATCCGTTCGCGCGGGATCT
This sequence comes from Burkholderiaceae bacterium, assembly GCA_036675585.1. GTDB lineage: Bacteria > Pseudomonadota > Gammaproteobacteria > Burkholderiales > Burkholderiaceae_E > Zeimonas. The sequence continues at coordinate 23,670 of JAKFES010000120.1, forward strand.
ATTTCGCGATGGTCACGCTCGCGCTCTCGCAACTCGTCTACTACGTCTTCTTCCAGGCGACGGAATGGACCGGCGGCGAGAACGGCCTGCGCGGCATCACGATCGAGACCGTCGGCTTCGGGCCGTATCGGCTGGATTTCCTCGATCCGACGATCAAGTACTACGTCGTGCTGGGTTTCGTCGCGCTCGCGCTGTGGCTGTTCTCCCGGATCCTGGCGTCGCCGTTCGGCGCCGTGCTCGAGGCGATCCGCGAGAACGAGAACCGGGCGCGTGCCTGCGGCTACGACGTCGCCCGCACCAAGCTCCTCGCTTTCGTCCTGTCCGGCGCGTTCTGTGGATTGGCCGGGGCGCTGCATACGCTTCACATCGCCATCGTCCCGATCGATCTGCTTCACTACCAGACGTCGGGCCTGGTCGTGATGATGGCGCTGCTCGGCGGCATGGGAACGCTGTTCGGGCCCTTCGTCGGTGCCGCGGCGTTCCTGCTGATCGAGGACCTCGTCAGCCTGCTGACGCCGTACTGGCAGTTCGTCGCCGGCGCCGTCTTCGTCGTCTTCGTGCTGTTCTTCCCGCGCGGCATATGGGGAAGCCTTCTGGGCTGGATGCGGCGATGAGCGACGACGTCATCCTGAGTGCCGTCGACGTCTCGAAGCGGTTCAGCAACTTCGTCGCGCTGGACCACGTCACCGTGCATTTTCCGCGCGGCCGTCTCACCGCGGTGATCGGGCCCAACGGCGCGGGCAAGAGCACGTTCTTCAACGTGGTTTCGGGCGCGTTTGCGCCGTCGGCCGGCCGGATCACCTACGACGGCGTCGACATCACCGGCTTTCCCCAGCATCGATTCGCGCGGATGGGAATCGCGAAATCGTTCCAGATCACCAACGTGTTCCCGCAGCTCAGCGCGCGCGAGAACGTCCGGATCGCGTTGCAGGCGATGCGATCGCGCTACCAGCTCCTGCGTCGGCGCGAGTCGATGCGCGAGCTCGTCGAGCAGTCCGACGACCTGCTGCACCGGGTGGGGCTCGTGCGCTGCGGCGAGCGCCTCGCCGAAGCCCTCGCGCACGGCCAGCAACGCGCGCTCGAGATCGCGATCGCGCTCGCCTGCAGCCCGAAGCTCCTGTTGCTCGACGAGCCCACCGCGGGAATGAGCCCCGAGGAAACCCGCGAGATGATGGATCTCATCGTGCGCCTCGCCGAGGAGCGCACCGTGGTTCTCGTCGAGCACAAGATGAAGATGGTCATGGGGATCAGCGACCATCTGGTCGTATTGCATCAGGGGCAGGTACTGGCCGAAGGGTCGCCGGTCGACATCCGTGCGAACGACGAGGTCAAGCGGGTATACCTGGGCCAGGGGCGAGCGCATGCTGCGCGTTGAAAAGCTCCACGCCTGGTACGGACGCAGCCACGTGTTGCAGGGAATCGACCTGCACGTCGAACAGGGCGAGATCGTCGCGCTGATCGGTCGCAACGGGGCGGGAAAGACGACGACGCTGCGCTCGATCATGGGGTTGGTGGCGCGTCGCTCGGGCTCGGTGCGCTTCGACGACGTCGAGATCGGCGCGCGTCCGGCGCATCATCGATTCCGCATCGGGCTCGGATACGTTCCCGAAGAGCGCCGCATCGTTCCCGGCCTGTCGGTGCGCGAGAACCTCCGGCTGGGGCTGCTTCGGGCGGGCAACGGCGATCGCGAAACCGAGGTGGTCGAACGCGTCGCGAAGCGGTTTCCGAGGCTGGGCGAGCGGCTGTCGCAGGAAGCCGTCACGATGTCCGGCGGCGAGCAGCAGATGCTCGCGATCGCCCGCGCGATGGTTTCGCAGCCGCGGCTGATCATGCTCGACGAGCCGACCGAGGGGATCATGCCGATGCTCGTCGACGAGATGGCCGAGCTGTTCCGCGAGCTGAAGCACGGCGGCACGACGATCGTCCTGGTCGAGCAGAACGTGGAGCTCGCGCTGGAGCTCTCCGACCGCGCCTACATCCTGGACCAGGGGACCATCGTTCACCACGGACCGGCGCGCGAGCTGCTCGCCGATCGCGACATCCAGGAACGGTACTGCTCGGTCTGACGGCGCGCCCCGCTGATCTTCGTGTCATGTCGGTCGTTCGGCTTTGAAAGCGGCTGCGAATTCGCGGCGCAGGTGATCGACGAGCAGCCGAACGGCGCGCGGGGTGGCGCGGCTCCAGGGGCGGATCGCGTAGATCGCGTCGCCGAAGAACCCGATCGGACGCCATCCGGGCAAGACCTCGCGCAGCCTTCCCGCACGCAACGCGGCGGCCGCACTGAAATCGGGGACCTGCGCGATGCCCAGGCCCGACAACACGGCGTCGCGCAGGACCTCGGAGTTGTTGGCTCGTAGCGGCCCGCGAACCGGGACCGAGATGCGCTCCCGTTCGCGCCGCGAGCGGCCGATGGCCGATTCGGCTTCGAAGAGCCAGTGCGCGGGACCCGGCCGAAGATAGGCGAGGCAATCGTGCCCGGAAAGCTCGGCGGGATGCGAGGGATTCCCGCGTCGACGCAGGTACGCGGCCGTGGCGACGAGGAGCGTGCGAGTCGCGGCGAGACGGGTTGCGACCAGGCGCTCCGGCGGCGCGCTGGTGTGCCGCAGCGCCAGGTCGAATCCCTCCTGCGCGAGGTTGACGAGCCGGTCGGACAGCTCGAGCTCGACGTGGACGTCGGGATAGGCGCGAAGGAACGGCTCGAGCGACGGAGCGACCTGCTGCCGGCCGAGCGCGACGGGCGCCGACACCCGAAGGATTCCGCGAGGCTGCCCGGCGAGGTCGCGTGCCCCTGCAACGCCGGTGGTGATCTGCGCGAAGCACGGGCTGGTTTCGTCGACGAGTTGCTGGCCCACGTGCGTCAGCCGGACCGAACGGGTCGTGCGTTGCAACAGGGGTGCGCCGACGATGCGCTCGAGCTCGCTCACGCGCTGGCTCACCGCGGCCTTGGACACGCCGAGGTGGCGCGCCGCCGCCGTGAAGCTCCCCTGCGTGGCCACCGCGCAGAGCGCGTGTACGCGCGACCAGACGAGTTCGTTGCGCAGGGGGTCGTCGGTCGTGTCCATGCGGGTTCCATTGTTCATACCCATGAACAGTATTGTTACAGATCGATGCCCACACACGCATTCCTTTTGCCTACACTGCTCCTGAACCTCGGGAGGAAAGCATGACGGCTGGAAAGGAAGGCAACGACGCGCCCGCCGCGTACGTCGATCGACGCACGGTCGGCCACTTCATCGGCGGACAGGAAGTCGTGGGCGAGGGCCCGCGCGGGTCGATCTACAACCCGGCCGCCGGGGCCGTGGCGCGCGAGGTCGCACTCGCCACGCCGGCGGAAGTCGAGCGTGCGGTGCAGACCGCGCGCGCCGCGTTCCCGGCCTGGGCCGATACGCCGCCGATCCGGCGGGCCCGGGTCCTGAACCGTTTTCTCGAGCTGATGAACCGCCATCGCGACGAGCTCGCCGCACGGATCACGGCCGAGCACGGCAAGACGTTCGCCGACGCCCGCGGAGAGGTGGCGCGCGGCATCGACGTCATCGAGTTCGCGTGCGGCGCCCCGCACCTGCTGAAGGGCGATTACACCGAGCAGGTCAGCGGCGGGATGGACAACTGGACCCTGCGCCAGCCGCTGGGCGTCGTCGCCGGCGTCACACCGTTCAATTTTCCGGTGATGGTTCCCTGCTGGATGTTTCCGGTGGCGCTCGCCTGCGGGAACGCTTTCGTCCTCAAGCCGAGCGAGCGGGACCCTTCCGCGAGCGTGTACATGGCCCGCCTGCTGCGCGAGGCGGGGTTGCCCGACGGGGTGTTCAACGTCGTCCAGGGCGACAAGGTCGCCGTCGACGCGCTGCTGCATCACCCCGACGTCGCGGCGATCAGCTTCGTCGGATCGACGCCGATCGCTCGAACCATCTACGAGACCGGTGCACGACAGGGCATCCGCGTCCAGGCGCTGGGCGGCGCCAAGAATCACATGGTCGTCATGCCCGACGCGGATCTCGATCAGGCGGTCGATGCCCTGGTCGGCGCGGCCTACGGCTCGGCGGGCGAACGGTGCATGGCGGTCAGCGTGGCCGTGCTCGTGGGCGACGTTGCGGACCGCATCGTGCCCAGGCTGGCGGCCCGCGCGCGCGCGCTGAAGATCGGAAGCGGCCTGCAGGCCGACGTCGAGATGGGCCCGCTCGTCACGGGCGAGGCGCTCGAGCGCGTCCATCGCTACATCGGCATCGGCGTGGAGGAGGGGGCGACGCTGGTGGTCGACGGGCGCGGCGTCACGGTGCCGGGTCACGAAGCGGGGTTCTTCACCGGAGGCACGCTGTTCGACAACGTCCAGCCGTCGATGCGGATCTACCGGGAGGAGATCTTCGGGCCGGTCCTGGGTTGTGTCCGGGTCGGCAACCTGGCCGAGGCCGTCGATCTCATCAACGATCACGAGTTCGGCAACGGTGTTTCCTGTTTCACCCGCGACGGCAACACGGCGCGCGAGTTCGGGCGCCGCGTGCAGGTCGGCATGGTCGGCATCAACGTTCCCATTCCGGTACCGATGGCCTGGCACGGCTTCGGCGGCTGGAAGAAGAGCCTGTTCGGCGACCTGCACGCCTACGGAGAAGAAGGTTTTCGCTTCTATACGAAGCAGAAGAGCGTGATGCAGCGCTGGCCCGATCGGGTCCGTGCGGGGGCCGACTTCGGGATGCCGACGGCGACGTGAAGCGGCGAAGGGCCGGGGCCGCTTCGCCGGGGGCCTCAGCCGTCGGCGCGGGTCTGCGCTTCGCCGATCGTGAAGTGGAACCGGCTGCCCGAGCCGGGCGTCGATTCGGCCCAGATCGATCCGCCGTGCCGGTGCACGATCTGCTGCGCGATCGCCAGCCCGATGCCGGTGCCGGGAACATCGTCGTCGGGATGCAGGCGCTGGAACGGCGAGAACAGACGGTCGGCGTGCGCCGAGTCGAAGCCCTGGCCGTTGTCGGAGACGCAGTAGACCGTCCGTCCGCGTGCGTCCTGCGTGGCGTCGAAGCGGATCGTCGCGCAGGCGCGCTTCGCGGTGTACTTCCAGGCGTTCTCGAGCAGGTTGTGCAGCAGCATGCGCAGCAGATCCGGATCGCCCGCGACGACGAGCGAAGGTTCGCAATGGATCTGCACCGCGCGCGCGGGGTCGCTGCGCACGACGGTTGCGAGGACGTCGCGCGCAACCCGACCCAGGTCGACCGGAACCCGATGCATCGGCTGCGTCGAGGAGCGCGCGAGTGCCATCAGCGCGTCGATCATCCGTTCCATTCGCGAGCTGGCGACCAGCACGCGCTGCAGGTGTTCGTGCGCGACCTCGTCGAGTTGTGCGGCGTGGTCTTCGAGCACGATGCGCGCGAATCCGTCCACCGCGCGCAGCGGTGCGCGCAGGTCGTGCGAAACGCTCCAGGCGAAGGAATCGAGCTGGTGCGCCTGGCGTTCGAGCTCGCGAACCTTGGCGCGCAGCGTGTCCGATGCGTCGACCGCAGTGCGCAGGCGAGCGATCTCGGCCTCGTTCGAATCGAGAACGAGCACGAGCGTTCCCGATCCGTCCTCCAGCGGCTCGAGTCGTGCCAGCACCTCGCTGCGCGCGCCGTAGCGGTCGCTCACGGCGATGCGTCGGCGAAGCGGGGTGCGTGTCGATGCGGCACGTTGCAGGTCGCGTGTCGCCTCGCCCTGCATGGCGTCGAGCAGCGCCTCGAGCGTGGGGCACGGCTCGCGATGCACCCGATCGCCCAGCAGGGCGCGCGCAGCCGGGTTCATCCACACGATCGGCAGGGGCCACGGTGACGGAGCCAACGCGAACACCGGCTGCGTGGCCGTTTCGACGGCGGCGCGCGCCGCCGCATCCGTGATCGTCGATGCACGGTCGAGGCGCCGCACCGTTCCGCAGTATCCATTGAAGCTGCCGTCGGCGGCGAAGCGCGGTTCGGCCGATTCGACGACCCGAATCGTGCGCCCGCTCGTCGTCGTGCGCTCGAGCACGAGGTCGGCATACGCCTCGCGCGCGGCGAGCGCTTCGAGCGCGGCCTGCCATGCGTCGCGATCCAGCGGCCTCGCATCTTCGAGGTGCGCGCAGCCGACGCTCCCGAAGTGATCGGCGCTCGGCCACGAGGGCGCGTACTCCAGGCGCTGCAGGCGTCCGTCCCGGTCGGTTTCCCAGTAGCCGGCCCGGGCGTGCTTGCGCACGATCGCCAGCCGCCGGTCGCAATCGAGCAGCATTTCCTCGGCGGATTCGTTCAGCGCGCCGAGCCGGTTCAGCGCGCCCGCCAGCGGTTGGAGCGCCGAGGTGCGCGGTTTCGCGTGCAGCCCGCGTTCGCCGATCGCCAGCCGGGCGGCGGTCGCCGCAAGCCCGTCCAGTGCCGCTTCGGTGCGCGTCCAGCGCAGCCAGGCGACGAGCGCGAATCCGAGCGCGACGAAAGCCAGTGCGGTCGACGCGAACACCGCGAACCACGGCAGTCCGGCCGCCGGGGCTACGCTCGTCGGGGTGGAATCGACCGCCAGTCGGTCGAGCGCGAAACGGATCGGCTGGAACGCGAGAAGCGCGGCGAGCGCTGCGAGGGCCGCAAAGAGAAGAGCGCCGTTTCGCGCGGCGCTGGCGTGTGTGGGAGGAGACATGGGGGGTCGGTCGCGAAGGTGCGCGCCCAATCTACCCAAATCGCGGACGAAAACAAGGAAACCGTGCACAGTGCGCAACGCATGCGCATGGCCGGACGACGGTCGAGGCGTGGCGGGGAGGCGATCTCACTCGATCAGGCCGTGCCGCAGCGCGTACGAGGCCAGCTCGGCGTTCGTCGAGACGCCCAGCTTTTCCAGCACGCGCGCGCGGTACACGCTCACCGTCTTCGGCGACAAGGTGAGCGCCTCGGCGATCTCCGAGAGCCGCCGGCCCGATGCGATCAGCAGGAGCGTCTGCAGTTCGCGATCGGACAGTTGCTCGTGGCGCGACCCGCCCCCGGTGCCGGTGACCGTGTCGAGCAGCAACTGCGCGACCTCGGGCGTCAGGTGCTTGCGGCCGGCGGCGACCGCGCGCACCGCCTCGACGATCTCTCTCGGCTCGGTCGTCTTGTTCAGGTACGCCATCGCGCCGTTGCGCAATGCGCGGATCGCGTACTGATCTTCGGGGTACTGGGACAGCACGACGACGCGCGGCGCGTTCTCGTCGCCGGCGAGCGCCTTGAGCACGTCGATGCCGCTGCGCCCCGGCAGGTTCAGGTCCAGCACGAGGACGTCGACTTTCGTTTCGCGCAGCAGCCCGCGCAGCGCGGCGTAGTCGCCCGCTTCGCCGACGACCTCGATGTCGCCCGCTTCGGCGAGCGTCTCGCGCAACCCGCGGCGGACCATCGCGTGATCGTCGACCAGCAGCACGCGGATCATGCGGGCGTTTCCGGAGTCGTTGCCGTACGCCTGGACAGCGGGACCGACAGCAGGACGCAGGTGCCGCGTTCGCCCGGCGAGACATCGAGGAAGCCGCCGACGCGGCGCGCGCGTTCCGACAGTCCGCGCAGCCCGAACGAGCCGGCCTTCTCCAGATGGATCGGCTGCACGCCGATGCCGTCGTCGACGATCTCGAGCGACAGTTCGTCGGCGCCCACGAGCAGGTCGACGTGCACCGAGCCGGCATTCGCGTGCCGCGCGATGTTCGTGAGCGACTCCTGCAGGGTGCGGTAGACGGTCATCGCGCGCGCATCGTCGAGCGCGAGCGCGTCGACGTTGTGCGAGAACGACGCGCCGGTTCCGGTGCTGCGGCGGAACTCCTCGATCTGCCAGGTCATCGCTTCGAGCAGCCCGGCATCGAGCACGGGCGGCCTGAGGTTGCGCTGGATGCGTTGCGCGGCCTGCATGATCCGGATCAGCGTCTGCAGCGCATGGCGTACACGGTCGGCGACGCGTTCGTCGCCGTTGCGCTCGATCCACGACAGGTCGAAGCGCAGCGTGGTGAGCAGGCCGCCGATGTCGTCGTGCACTTCGCGCGCGATCGACGCGCGTTCCTCGTCGACCACCGATTCGAGATGCGCGTACAACTCGCGCAGCTGCTGCTCGGAGGATTCCAGCGCGCGCATCGCGCGCTCGCGTTCGCGCCGCGCCTGCGCGAGCGACATCGCATTGAGCAGCGCCGGGGCGAGCCGCGCCAGCCGACCCTTGACCAGGTAGTCGTCGGCGCCGTTGCGCATCGCAGCGACCGCCGCTTCCTCGCCGATCGTTCCCGAGACGATGAGAAACGGCACGATGCGGCCCGTGGAGCGGACCAATTGCAGCGCTTCCATTCCGGAGAACGTCGGCAGCTGGTTGTCGGCGATGATCGCGTCCCAGGCATCGCCGTCGAGTTCGTGCAGGAGCTGATCGCGCGTCTCGATCCGACGAGCGGTCACCGGTAGCCGATCGCGGGCCAGCGTCGCCACCAGCAACTCGAAATCGAGTTCCGAGTCTTCGATGACGAGGAGGCGGAACGTTCGCACGGGATCGAGCGTTCCGACGAGGTCGACGGTCAAGGATTCGATCGGCAGGAATGACGGACAGCGAATTGTACGGTCTTCGCGGCGCTGTTCGGCGCATCGGATGCGGGCGCCGGCCGCGAGAATCGATCCGACCCTACAGCCAGACGGTTTCGTGCCGATAACCGGGAGACGCACGCGTCCCGGTCCGCCGGTCGACGTCGCCTACGCACTTGTCCCCGATCCCGCATGAGCGCCGCATCCTCCGTCCTCCCCCGATCGGCCACGACGCCGCCGGCGGGCGGAGCCGACTTCGTCATCGAGCGCGCCGACTTCGAACGAGTGCGCGCCCTGATTCGCGAGCGCGCCGGCATTCACCTGAGCACCGCCAAGCAGGCCATGGTGTACAGCCGGCTGTCGCGCCGGCTGCGCACGCTCGGCCACCGCTCGTTCTCGAGTTACCTGCACTGGCTCGAGCGCTCGTCGGATCCCCGGGTCGAGTGCGAATGGCAGGAGTTCGTGAACTGCCTGACGACGAACCTCACCGCGTTCTTCCGGGAGCCGCATCACTTCGACCTGCTTGCCGCCGAATTGCGCCGTCGAGCGGCGCAGCCCGTGCGTATCTGGTGCAACGCGGCCTCGACGGGCGAGGAGCCGTATTCGATCGCGATGACGGTGCTCGAAGCACTCGGTGCGCGTCCCGACGTGCGGATCGTGTGCAGCGACATCAACACCCGGGTACTCGCGACCGCCGAGCGCGGCGTCTATCCGTCGAGCGCGCGCGGGCTCGACCCGCAGCGGCTGCGCCGGCACTTCCTGCGCGGAACCGGTGTCAACGAAGGACTGGTGCGGGTGCGACCCGAAGTGCAGCGGCTCGTCTCGTTCCGCACGCTGAATCTCGCCGACGGCACCTGGAAGCTCGACGAACCGATCGACATCGTCTTCTGCCGCAACGTGATGATCTATTTCGATGCGGCCACGCAGCGCACCGTGCTCGAGCGAATCCACCGCACGATGGCGCCCGGCGGGTGGCTCTTCGCGGGGCACTCGGAGAACTTCTCGGGTTCGCGCGACCTGTTTCGCGCGCGCGGCAAGACCGTGTACGAGCGCGCATGAACGAGCGCTCCGTGCCTTGCGCCGCGGCGACGCGCACGGCGCCACCGGTCCCGGCCGATCCGTCGCGGCTCGCGCGCCTGCGCGCGGCGCCGCGCAGGCCCGGCGAGGCGTCGTTCTTCTGGTACGACAGCCATTTCCGCAACGACGCGGTCAAGGTGCTGCCGGGCGAGTACTTCGTGCACGTCGAGGACATCCTGATCATGACGACGCTCGGCTCGTGCATCGCCGCCTGCCTGTGGGATCGGAACCGGCGAATCGGCGGACTGAACCATTTCATGCTCCCCGAGGGCAACGCCGAGGACGGGCGGTACGGCTCGTACGCGATGGAGCTGTTGATCAACGAGATGCTGCGCCAGGGTGCCGCGCGCACGTCGCTCGAAGCGAAGGTGTTCGGCGGCGCGCAGGTGATCGCCGGCATGGAAACCGTGAACGTCGGCGCGCAGAACACGCGCTTCGTCCTGGAGTACCTGAAGACCGAGCGCATTCCGGTCGTCAGCCGCGACGTGCTCGACGTGCATCCCCGCAAGGTCTGTTTCATGCCGGCGAGCGGGCGTGTCGTGGTCAAGCGCCTGCATCCGGCCAACCCGGCCGCGCTCGTGCAGCAGGACCGCGCGGCGGCCCGGCGCGCGCAGCCGCTCGCCCGCTCCGGCGGAAGCGTCGACCTGTTCGTCGATCCCCGCGGGACGCGCTGATGGACCGGCCCGCCGTTTCGCGCAGGATTCGCGTTCTCGTCGTCGACGACTCGGCGCTGATTCGCAGCCTGCTCACGCAGATCATCGATCGGCAACCGGACATGGAGTGCGTCGGTGCGGCCGGCGATCCGCTGATCGCGCGCGAGATGATCCGCAGGCTCGATCCCGACGTCCTGACGCTCGACGTCGAGATGCCGCGCATGGACGGGCTCGATTTCCTGGGCCGCCTGATGCGGCTTCGCCCGATGCCGGTGGTGATGGTCTCGACCCTCACCGAGCGCGGCGCCGAGGTCACGCTGCAGGCACTCGAGCTCGGCGCGGTCGATTTCGTCGCCAAGCCGAGGATGGGCATTGCGCAGGGCCTGCAGGTGCTCGCCGACGAGATCGTCGAGAAACTGCGCATCGCCTCGCGCGCGCGGCTGCGCGGCGTGCGAACGCGCGCCGCGGGAGCGACCCTCGACGCGGGGGCGAACTTCCCCGCAGGCACCGGAAGCGCTCGCGCCGTGCGCCCGAGCGGCGTGCCCGAG
>JAKFES010000043.1:0-6342 GCA_036675585.1 Burkholderiaceae bacterium
GACGGACGGCCGCGCACCGCGGCGAGCGCGTCGGCGAGCCTGACTGCCTCCACGACGGAGGCCGGCGACGCGTCGAGCTGCATCTCGGCAAGGAAGCGCGACGGCAACTGCTCGTAACGCTCGCGCCCGCGCTTGCGCATCCGGCACCAGGTGAGCGTGAGGCTGCGCTGCGCGCGCGTGACCGCGACGTACATCAGCCGGCGCTCCTCCTCGATGCGCTGCGCCTGCATGTCGGCGGACGAAACGTCGCGCGCAGCCGGTCCGGGCTCGGCCGAATCGGGGGCGGTGTCTTCGCTCGCCGAGGCGGAAAACCCGCCATGGTGCGGCAGCAGCCCTTCCTCGCAGCCGACGACGAACACGTGCGCGAACTCGAGTCCCTTGGCGGCATGGATCGTCGTCAGCCGGACCGCGTCGGTGTCGCCGTCGCGCCGGTCGAGCTGCGACAGCAGCGCAACGGTCTGCGCCAGCTTGAGCAGCGTCGACCCGTCCTCCTCGGCGCGCTTCTTCATCCAGTCGACGAAATCGCAGACGTTCTGCCACCGGTTCGCGGCGACCTTGTCGTCGGTGGTCGCGAACAGGTGCGAGCGGTAATCGATCGCGGCGAGCAGGTCGTCGAGCACCTGCGCGGCCGGCTCTCTCGCCGCGCGCCACGCGATGCGGTTGACGAAGGCGCCGAACTCGCGCATCGGTTCGAGCTGCCGCCCCGGAATCCGCGATTCGATCGCGGTCTCGAACAGTGCGGCGAACATCGACGCATTGCGCTCGCCGGCATAGGCGCCGAGCGCCTGCAGCGTCGTGGTGCCGACGCCGCGTTTCGGCGTGGTGACCGCGCGGATGAACGCCGGATCGTCGTCGTCGTTGGCGAGCAGCCGCAGGTACGCCAGCAGGTCGCGGATCTCGGCCCGCTCGAAGAACGACTGTCCGCCGGAAAGCACGTACGGGATCTTCTCCTTGCGCAGCGCCTGCTCGAACACGCGCGCCTGGTGGTTGCCGCGGTACAGGATCGCGTAATCGGCGAACTTCGCACGCCGCTCGAAACGGTGCGCCTGCAGGCGCATCGCCACCGACTCGGCCTCGGCTTCGTCGTCCTCGCACGGCACGACCTGCACCGGGTCGCCCGGGCCGAGCTCGGACCACAGGCTCTTGGCGTGCAGCTTGGGATTGTTGGCGATCAGCCGGTTCGCCGCACGCAGGATGTTCGCGCTCGACCGGTAGTTCTGCTCGAGCTTGATCACCTTCAATGCCGGGAAATCGACGGACAGCCGGTTCAGGTTCTCGAGCGTGGCGCCGCGCCAGCCGTAGATCGACTGGTCGTCGTCGCCGACCGCGGTGAAGGCCGCCCGCGGGCCGGCGAGCAGCTTCAGCAACTCGTACTGGCAGGCATTCGTGTCCTGGTATTCGTCGACCAGCAGGTAGCGCAGCTTTTCGCGCCAGGCGCGGGCGACCGCCTCGTGTTCGCGCAGCAACCGCACCGGAAGCCCGATCAGGTCGTCGAAATCCACCGCCTGATAGGCGCAGAGCGTCGCGGCGTAGTCGCGATAGGCGCGCGCGACCGCGTGCTCGTCGGCGTCCTTCGCGCCGGCGGCCGCCGAATCGGGGTCGACCAGCGCGTTCTTCCACAGGGAGATCCGATGCTGCGCGGCGCGCGCGGCCTTTCGGTCGACGATGCCGAGCGCCTGCTGGACGATATGGGCCGCATCGTCGGAATCGACGATCGAGAAACTGCGCTTCAGGCCGAGCGAGGCGCCGTCGCGCCGAAGCATCTGCACGCCGAGCGAGTGGAACGTGCTGACCAGCGGGCGCTCGGCCTGCGGCAGGCGCAGGCCGGCGGCGAGCCGTTCGGCCATCTCCTGCGCCGCCTTGTTCGTGAACGTGATCGCCGCGATCGCGTTCGAGCGAAAGCCGGCGTCGACGAGATGAACGATCTTCTGCGTGATCACGCGCGTCTTGCCGCTTCCGGCGCCGGCGATGACCAGGCACGGGCCGTCGAGATAGCGAATCGCCTCTCGCTGGGCGGAGTTCAGTTGCGCCGACATCGGGGAAGCGGGGACTGCGGGGAGGCACTGCGGGGCGGGAGCCGGATTCTAGCAACGCCCCGGAGAGTGAGTGCCCGCCACCAAAGCGGGCCGCGACAACACTAGCGCGGGCAGGAAGCGGCGTCGCTCTGTTGCTGCAGGTACGCGATGAGGTCGGCGCGCTCGCGGGCATCGGTGACACCCGCGTACCCCATCGTCGTGCCCGGTACGGCGCCGATCGGATCGGCCAGGAAGCGGTCGAGCGTCTGCGCGCTCCACACGATCCCCGAGTGCTTCAGCGCGTCGGAATACTCGAAGCCCGGCACACTGCCCGCCTTGCGGCCGAACAGCCCGCAATGGCGCGGACCGGTCCGGTCATAGGCAAAGGTGTGGCACGCCTCGCAGCGCGAGTAGATCCCGGCGCCGGCCGCGGGATCGCCGGACGGTGCGCCGCCGGCCGCGGCCGCATGCGCGCCGGCGAGCCCGCCGGCGGCAACGAGAAGCGCCAGCCCCGCCTGCACGAGGCCGTGCAGGCGCGGGCGGGACATCGAGGAATCGCGGGGGAGCATCTCGCGCGCAGGCTCTGTCAGGACACGAAGGCTTCGGGCACCGGGACTTCGCCGAGCGCGTTGCGCAGGATCGCCCAGTGCATCGCCTCGTCGCCCAGGATGCTGGCGGCGGCCTTGGCGAGATCGCGATTGCCGAACAGCGGGACGGCACCCAGGTACGCGCTGACCGCACCTTTCTCGAGACCCGCGGCGAAGCGCAGGACGTCGGCCTGCGTCTTCAGGCTGCCGGTGGGGAACTGGTACTCGGCTTTGGCCGAAACCGCCTTGCCGCCGAGCTTGCCGACGGTGGCGGCGAGCACGTCCGCGTGCGCCTTGTGATGGCCCTGGAAGGTCAGGGCGAGATCGCGCACGGGCTTCTGCAGCAGGCCGCTCTCGGCACCGACCTGGTAGGCGGCGATCGCCTCGAGCTCGGCGCCCAGCGCGGTGTTCAGGATGCGCACGTCCTGCGCCGGGTCTTCCTTCTGGCCGGCGGCGAGCGCCGGACGCCCGGCGAGCAGCGCGATCGCGGTGGCCGAGAGCAGGCGCGTGGAGCCGCCGATCCAGCCGCGGCGGTCGACGGGTTGCAGGAAGCTCGAGGAATCGAGGAACGACATTTTCGGAATCTCCGGTTGGGGTCAGGCGCCCGAGCGATCGTCGGACGCGGGCGTTTCGGGCGTTCTTTGGCGTCCGAGGCGTGCGAAAACGCCGGCGACGATGCGATCGCAGCGCTCGCCGGCAAAGGAAAAGGCATCGGCCATCGCGAGGTCGATCTCGCGCGCGAGCGACTCGCGCAGCATCGAACGCGCGCGGAAATGGCGCGTGCGCACGGTGGCCTCGGGAATGCCGAGGCACACGGCGACTTCCTCGACGGTCATTTCCTCGACGGCGCGCAACACGAAAACGGAACGGAACGCCTCGGGCAGGTCGTCGATGCGCGCTTCGAGTGCGCGGCGCAGCTCGCTGCGTTCGGCGAGGCTCTCCGGTCGATCGGATTCGGCCAGTTGCATGTTGGGTTCCCCGGCGAAGAGCGCGCTGTCGACGGTCGTATCGAGCGGAATGACGTCCGCCCGATGCCCCGCCGCGCGCAGACGCCCGAGCGCTTCGTTGACCACGATGCGCACGAGCCAGGTCGACAGCCGCGACTCGCTGCGGAACTCGTGCAGCGCGCGGTAGGCGTGCAGCCAGGCCTCCTGCACCGCGTCCTCGGCGTCGGCGTCGTTCTTCAGGATGCTGCGCGCCGTCCGGTACAGCACCTGGTTGTGGCGCTGCATCAGCGTGCGGAACGCGTTGTGGTCCCCCGCGATCACATGGCCGACGAGGTCGGCATCGGCCAGCACCGGCATCGGGCGCGGCTCGGCCAGGACGTACGGAATCATCGGTGCTCCCTCGCTTTTCACGCGAACTCCACGCATTCGGACATTGGATGCAGCCGGCGCGGATTTCGTTCCCGACCGGCACGAGACCCGGGAACCGGGCTTTTCAGCTTCGCGCGAGCGCGCGCGCGGCGGCCTCCTGGACCGCTTCGCCGAGCGTGGGGTGGGCGTGGATCGTCCCCGCGATGTCCTCGAGCCGGGCACCCATCTCGAGGGCGAGGCCGAACGAAGCCGACAGCTCGGAGACGGCGGTTCCGACCGCCTGCATCGCCACCACGACGTGGTTGTCGGCACGCGCGACGATCCGCACGAAGCCGCTTTCGCCGTGCAGCGTCATCGCCCGGCCGTTCGCGCTGAACGGCACCATCCCGATCCGCACTTCCGCGTGCGTGCGGCGTGCCTCGTCGACCGACGGCCCGACGCTGACGATCTCGGGATCGGTGAAGCAGATCGCCGGGATCGCGCGCGGCTCGAAGACGCGCTTGCGCTGCGCGACGAGGTCGGCGACGACCTCGCCCTGCATCATCGCGCGGTGCGCGAGCATCGGCTCGCCGGTGACGTCGCCGATCGCGTAGACGCCGCGCATCGACGTGCGGCACCGGTCGTCGACGCGAACGAAGGGCCCGTCGCGATCGAGAACGAGCTCCTCGAGACCCCAGTCGGCGACCGCCGGCCGGCGCCCGACCGCGACCAGGATCCGGTCGGCGTCGAGCCGCTCGACGCCCGTGCCGGTCTCGATCGACAGGCGGCCGTCGGAAGACAGGCCCTGGACCGCGGCACCCAGCTTCAGCCCGACGCCGAGCGCGGCCAGGCGCTGCGCGACGGGTCGGGTCAGCTCGGCGTCGTATTGCGGCAGGATGCGCGGCGCGACGTCGACGAGCGTGACCTGCGAACCGAACTTCGCGAACGCCGTGCCGAGCTCGACGCCGATGTAGCCGGCGCCGACGACGACCAGGCGGCGCGGCAGCTCGGTCGCCGCCAGCAATCCGGTCGACGAGACGACGATGCCGCCGAAGGGCAGCGACGCGAGCTCGATCGGCTCCGAGCCGGTGGCGATCACGACGGATTCGGCGCGAATCGTCTGCTCGCCGGTCTCGGTCTGGACGACGACGGTCTTGCCGTCGCGAAATCGTGCGCGCCCGAGAACGACCTTCACGTGCGCGCGCTTGAGCAGTCCCGCCACGCCGCCGTCGAGCTTGCCGACGATCGCGTCTTTCCAGGCGATCGTCTGCGCGAGGTCGAGCGAGGGCTGCGCGGCGGCGATCCCGAGCGGCGAGCGCCGCGACGCGTATTCGTTGAGTCGCGCGAACTCGTCGGCCGCATGGATCAGCGCTTTCGACGGAATGCAGCCCACGTTCAGGCACGTTCCGCCGACCCGACGCTCTTCGACGATCACCGTGTCGACGCCGCGTTCCCCCGCGCGCGCCGCGCACACGTAGCCACCCGGGCCCGCACCGACGACGAGCAGCTTGCAGCGGATCTCCTTCATCATCGCGTGGCTGCGCTCACGGCACGAACAGCATCGCCGGCGTCTCGAGCAGCGACTTGATCCGCTGCACGAAGACCGCCGCGTCCCACCCGTCGACCACCCGGTGATCGAAGCTGCACGACAGGTTCATCACCTTGCGCGGAACGAAGGTCGTGCCGTTCCACATCGGACGCACGGCCATCCGGTTGACGCCGACGATGGCGACCTCGGGATGGTTGATGACCGGGGTGGTCACGATGCCGCCCAGTGCGCCGAGCGAGGTGATCGTGATCGTCGAACCGGTGAGCTCCTCGCGCGTCGCGGTGCCCGTCTTCGCCGCGTCGGCAACGCGCGAGAGCTCGGCCGCGCAACTCCACAGGTCGCGCGCCTCGACGTGCCGGACGACCGGAACGACGAGTCCCTGCGCGGTCTGCGCGGCGATGCCGACGTGCACGCCGCCGAAGCGGCGCAGCACCCCGCCGTCGTCGTCGAAATGCGCATTCATGCGCGGCTGCTCGGCGATCGCGCGCGCGATCGCGCGCATCAGGAACGGGAGCAGCGTCAGCCGCGGGCGATCGCCGCCCTGCGCATTGAGCTTGTCGCGCAACGACTCGAGCTCGGTCGCGTCGAGCTCCTCGACGTAGGTCATGGCGGCGATGCGCGCGTGCGCGACGCTCATCTTCTCGGCGATGCGCCGGCGCAGCCCGACCAGCTTGATCTCCTCGACCGTTTCGTCCGGCGCGAGCACGGTCGCGCCGGTCGGCGCGATCGGCCCTTGCTCGAACAGCCGGTCGAGGTCCTCGTGCGTGATCCGGCCGGCCGGCCCGCTGCCCGCCACGCGACGCAGGTCAACCCCTGCTTCGCGCGCCCGTGCGCGCACCGCCGGCGACGCGAGCGGCTTCTCGCCGCGGGCGCGGGGCAACCCGGACCCGGAGGCG
>JAKFES010000101.1:0-6318 GCA_036675585.1 Burkholderiaceae bacterium
TTCGGGGCGCTCGCCGCGCTCGCTGCGTTCGGCACGCGGCGCGCGTTCGGCTCGGTCTCCCCGGTCGCCACGATCGGGCCGGGCGGCCCGTTCGCCCCGCTCGGCGCCGACGCGCTCGGCGCGTTCGCCGCGTTCCGGGCGTTCGCCACGTTCACCGCGTTCTGGGCGCTCGCCGCGTTCCGCACGGGGTGCGCGCTCGGCCGTACGGGCCGCTTCGTCGCGCGCACCCGTCTCGCGGGTCGATTCGCGATCGCTGCGGCGTGAACGGCCTTCGCCGCGCTCGCCATCGCGGCGGTCGCGTCCGTTGCGTGCGCCGCGGCCGCTGCGCGCGCCGCGCGATTCCGCACCCGCTTCGCGTTCGGCGCGACCGGTGCGTGCTTCGCCACGGCCTTCGCTCGAGCGAGCGGGGCGCGCGGCTTCCGTGCGGGCCGCGCCGTCGAGTGCGTGCGACTCGTTCGCCGGCTTGCGGCGGAACCAGCCGAGGATGCGCCCGAGCAGGCCGTCCTCGCTGGCCGACGCGGGCTCGAGCATCGACGTGCGCGCGGCCGGGCGGGCGGCGGCGATTCCCGCCGGTTCGTTCGCGGCCACGGCCGGCGCGCGCGGGGTCGGCGCGGGCGGCGGCTGGTCGGGCGTGATTCCGCGTACCACCGCTTCCTGGTGCGGCTTGGCGCTCTCGAACTTGCTGTCGAGATACGAGTTGTCGTGCGCGGGCGCGTCGGCGAGGGTGTGGCTCGCGCGGTAGGTTGCCAGGCGCTCGTCGTCGTGGCGCAGCCGCTCGGCCTTGTAGTGGGGCGTCTCGAGGTACTGATTGGGGATCAGCACGATCTCGACCTTCAGTCGCGCCTCGAGCTTGTTGAGCTCGCTGCGTTTCTCGTTGAGCAGGTACGTCGCGACGTCGACCGGCACCTGCGCGTGGACCGCGGCGGTGTTGTCCTTCATCGCTTCTTCCTGGATCACGCGCAGCACGTGCAGCGCCGACGACTCGGTGTCGCGGATCACGCCGGTGCCGTTGCAGCGCGGACACGTGATGTGCGTGCCTTCGTTCAGCGCCGGACGCAGCCGCTGTCGCGACAGCTCCATCAGCCCGAAGCGCGAGATCTTGCCGGTCTGCACCCGCGCGCGGTCGTAATGCAGCCCGTCCTTCAGCCGCTGCTCGACTTCGCGCTGGTTCTTCTGGTTTTCCATGTCGATGAAATCGACGACGATCAGCCCGCCGAGGTCGCGCAGGCGCATCTGGCGTGCGGCCTCGTCGGCCGCCTCCAGGTTCGTGCGCAACGCGGTCTCCTCGATGTCGGAGCCCTTGGTCGCGCGCGCCGAGTTCACGTCGATCGCGACCAGCGCTTCCGTGTGGTCGATGACGACCGAGCCACCCGAGGGCAGCGGCACGATCCGCGAGTACGCGGTCTCGATCTGGTGCTCGATCTGGAAGCGCGAGAACAGCGGGGTGTCGTCGCGGTAGCGCTTGACCCGGTCGACCGTATCGGGCATCACGTGCGCCATGAACTGGCGCGCCTGCTCGTAGATGTCGTCGGTGTCGATCAGGATCTCGCCGATGTCCTGCGTGAAGTAATCGCGGATCGCCCGGATCACCAGGCTCGATTCCTGGTAGATCAGGAACGGACCCGGCGCCGAACCGGCCGCCGATTCGATCGCCTTCCACAGTTGCAGCAGGTAGTCGAGGTCCCACTGCAGTTCTTCGGCGCTGCGCCCGATGCCCGCGGTGCGGGCGATCAGGCTCATTCCGGCCGGGTGCTCGAGCTTGTCCATCGTCTCGCGCAGTTCCTGCCGGTCCTCGCCCTCGATGCGGCGCGAGACGCCGCCGCCGCGCGGGTTGTTCGGCATCAGGACCAGATAGCGCCCGGCCAGCGAGATGAACGTCGTGAGTGCCGCGCCCTTGTTGCCGCGCTCTTCCTTGTCGACCTGGACGATGACCTCCTGGCCTTCGGACACGGCGTCCTGGATGCGCGCCTTCGCATCGGCGCCGTTGCGGAAAAAGCTCTTCGCGATCTCCTTGAACGGCAGGAAGCCGTGGCGCTCCTCGCCGTAGTTGACGAAACACGCCTCGAGGCTGGGCTCCACGCGGGTGATGACGCCCTTGTAGATGTTGCTCTTGCGCGATTCGCGACCGGCGGATTCGATATCGATGTCGATCAGCTTCTGTCCATCGACGATGGCCACGCGCAGCTCTTCCGAGTGCGTGGCATTGAACAGCATTCGCTTCATGCAAATGACTCCGTTTGCGGCGCACAGGCGTGGCAGCGCGCGACGGCCATCGGGCCGATGCGAACGGAAAGCAGGAGAAGGGTTGCCGCTGCGCCGGGACCGCGCCGATGGGCGCGCGTTCGGGCCGACGCCGGCGCTATCTGCAGCGCAGCCGGTCCGCCGTTCGCGCGCGCGCCGCCCGCGGGCAGGGCCCGGGGAGAGGTTCGGTTCTGGCGTACGAAGGCATCGGGGGTCCGGAAACGGCGCTGCTGGGAACGGCAGCGCCGTACGGCGGCCGTTCTGTTCGCATTCTTCTCGAGAGTATTCCGCATCGACCCGCGCCTGCTCGCCGAAGGGCGTTCGCAGGCCGCGGTTGACAGATTCTTCCAGTCGTGCGGGCGATCGAGTTGCGATGCAGCCTCGACGCCAGTCGCCCGGTTACAATCCGGACTCTCGATGCGAGGGCCCGTGTAGATGCGCGGGCGTTTCGGTTCGGCGCAGTCCACCGGGTCATCCCCCGGAGTCCGGGACGGCCGACGTGCGGGATGGCCGATTCACCAGGCCAGGATCGCACACGACCCGGAAAGTATATAGCAACATGGAACGATCGCGTGCAAACCCCCGGCCGGCTTCCGTCCCGCAGCCGGCTGCGCGCGGCGCTGCGCGCGAGCCGTTGCAGCCGGTGCGGCACGTATCGATCGACGACGACGACGCCGGCCAGCGACTCGACTCGTTCCTGGCGCGGCTGTGCGCCGAGGTGCCCAAGAGCCATCTGTACCGGCTGATCCGCAGCGGCCAGTTGCGCGTGAACGGCGCGCGCCGGTCGATCGACTACCGCCTGCAGCCGGGCGATCGGGTCCGCGTGCCGCCGATCTTCGCCGAGGCGGGCGCGCCGGGCGCAGGCGCGGGCGGCGCCGAGGCGAGCGACCCGCGGCGGCGCGAGCGCGCCCACCTCGCGCGGCGCCTTCCCGTGCTGTACGAGGACGACGACCTGCTCGCGATCGACAAGCCGGCTTCGGTCGCGGTGCACGGCGGCAGCGGCGTGTCGAGCGGCGTCATCGAGCAGTTGCGCGCCGCGCGACCGCAGGCGCGTTTCCTCGAGCTCGTGCATCGGCTCGACCGCGAGACCTCGGGCGTGCTGCTGGTCGCCAAGCGTCGACCCGCGCTCGTTGCGCTGCACGCGCAACTGCGCGAGCGCGGCACCGACAAGCGCTATCGCGCGATCGTCGTCGGCGACTGGCCCTTGCGCACGCGCACGCTCTCTTTTCCGCTGCATCGTCACGAGGCGCCCGACGGCGACCGCCGCGTCAGCGTGCAGCGCGACGGGCTGGAGGCGATCACGCACGTGAGCGGGCTCGCGCGCTTCACGCTGGCCGGGCTGGGTTCGTTCTCGCTCGTCGAGGCGCGGCTCGAGACGGGGCGCACGCACCAGATTCGCGTGCACCTGGCGCACATGGGCTGCCCGATCGTCGGCGACGAGAAATACGGCGACTTCGAACTGAACCGTCGCCTGGCGCGGATCGGCCACCGGCGCATGTTCCTGCATGCGCATTCGATGGCGTTCCGCCACCCGCGCAGCGGCGAGCGCATGCGGATCGAGGCGCCGATGCCGCCGGCCTTCGAGGCGATGTGCGCGGCGGCCGGAGCGACACCATGAAGCCCGGGCGCTTTCGCCTCGTCGTCTTCGACTGGGACGGCACGCTGATCGATTCGACTTCGGCGATCGTGCAGGCGCTGCGCGCCGCGGCCGCCGACCTGGGGCTTCCGATTCCCTCGCGCGAGCGTGCATCGCACGTGATCGGGCTGGGCCTGTTCGAGGCGATCCATCGGGCGGTCCCGTCGATCCAGCGCGAGCAGGTGCCCGAGTTCGTCGCGCGCTATCGCCACCATTACTTCGCGCTCGACGGGCAACTCGAGCCTTTCGAGGGCATCCCGCAATTGCTCGGCGAACTGGTCGACGCCGGGGCGTGGCTCGCGGTGGCGACCGGCAAGTCGCGCGCCGGGCTCGATCGCGCGCTCGAGCAGATGAGCTGGGCGAGCCGCTTCCTCACCACGCGCTGCGCCGACGAGGGCGAGCCGAAGCCCGATCCATGGATGCTGCGCGACATCTGCGACGAGCTGGGTGTCGAAGCGGCCGACGCGCTGGTGGTCGGCGACACGATCCACGATCTCGGCATGGCGCGAGCCGCCGGTTCCGGCGCGATCGCGGTGACCTACGGGGCCCATCCGCGCAGCGAGCTCGAATCGGAACCGTCGCTCGCAATGGTCGATTCGGTCGTCGAGTTGCGCGCGGCGCTGCTCGCGCGGGTCCCGTGAGCGCGGCGGGCGACCGCGACGCGCGGCATGCGGCGGCCCCGACGGCGCCCGTTGCGCGCGACGGCTGGATCGACGTCTGTGCCGGCGAGGCTCTCGTCGACGGCGCAGACGGCGTGCGTTTCGACTGGCCGCCCGCGAGCCCTTCGCTCGTCGCGTTCGCCGTGCGGCATCGCGGCGCCGTTCGGGCGTTCGTCAATCGCTGCCCGCACCGGGCGGCCGAACTCGACTGGCTGCCGGGGCGGTTCTTCGATGCCTCCGGCCTATACTTGGTGTGCTCGATGCACGGTGCGCTGTTCGAAGCCGACACCGGTGCCTGCATCGCCGGGCCCTGTGCGGGCGCGGCGCTCGAGCCGCTTCATTGCGAGGAGCACGACGGCCGGGTTCGCGTGGCGTACCCGCGGGTCGTGCGATCCACGAAACCATCCGTCGGAACGTCTTCATGACCGATCCAGGTACGCCGCGCGACGGCGACGCGGGCGATGCGCGCCCCTCGAGCGAAGCACCCGGCGCGCCGCGCACGGCGTCCGATGCCCGCTGGGAGCGCGACGTCCTCGAGCGGCTGGTGTTCGGTGCACTGCGCGAGCAGCGCCGCGCACGGCGCTGGGCGATCTTCTTTCGCTTCGTCACCTTCGCCTGGATCGCGCTCGCGCTCGTCGTGGCGAGCGGGTGGCTCGCGCGCGACGCGCGGGTGGCCACCGGAAAGCACACCGCGCTCGTCGAGTTGCGCGGCGTGATCTCCGCCGACGGCGAAGCGTCGGCCGAAGACATCATCGAGGCGTTGCGCACGGCGTTCGACGACGGCAACACCGCGGGGATCGTGCTGCGCGTGAACAGCCCGGGCGGCAGCCCGGTGCAGGCGGGGATCATCCACGACGAGATCCGCCGGCTGCGCAGCGCGCACCCGGACACGCCGCTGTACGCGGTGGTCGAGGACGTCTGCGCATCGGGCGGGTATTACGTTGCGGTCGCGGCCGACCGGATCTACGTCGACAAGGCGAGCATCGTCGGCTCGATCGGCGTGCTGATGGAAGGCTTCGGCTTCACCGCGGCAATGGACAAGCTCGGCATCGAGCGCCGGCTGCTGACGGCGGGCGAGAACAAGGGTTTCCTCGACCCGTTCTCGCCGCTGTCCGACGAGCAGCGGCGGCATGCCCAGAAGATGCTCGAGGAGATCCACGCGCAGTTCGTCGACGTCGTGCGCAAGGGGCGCGGCGAACGCCTGCGCGAGAACGACGAGCTGTTCACCGGATTGGTCTGGACCGGCCAGCGCAGCATCGAACTCGGCCTCGCCGATGCCACCGGGACGCTCGAATCGGTGGCGCGCGACGTCATCCAGGTCGAGAACGTCGTCGATTTCTCTCCGCGCAAGAACCTGCTCGAGCGGCTGACGCGCCGCTTCGGCGCCGCTGCCGGCGAGGCGATGGCGCAGGCGCTGCGCACCGCGGCGTCGACGGCGTTGCCGCGGTAGCGAGCCGCAGCGGCTCTATCAGTGGCTTATTGCGCTGCGCGCCACCCGCGACGCATGAAACGTTGGCGCAGATGAAACTTCGACGTGGGCAAAGGCGCGGGCCATCTGCGCGCGCCCTCTGCAGCGGGCGCGCAGGTGCTTGCTTCCGCTGCGCGCGGGTTCCCTGAGCCGGCCCCCATTCGGCGGACGCCACGAAGCGCTTCAAGCGTTGTCCACGGTCGGCCGGTTCGGTCGCTCGCGACGAACCGGACCGGCCGGCGGTGGGCAACGCGCTGGGAGTCGCGACTCGGCACCCGGATTTCGGGTATTTTCGCGCGTGGAATGCATTCCAC
>JAKFES010000100.1:0-6281 GCA_036675585.1 Burkholderiaceae bacterium
CGTCGACGGGGCGCGCACCGGGCGCAGCCGACGCACCGCGTACGCCGGCGTCAGCGGCCGCGGATCATCGTGCCGACGCCGTGGTCGGTCATGATCTCGAGCAGCAGGCAGTGGTCGATGCGGCCGTCGACGATGTGCACCGAATTCACGCCGCCGCGCGCCGCCTCGAGCGCCGACGAGATCTTCGGCAGCATGCCGCCGGAGATCGTCCCGTCGTCGAACAGCGCGTCGATCTCCTTCGGCGTCAGCCCGGTGAGCAGCTTGCCGTCCCGGTCGAGGACACCCGGCGTGTTCGTCAGCAGAACGAGCTTCTCGGCCTTCAGCACCTCGGCCATCTTGCCGGCGACGACGTCGGCGTTGATGTTGTAGGTCTCGCCCTCCTCGCCCGATCCGATCGGTGCGATGACGGGAATGAAACCGTTCGACGTGAGCGTGTGGACGAT
Source organism: Burkholderiaceae bacterium (assembly GCA_036675585.1). GTDB lineage: Bacteria > Pseudomonadota > Gammaproteobacteria > Burkholderiales > Burkholderiaceae_E > Zeimonas. Next base: position 444 of record JAKFES010000100.1, read on the forward strand.
CGCCGGGTCGATCTGCGAGATCTCGCCGACCTGTCCGATGTCGATCGGCTCGTCGGGCCTGTCCTTCATCGAGATGCGCATGCGCCGGGCGTGGATCAGCCCGCCGTCCTGTCCGGTGAGGCCGACCGCGCGTCCCCCGGCGGTGTTGATCAGCTCGACGATTTCCTTGTTGACCTGGCCGGCGAGCACCATCTCGACGATGTCCATCGTCTCGGCGTCGGTCACGCGCATGCCCTGCACGAACTCGCCCTTCTTGCCGACGCGCGCGAGCAGCTGCTCGATCTGCGGGCCGCCGCCGTGCACGACGACCGGGTTCAATCCGACGAGCTTGAGCAGCACGACGTCGCGCGCGAAGCTCTGCTTGAGCTGCTGGTCGATCATCGCGTTGCCGCCGTACTTGACGACGACGATGCGGCCGTGGAAACGCCGGATGTACGGCATCGCCTCGACCAGGATCGCCGCCTTGGTGGCCGGCGTCACGTCGAGCGTCGACAGGGCCGGCGGCGGGACGGGCTGCGGATCACGGCTCATGCGGTGTTCACCGGTCGGTTCCATTGGCGAGGCATTCTAATCTCGATCGGCGTCGCGGCAGCGCGCACGGCGCGGCGCGCCGGCGCGGCCCGTGGGTGCCGTCGCGACCTCGGCGCCGGCGGCGGCACCGCTGAACTTTGCAGGGGTGCGTGCGAGAATCGGGGCGTCCACACGCTTTGCGAAAGCCCCGATGCAAACCGCCATCCCGTGTCTGTTCATGCGCGGCGGAACGTCGCGCGGCCCGTTCTTCCTCGAGGAAGACCTCCCGCCCGACGTCGCCCTGCGCGACCGCGTGCTGCTCTCCGTGATGGGATCGCCGCACCCGCGGCAGATCGACGGGCTCGGCGGCGGGCATCCGCTGACGAGCAAGGTCGGGATCGTCCGGCGCAGCCGCACCCAGGGCGTCGATCTCGACTTCCTGTTCGCGCAGCTGCAGCCCGAGAAGGAAACCGTCGACACCACGCCGAACTGCGGCAACATGCTCGCCGCCGTCGTCCCCTTCGCGCTCGAGCGCGGGCTGGTCGAGCCGCAAGGCGACACGACGACGCTGCGCGTGCTCACGCGCAACACCGACATGCAGTGCGACATCACGGTTTGCACGCCGGGGACGCCCGACGGGCGACGCGTCGAGTACGCGGGCGACGCGCGGATCGACGGCGTTCCCGGTACCTCGGCTGCGGTGATGATCAGCTTCCTCGACACCGCGGGGTCGGTCTGCTCGGGCCTGCTGCCCACCGGACGCGCGCTCGATGCGATCGACGTCGAGGGCGTCGGTCGCGTCGAAGCCACCTGCATCGACAACGGCATGCCGATGGTGCTCGTGCGCGCGGCCGATTTCGGGCGCACCGGCTACGAGAGCGTCGTGCAGCTGAACGGGGACACCGAGCTGAAGTCGCGCCTCGAGGCGCTGCGCCTCGCGGCCGGCCGCGCGATGGGGCTGGGCGACGTCACGACGAAGACCTATCCGAAAATGTGCCTGCTCGCGACGCCGCGCACGGGCGGCGCGGTCTCGACACGATGCTTCATCCCGCACGTCTGCCACGACGCGATCGGCGTGCTGGCGGCGGTCACCGTCGCCACGGCGTGCGTGCTCGAGGGCTCGATCGCGCGCGCGATCGCCCGCGTCCCCGACGGGCGGGTCAAGACCGTCTCGGTCGAGCACCCGAGCGGCGAGTTCAGCGTCGAGCTCGAAGTCGACCCGAAGAACCCGCAGAACGTCGTGCGCGCCGCGCTGCTGCGTACCGCCCGGCTGATCCTGCGCGGCGAAGTGATGGTTCCCGCATCGATCTGGGCGGGGCCCCACCGAGGAACGAACGGATGATCATCGACTGTCACGGCCATTACACCACCGCACCGAAGGCGCTCGAGAACTGGCGCAACCGCCAGATCGCCGCGCTCGCCGACGCGACGCCTTCGCCGAAGGCGGCGGAGCTGCGCATCGGCGACGACGAGCTGCGCGAATCGATCGAGAAGAACCAGCTCGCGAAGATGAACGAGCGCGGCAGCGACCTGACGATCTTTTCGCCGCGCGCGAGCTTCATGGCGCATCACATCGGCAACTTCGAGACGAGCGCGACCTGGGCGGCGATCTGCAACGAGCTGTGCTTTCGCGTGAGCCGGCTCTTCCCCGATCGCTTCATCGGCGCCGCGATGCTGCCGCAGTCGCCGGGCGTCGACCCGGCCACCTGCGTGCCCGAGCTCGAGAAGTGCGTGAAGGAATACGGGTTCGTCGCGATCAACCTGAACCCCGACCCTTCGGGCGGGCACTGGACGTCGCCGCCGCTGCACGACCGGCACTGGTACCCGATCTACGAGAAAATGGTCGAGTACGAGATCCCGGCGATGATCCACGTGAGCACGAGCTGCAACGCGTGCTTCCACACGACCGGCGCGCATTATCTGAACGCCGACACCACGGCGTTCATGCAGTGCCTCACGTCGAACCTGTTCCACGATTTCCCGACGCTGAAGTTCGTCATCCCGCACGGCGGAGGCGCCGTCCCCTATCACTGGGGCCGTTTCCGCGGGCTGGCGCAGGAGCTGAAGAAACCGCTGCTCGGCGAGCACCTGCTTCGCAACGTCTTCTTCGACACCTGCGTGTACCACCAGCCGGGAATCGACCTGCTCGCCAAGGTCATTCCGGTCGAGAACATCCTGTTCGCCAGCGAGATGATCGGCGCGGTGCGCGGCATCGACCCCGAAACGGGCCATTATTACGACGACACGAAGCGCTACATCGAGGCCTCGACGATCCTCGATGCCGAGGATCGCGCGCAGATCTACGAGGGCAACGCGCGCCGCGTCTATCCCCGCCTCGACGCCGCGCTCGCGGCGCAGGGCCGCTGAACGCGTCGCCACGGAGAACGCAGACATGTCGATGAACGAGCTGGGCATCGTCCGGCGCACGATCGAACGGGCCGACCCGGTGGCCGTGGAGAAGCTCGCGCGCTTCGGCGTCGCGACGGTCCACGAAGCGATGGGGCGCGTCGGGCTGGCCAGACCCTACCTTCGGCCGATCTACGCCGGGGCGCGCCTGTGCGGAACCGCGGTCACCGTGCTGCTGCAGCCGGGCGACAACTGGATGCTGCACGTCGCCGCCGAGCAACTGCGCGACGGCGACGTCGTCGTCGCCGCGTGCACCTCCGATTCCGAGGACGGCTTCTTCGGAGAGTTGCTCGCAACCTCGTTTCGCGCGCGCGGCGCGCGCGGACTCGTCATCGACGGCGGCGTGCGCGACGTGCGCGACCTCACCGCGATGCAGTTTCCGGTGTTCTCGCGCGCGGTGAGCGCAAAGGGAACGATCAAGGCCACGCTGGGCTCGGTCAACGTATCGGTCGTGTGCGCCGGTGCGCTCGTGCACCCCGGCGACGTCGTCGTCGCCGATGACGACGGCGTCGTCTTCGTTCCGGCGGCGATCGCCGCACAGGTCGCCGACGCATCGGAGAAGCGGGAATCGAACGAGGCCGACAAGCGCGCGAAGCTCGCCTCCGGCGTGCTCGGGCTCGACATGTACTCGATGCGCGAGCCGCTCGCACGCGCCGGACTGCGCTATGTCGACTGACGTCGGCACCGATCCGCTGCGTTGGCGCATCGGCCTCGTCGGCTACGGCGAGGTCGGACGCATCCTGGCCGAAGACCTGCGCGCGCGCGGCGTCGAGCGCGTCGTCGCCTACGACGTGAAGCTCGACGCCGGCGAGTCGGCGACGCCGCTGCGCACGCACGCCGCCGCGCACAACGTGGTGCTCGCCGGATCACACGGCGCGCTCGCGCGCGAATCCGACTTCGTCGTCTCGGCGGTCACGGCGAGCCAGGCCGTCGCGGTCGCGCAGGCGTGCGCGCCGTCGCTGCGCCGCGGCGCCTGGTTCCTCGACTTCAATTCCGCCTCTCCGGGCGCGAAGAAGAGCGCCGCCGCGTGCATCGATGCGGCGGGCGGGCGTTACGTCGAAGGCGCCGTGATGACGTCGGTTCCGCCGTACCGGATCCGGGTTCCGCTGCTGCTCGGCGGCCCGCACGCCGGCGCGCTCGAGCCGCTGCTGGCCGCGCTCGGTTTCGCCGGCAAGGCGGGCCCCGCCGAACTGGGCATCGCCTCGGCGACGAAGATGTGCCGCAGCGTGATGATCAAGGGCCTGGAGGCGATGGTCATCGAAAGCTTCACCGCCGCGCGCGCATGGGGCGTCGAGGACGAAGTGCTCGCCTCGCTGGCCGAGACCTTCCCCGGAATCGACTGGGAGAAGCAGGGCAGCTATTTCTTCGAGCGCGTGATCCAGCACGGTCGTCGCCGCGCCGAGGAGATGCGCGAATCGGCGAACACGGTGCGCGAGATCGGGCTCGAGCCGTGGTCGGCCTCCGGTACCGCGAACCGCCAGGCGTGGGTGGCCGAACTGGCCGCGCGCGGCGTGTTCGGCGATCCGGGGCTCGCGCGAGGCGACTGGCGCCGGCACGCCGATCGAATTCTGGCGCAACGGGACGTGCAACGATGAGCGCTTTCGAGAGGACGCCCGGCTGGCTGCCGTTCCATCCGGCACCGTCGATTCCGCGCTTGCGCGTGCCCGAAGGCGCGGTCGATGCGCACTGCCACGTCTTCGGCCCGGGCGCGCGGTTCCCGTATGCGCCCGAGCGCAAGTACACGCCGTGCGACGCCTCGAAGGAGCAGCTGTTCGCGCTGCGCGACCGGCTCGGCTTCAGCCGCAACGTGATCGTCCAGGCGACCTGCCACGGCGCCGACAACCGCGCGCTCGTCGATGCGCTGGTGCATTCGGAGAACCGCGCGCGCGGCGTGGCGACGGTACGCCGCGACATCTCCGACGACGAGCTGCAGGCGCTGCACGACGCCGGCGTACGGGGCACGCGCTTCAATTTCGTTCGCCGGCTCGTCGATTTCACGCCGCGCGACGTGCTGCTCGAGATCGCCCGGCGCATCGCTCCGCTCGGCTGGCACGTCGTCGTGTATTTCGAGGCGCAGGACCTGCCCGAGCTGTGGGATTTCTTCACCGCGCTCCCGACGGTCGTCGTCGTCGACCACATGGGCCGCCCGGACGTGCGCAAGCCGGTCGACGGCCCGGAGTTCGAGCGCTTCGTGCGCCTGATGCACGAACACGGGAACGTCTGGTCGAAAGTGAGCTGTCCCGAACGCCTGTCGGTGTCGGGGCCGCCCGCGCTCGACGGCGAGCGTGACGCCTATCGCGACGTCGTCCCGTTCGCACGGCGCCTCGTCGAGACCTTCCCCGACCGGGTGCTGTGGGGAACCGACTGGCCGCACCCGAACCTGAAGGACCACATGCCCGACGACGGACTGCTGGTCGACTTCATTGCGCACATCGCATGCAGCGAAGCGCTGCAGCGGAAGTTGCTCGTGGACAATCCGATGCGGCTGTACTGGCCGGAGCTGCAGGAGGCGAATGATGGCGCTCGACAAACCGTATAAGGACGTGCCCGGCACGACGATCTTCGATGCCGATCAGTCGCGCATGGGCTATCACCTGAACCAGTTCTGCATGTCGCTGATGAAGGCCGGGAACCGCGCGCGCTTCAAGGCGAACGAGCGCGCGTACCTCGACGAATGGCCGATGACCGAGGAGCAGAAGCAGGCGGTGCTCGCGCGCGACCTGAACCGGTGCATCGCGCTCGGCGGCAACATCTATTTCCTCGCCAAGATCGGCGCCACCGACGGCAAGAGCTTCCAGCAGATGGCCGGCAGCATGACCGGCATGAGCGAGGAGGAATACCGCGACATGATGGTGCGCGGCGGGCGCAGCATCGAAGGCAACCGCTACGCCGGAGAGAAGAAATGACCGCACGCATCACGGC
>JAKFES010000102.1:0-6254 GCA_036675585.1 Burkholderiaceae bacterium
CCGGCGCGGGGACGATCGTAGTGTGAACAGGCCCTAGCTACGGTCAGCCCGACGGGCGCTGCGTGCGCACGTCGAACACGAGGCACGTCGTCGTCGCGTGCGCGTACAGCTTTCCGTCGGGGCCGAACAGCCGGCCCTCGGCGGTGGCGACCTGGTTGCCCGGGTGCACGACGCGGCCCTCGGCGCGAACCAGCGGCACCCGATCGGTGAGCGCGCGCACGAGGTTCATCTTCAATTCCACCGTGGTGTAGCTCTTCCCCGCGGGAAGCGTCGAATGCACCGCGCAGGCAACGGCCGAATCGAGCAGCGTTGCGAACCAGCCGCCGTGCACCGTGCCGAGCGGGTTGTAGTGCGCGAATCCGGGTGCGCCCTGGAAAACCGCGTGACCGGGCTCGATGTGCACCGGCACGAAATCGAGCGTGTCGCCGATCGGCGCCCACGGCAGGCGACCCTCGAACATCGCCTCGAAGATCTGCATGCCGGTGAGCCCGGCGACCTGATCGGGGCGCGAGACGCCGATTTCGCGCATCTGCGCGCGCACCCGCGCCTCGTCCGCACGCCAGCGCGCGATCGTTTCCTCGACGCTCTTCGCCGCGCCCGCGTTTTCACCCTTCGTCGCTACGTTCATTGTGCGGCTCCTGCAGGTTGCGCAGGCAACCTTTGCATGCGCAATCATTGCAGGTACAATAATTCGCATGCGGGAAAAGGTCAAGCCGCGCGGGTGCACGAACCTGAAGCTGCGTCAGTTCAGCCGCGCGGTCACGCGGCACTACGATGCGTACGTCGCGCGCACCGGGCTGAAGAACACGCAGTACTCGTTGCTCTCGCACATCGTGCTGCTCGGCCCGCTGCGGCCCGGCGAGCTCGCACGCAGCATGAAGCTCGACGCATCGACGCTCACGCGCAACCTGCAGCCGCTCGTCGCAGCCGGGTGGGTCGAGATCGGCCCGGGCGACGACGAGCGCAGCCGGGCGGTGCGCGCGACCGCCTCCGGGCGCCTGCTGCGCGCCGAAGCCCGGAAGGCGTGGAAGCAGGCGCAGCTCACCCTGAACGAGCGGCTCGGCGAGGCCCGCGTCTCGGCGCTGCACGCGCTGCTCGACGATTGCATGCAGCGGCTCGAAGAGCCGGCCCCCGACGACGAGTGACTTGCGGCGCGCACGATGCTTGCGCGCGCGATCGGTCAAGATGACGGGATGGATTCGCTGCACCCCGCCGTCAGCGGCTGGTTCCGCCGGGCGTTCCCCGGCGGGCCGACCGCCGCGCAACTCGCGGCGTGGCCGGCCATCGCCGCCGGACGCCACACGCTCGTCGCCGCGCCTACCGGATCGGGCAAGACGCTGACCGCCTTTCTGGTCGCGATCGATGCGCTCGTGCGCAAGGGGCTGCGCGACGGCGGGCTACGCGACGAAACGACGATCGTCTACGTCTCGCCGCTGAAGGCGTTGTCGAACGACATCCACACGAATCTCGAGGCGCCGCTGGCCGGCATTCGCCAGGAGCTCGCGGCGCTCGGGCTGCCCGAGCTCGAGATCCGCACGGCGGTCCGTACCGGCGATACCCCGCAGCGCGAACGTTCGCTCGCGTTGCGCAAGCCGCCGCACGTGCTGGTCACGACGCCGGAGTCGCTGTACGTGCTGCTCGGCTCCCAGAGCGGGCGCGCGATGTTGCGCAGCGCACGCACCGCGATCGTCGACGAGATCCACTCGGTTGCGGCGTCGAAGCGCGGCAGCCATCTCGCGCTCTCGCTCGAGCGCCTCGACAAGCTTGCTCGCGCCGCACACGGCGAGCAGCTCGTGCGCATCGGCCTGTCGGCAACGCAGAAGCCGATCCACGAGGTCGCGCGTTTCCTCGTCGGCACGAGCGCGGTGCACGGCGGCCGCGCGGACTGCGCCATCGTCGACATCGGCTACGCGAAGCAACGCGACCTCGCGCTCGTGGTCCCGCCGACGTCGCTTTCCGCGGTAATGTCGAACGACCAGTGGGAACAGGTCTACGACCAGCTCGCCGCGCTCGCCGGCATGCACCGCACCACGCTGGTGTTCGTCAACACACGCAGGATGGCCGAGCGCGCGTCGCGCCATCTCGCCGAAAGGCTCGGCCACGACAAGGTCGCGGCGCACCACGGCAGCCTCTCGCGCGAGACGCGTTTCGACGCCGAGCGCAGACTTCGGCAGGGCCGATTGCAGTTGCTCGTCGCGACCGCATCGCTCGAGCTGGGGCTCGACATCGGCGACGTCGACCTCGTCTGCCAGATCGGCTCGCCGCGATCGATCTCGACCTTCCTGCAGCGCGCGGGCCGTTCGGGTCATGCGGTGGGCGGGACGCCGAAAGCGCGGTTGTTCCCCGGAACGCGCGACGAGCTCGTCGAGTGCGCGGCGCTGCTCGATTGCGTGCGCCGCGGCGAGCTCGATGCGCTGCGCATCCCGGTCGCGCCGCTCGACGTGCTCGCGCAGCAGATCGTCGCCGAGGTTGCCGCCGACGAATGCGGCGAGGACGAGCTCTACGACCTCGTGCGGCGCGCGTGGCCGTATGCGACGCTCGCACGAGACGACTACGCCGCGGTCGTGCGAATGCTCTCCGAGGGCTTCTCGACGCGCCGCGGTGCACGTTCGGGCTGGCTGCATCGCGACGCCGTCCACCGGCGATTGCGGCCGCGCCGCGGGGCGCGCCTCACCGCGCTGACCTCGGGCGGGACCATTCCGGACACCGGCGACTACATCGTCGTGCTCGAGCCCGACGCGCTGGCCGTCGGCAGCGTCAACGAGGATTTCGCCGTCGAGAGCCTCGCGGGCGACGTCTTCCAGCTCGGCAACACGAGCTACCGGATCCTGCGCGTCGAGCCCGGCCGCGTTCGCGTCGAGGATGCACGCGGCGCGCCGCCGAGCATTCCGTTCTGGCTCGGCGAAGCGCCCGGTCGCAGCGACGAGCTCTCGCTCGGCGTCTCGCGGCTGCGCGAGGAGATCGAGCAGCGGCTCGCGCCGGCCCCACGGCCGTCGGCCGGAGAAGGGTCCGGCGGCGGGCGCACCGAAACCCACGCCGCGCAGGCGCCGGGCGCCGGGTGCGACGAGGCGCGCGCATGGCTCGTCTCGAGGGTCGGGCTCGACGAGGCGGCGGCAGCGCAGATCGTCGACTACCTGCACCGCACACGCATCGGGCTCGGCACGCTGCCGACGCAGCGGCGCATCGTGCTCGAGCGTTTCCTCGACGAATCGGGCGGCTCGCAACTGGTCGTGCACTCGGCATTCGGCAGCCGCATCAACCGCGCCTGGGGGCTCGCGCTGCGCAAGCGCTTCTGCCGCAAGTTCAATTTCGAGCTGCAGGCGGCGGCCACCGAGGACGCCATCGTCGTGTCGCTGTCGACGAGCCACAGCTTCGCGCTCGAGGACGTCGCGCGCTACCTGCATTCGACGAGCGCGCTCGACGTGCTCGTGCAGGCGCTGTTCGATGCGCCGCTGTTCGGCGCACGCTGGCGCTGGAACGCGACGACCGCGCTCGCGCTGCCGCGCTTCGTGGGCGGGCGCAAGGTCGCCCCGCCCCTGCAGCGGATGAAATCCGAGGACCTGCTCGCCGCGGTGTTCCCGGATCAGCTCGCCTGCGCGGAGAACCTCGCCGGCGAACGCGAGATTCCCGCTCACCCGCTCGTCGCACAGACGCTGCACGACTGCCTGAACGACGCGATGGACGCCCCCGGCTGGCTGCGCCTGCTGCAGGCGATCGAAAGCGGGCGCATCGAGGTGCTCGCGCGCGACGTCGTCGAGCCGTCGCCGTTCGCCTCCGAGGCGATCGCCGCGCGCGTCTACGCGTTCCTCGACGACGCGCCGCTCGAGGAACGGCGCACGCAGGCGGTGCGCAATCGACGGCACGTCGATCCCGACGGTGCCGACGACCTCGGCCGGCTCGACGCCGGCGCGATCGACGCGGTGCGCAGAGAAGCGTGGCCGCAGGCGCGCAACGCCGACGAGCTGCACGAGGCACTGACCGCGATCGTGGCGTTGACGATCGACGAGTCGAGCGCGGCGCCCGAATGGACGCGCTGGCTCGACGATCTCGCGGCGGCGCGGCGTGCGACGTGCCTGCTCGTTGCGCACGGCGCCGGCGCGCGATCGTTGTGGGTCGCGGCCGAACGCCTGCCGCTCGTGCGCGCGGTCTTTCCCGGCGCAACCGCGAACCCCGTGATCGAGGCCCCGGCCGAATACGACCGGCATACATGGGCGCGCGACGAGGCGCTGCGCGAACTCGTGCGCGGCCGGCTCGGTGCGCACGGGCCCGTCTCGTCCGACGCGCTCGCGTCGCCGATCGGCGTCCCGCGCGCCGACGCCGAAGCGGCGCTCGCCGCGCTCGAGCAGGAGGGCTGCGTGCTGCGCGGACGCTTCACCCCGGACGCGCGGCACGAGCAATGGTGCGAACGACACCTGCTCGCGCGCATCCATCGGCTCACGCTGCAGCAGTTGCGCCGCGAGATCGAGCCGGTCGAGGCACGCGACTTCGCGCGCTTTTTGTTCGCCTGGCAGCACGTGGCGGAATCGACCCGGGTGAGCGGCGCGCAGGCGCTCGCGGCGATCCTCGCGCAACTCGAGGGCTTCGAAGCCCCGGCGGCGGTCTGGGAGAGCGAACTGCTGCCGGCGCGCGTCGACGATTACGAGATGAGCTGGCTCGACGAGCTGTGCACGGCGGGTCGTATCGCCTGGACGCGGCTGCGCCCGTCGGCCGTCGACGGCGCGCGCACGCCGGCCGGCACGTCGCTGCGGGCGACGCCGGTGCTGCTGCTGCCGCGCGCGGGCGTGCCGCTGTGGACCCGGCTCGCGCCGAAGCCGCACGACGACGTCGCGCCGAGTGCGCGTGCGCAGCGCGTGCTGCGCCACCTGGAAACGCACGGTGCGTCGTTTCTCGACGAGATCGGCGAAGGAACGCGCCTGCTGCGCAGCGAGCTCGAGGACGGCCTGAGCGAGCTCGTCCTGCACGGCCGCGTGCGCTGCGACAGCTATGCCGGACTGCGGGCACTGCTCGTGCCGCCGTCGCGGCGCACGGTCACCGGCGCGCGCGCGCGCCGCAACGCGTCGCTGTCGGGAATCGAGGACGCCGGGCGCTGGTCGCTGGTCGGACGCCGCCCCGACGCGCCGCTGCCGGGCGACACCGAGCACGCGGCCCGCACGCTGCTGCGCCGCTACGGCGTCGTCTGCTGGCGCCTGCTCGAACGCGAGGCGCCGTGGCTGCCGCCGTGGCGCGATCTCGTCCGCATCTACCAGCGGCTCGAGGCGCGCGGCGAGATCCGCGGCGGGCGCTTCATCGCCGGCCTGTCGGGCGAGCAGTTCGCGCTGCCCGAGGCGATCGCGCTGCTGCGCCGGGTGCGACGCCGAGCGCCCGAATCGCCCGAGTGGGTCTGCGTGTCGTCGTGCGATCCGGGCAACCTGCTCGGCGGCGTACTGCCCGGCGCGCGCGTGCCGCGCGTGGCCGGAAACCGCGTGCTCTACCGCGACGGCGTGCCCTTCGCGACGCGGGTCGGCGAGCGCGTGCAATGGCTGCAGACGCCGGACGCGCACGAGCGGTCGGCGGCGCTGCAGCGCCTGCTCGGTCGCGTACGCAGAATCCGTCCGGCGGAAGCGGAACCCCGCGCGAGCGGCGGAACGCCGCTTGCTGCACACTCCCCTTCGGGAGTTCATGGAGGGAACGCGCGATGAAACCGAACGCCTCGTCGCTCGCCGCCGCGGCCGTGGTCGCCGCGCTCGCGAGCGTCCTGTGGACGACGGCATCGCCCGCGCAGGCGCAAGCGCGCAGCGAATCCGATATCCGCGAGCAGTACCTGGCCGACCGTGCCGTCTGCCTGAGCGGACGCACCGGCGCCGACCAGCAGGCGTGCCTGCGCGAGGCGGGCGCCGCGGCGCAGGCGGCGCGACAAGGCCATCTCGCGAACGACGACGAACGGTTCCGCCAGAACGCGCTCGCCCGCTGCGCGCCGCTGCCGCCCGAACAGCGCGAAGCGTGCCGCAAGCGCGTCGAAGGCGCGGGGACCGTGCGCGGCAGCGTCGAGGGCGGCGGACTGTATCGCGAGCTGCGCGTCCGCGAGCAGGCGACGACCCCGCCGCCCGAGCCGGCGCCCGCGCCCACGACCACCGTCGTTGCGCCGACCCCGACGCCGCCGCCGACGATCGTCGCACCCGCGCCCGCCGTCGCACCGCCGAGCCCGATGCCCGCGCCGTCGGTGGTGCCCGCGCCGTCGACGATGCCCACGGTTCCCGCCGTGCGCGCGCCGGGCG
>JAKFES010000130.1:0-6248 GCA_036675585.1 Burkholderiaceae bacterium
CCCGGCGCGACGGCCGGGTCGGCAACGCCGGTCGTCGTCTTCACCGGGGCGATGGATTACTGGGCGAACGTCGACGCCGTCGAATGGTTCGTCGAGCAGATCTGGCCACGGGTGCGCGCGCGCGCGCCACAGGCGCGTTTCTTCATCGTCGGCAGCAATCCCGCACCGGCGGTTCGTGCGCTCGAGCGCCGCGACGGCGTGCACGTGACCGGGCGCGTGCCCGACGTGCGGCCGTATCTCGCGCACGCCGACGTCGCCGTGGCGCCGCTGCGCATCGCCCGCGGCACGCAGAACAAGGTGCTCGAGGCACTCGCGATGGCGCGCCCGGTCGTGTGCACGCACGCGGCCGCCAGCGGGCTGAACCTGCCGGTCGGCGACGGCTTCGCCGTGCACGACGACCCGGCGGGCTTTGCCGATGCGGTGATCGCGCTCGCCGCCCGGCGCGAAAACCCTTCGGGCCGTGAGCGTGTGACAGAATCGTTCGGCTGGCGGGCGAACCTGCGCATCGTGGACCGCCTGCTCGAACCCGCGACAGCCGCATGAACGAGCACATCCTTCACGTATTCGATCACTCGATTCCGCTGCACAGCGGCTACACGTTCCGCTCGCGCTCGATCGTCGTCGCGCAGCGCGCGCTCGGCTGGAACACCTCGCACCTGACGTCGGCCAAGCACGCGGCCTCGGCGCGGGGCGCGAGCGGGCTCACGCAGGAAACGGTCGAAGGGCTCGTCTTCCATCGCACTTTTCCCGGCGGGCTGGCGAAGCTGCCGGTGCTGCGGCAATGGGACGTCGTGCGCACGCTCGCGCACCGGATCGTCGAGGTCGCGAGCCACGAAGGCGTCGACCTGCTGCATGCGCACTCGCCGTGCCTGAACGGGCTCGCTGCGTTGCAGGCCGCCGAGGTGCTCGGCATTCCCGTCGTCTACGAGGTGCGCGCGTTCTGGGAAGACGCCGCCGTCGACCACGGGACTTCCAGCGAAGGCGGCCTGCGCTACACGCTCACGCGGGCGATCGAGACGCACGTGCTGCGCAAGGCCGACGAGATCACCTGCATCTGCGAGGGGCTGCGTGACGACATCGTCGCGCGGGGGATCGAGCCCGCCCACGTCACGGTCATCCCCAACGCGGTCGACATCGAGCGTTTCCCGCCGCTGGGCGAGCGCGACCGGGCGCTCGAGGCCGAGCACGATCTGCGCGGCGCGCAGGTCCTCGGTTTCATCGGTTCGTTCTACGGGTACGAAGGACTCGACCTGCTGCTCGAGGCGCTGCCCGCCATCGTGCGCGAGCGCCCGAAGACGCGCGTCCTGCTCGTCGGCGGCGGGCCGCAGGAGTCGGCGCTGCGCGCGCAGGCGGCGCGGTTGCGCATCGCCGACCGCGTGATCTTCGCGGGTCGCGTGCCGCACGGGCGGGTTCCGGCCTACTCGTCGCTGATCGATGCGTTCGTGTTTCCGCGCAAGTCGATGCGACTCACCGATCTCGTCACGCCGCTCAAGCCGCTCGAAGCGATGGCGCAGCAGCGGCTCGTGCTCGCCTCCGACGTCGGCGGACACCGGGAGCTGATCGAGCACGGCGTCACCGGATTCCTCTTCCGTCACGATGACGTCGGGGCGCTGGCCGGCTGCGCGATCGAGGCGCTGCAGCGCATCGGCGAGTTCGGCGGCGTGCTCGAACGCGGGCGCGCGTTCGTCGAGCGCGAGCGCAACTGGCGCGCGTCGGTGCAGCGCTACGCCGGTGTCTACGAACGCGCGCTGCGGCGAGGCGTGCTGTCGGCCCCCGAGCGCGAGCTGGACTCGGCCCGATGATCGGGCGAAGTTCGGTCCGACAGGGCCCGACCCGTGCTGCGCTCGCGGCCGTGCGCTCGGCCGCGTTCTTCGCGGCGCTGCTCCTGTCGAGTTGTGCACAGCCGCTCGGTCCGACCCGGGGCGACCCGACCGTCGGGGCCGGCGCGCCGCCGGTGGCCCGCAGCGACGCATCGGCGAAGGACGAGGCGGCGAAACGCACGCAACGGTCTTCGGCCACGCCGGCGACGGCGCAAGCCCGCAGCGGCGAAGCGATGCGGCCGGGAAAGACGATCACCGTGGGACCCGGGGGCGATGTTCCGACCCTCGCGCAGGCGGCCAAGCGGGCGCGCGACGGCGACACGGTCGAGGTCCAGGCGGGCGAATACCGCGGCGACGTCGCGGTCTGGACGCAAAAGCGCCTGACGATTCGCGCGGTCGGCGGGCGCGCCGTGCTGATCGCCGACGGCAAGTCGGCCGAAGGCAAGGGCATCTGGGTGATTCGCAACGGGCATTTCGAGGTCGAGGGCTTCGACTTCGTCGGCGCACGCGTGCCCGACCGGAACGGCGCGGGCATCCGCTTCGATCACGGCACGCTGGTCGTTCGCGATTCGCGCTTCATCGACAACGAGAACGGAATCCTTACCTCGAACGACGGTGTCTCCACGCTCGTGATCGAGCGGTCGCTGTTCTCGCGCAATGGCCATGGCGACGGATACAGCCATGGCGTGTATGCGGGAAAGATCGCGCGGCTCGAAGTGCGCGCGAGCTGGTTCCGGCACGGGCGCGTCGGGCACCTGCTGAAGACACGCGCGCGCGAGAACGAGATCCTCTACAACCGGCTCACCGACGAGGACGGCAACGCGAGCTACGAGCTCGAGTTCCCCAACGGCGGACGCGCGCTCGTCGTCGGCAACGTCATCGAGCAGTCATCGAAAACGCAGAACCCGGTGATCGTTTCCTTCGGCGCCGAGCGCTATCGCTGGCCGGTCAACGAGCTGGTGATGTCGCACAACACGGTCGTGAATTCGGGTGCGAAAAACGCGGTGTTCGTCCGGGTCGCGGCGGGCAACGCGCGAGCGACGCTCGTCGACAACGTGTGGGCGGGCACGGGAGACCTTCTCGTCCCGGCTCCGTCGGTCGACGAGGGTAACCGGCGCGTTCCCCTCGCGGCCTTGCGCGAGCCGGCGAGCGGTGACTACCGGCTTGCCGAAACAGCGCCTTTCGAGCGATCGGGCACGACTGCGGATGCGCCGACGCAATGGACGCCGCGTTACCAGTACCGACATGAGCGCGGAATGGTGTCGTTGTCCGGCGCGCCGTCGTTGCCGGGGGCGTTCCAGGAGTGACCGGCCTGTGCGGGTAGCGGCGGCGATCTTTCTCGCGTCGTCGGCGTTCGCGGTCCCTTGTTTCGGCGAGGGCGGCGGTGCGATCGTGCGCGTCGGTCCGTCGGGCGACGTCGCCACGATCGCTGCCGCGGCACGTGTGGCACGCGACGGCGACGTCGTCGAGGTACAGGCTGGCGTGTACCGGGGCGACGTCGCGGTCTGGTCGCAGAAGCGCCTGACGCTTCGCGCCGTCGGCGGGCGTGCAGTCCTGATGGCCGAGGGTCGGGCTGCGGAGGGGAAGGGAATCTGGGTGATCCGGAACGGCGACTTCGAGATCGAGGGCTTCGATTTCGTCGGCGCACGCGTAGCGCATCGCAATGGAGCGGGAATTCGTTTCGAACGCGGGAGGCTGGTCCTTCGCGACTCGCGCTTCCTGAACAACCAGATGGGCCTTCTGACGGGAAACGATCCGGGCAGCGAAGTGATGATCGAGGGGTGCAGGTTCAGCGGCCCGCTGGATGGCGATCACTGGTATCACAACGTGTACATCGGAGCGATCGCGCGCTTCACGATGACCGCGAGCAGTTCGAACGCGGCACGCAGGGGCCACCTCGTGAAATCGCGTGCACGCGAAAACGTGCTTCGCCACAACCGGCTGGTCGACGGAGACGGAACCGCGAGCTACGAGCTCGAGTTTCCCGATGGCGGGATCGCCGATGTGTTCGGCAATCTCATCGAGCAGGCGCCGAATTCGGACAACCCGGTCATCGTCTCCTTCGGCGCCGAGGGCTATCGCTGGCCGAGCAACGATCTGCGCATGTCGCACAACACCGTCGTGAACCGGGCAGCGGACGCAGCCGTTTTCGTCCGGGTCGCGAAGGGCGCGAGCAGTGCATCGCTGAACGACAACGTATGGGTCGGCGAAGGGTACCTGCAAGTGCCCAAAGGAGCGGACGGCGGATCGAACGTGTCGGTTTCGCTCGTCGGCGCGCAGTAAACAGAGGAACCGTCTTTGCTCAATGCCCTTTCGGTATCCATCGAAAGCGACGCGGAACAGGTGCGGCGCGCCGAGACTTCGCTCGCTGCGCAGGGTTTCGTCCCGGCCGTTCGCTTCGATTGGGAAACCGTGTCGCTTCGCGGCTGGACGACCGGCGACACGGCGCTGCCGGAGGAGCACATCGACGCGGTTCGGCTCGACGACGGATTTGCCTGTTGTGTCGGTCCGCTCTGGTACCGAGGCGCTTTCGGCCGAGACGCGCTCTTGCGGCTCCTGCGCGATGCGGGGCCGAACGCAACGGTGTCGGGCGCGGGGGCGACCGATCTGCCCGGCGCGATCGAAGCCGACGAGATTCGCGGTTGCCACGCGATCTTTCTTCAGCGGGGCGCGTCGGCCTGGCTCTGGAACGATGCACCGGGATTCGTGCATGTCTTTGGATCTTCCGACGGCCGGTTCCACAGCACGAGTTGGCTGGCAGCGCGCGCCTACGAGGGCAGTAACGGCATCGACGAGGGCGCCGCGGTCGAGTACGTACTGCTCGGTGCGTCGCATTCCGAGCGTACCGTCGCAGCCGGTGTCGAGCGGCTCGGGCTCGGGCAGGCCATCGACCTTCGCCATCGTCGGCCGCATCGCTGGTTGGCGCCCGAGGCATGGCACGGGAAGGATCGAATCCGAAGCGCCGACCAGGCGCGCGAGGCGCTCGTCGTCCACTTGCGAAAGGTCTTCGCGGAGATTGCCTCGGCGTTCCCGCAGCGGACGCGTGCAGCGCTTTCCGGCGGGTTCGACTCCCGGTTGATCGTCGCCGGATTGCTCGAGCAGCACGAGCAACCCGATCTGTTCGTGTACGGCGATGCGAGTTCCAGCGATGTCGCGATCGCTACGGAAATCGCTCACTCCGAAGGGCTCCGGCTGCAGGCAATCGACAAGGGAGCGCTCAATGCACAACTGGGTATTCCGGACCTGGAGGAACTGGTTTCCAGCGCACGGTTCTTCGACGGGCTGCCGAACGACGGCGTGCTCGACCCCGGTGCCGATCGGCGTACGCGCATCGCACAAAGCGCCGACGGACATATCGCGTTGAACGGCGGCGGCGGCGAGATCTTTCGAAACTTCTTCCACTTGCCCGACCGACCTTTCCGACCGGTCAACGTCGTTCGCGCTTTCTACCGCGGCTTCGACGCTCGCGTGTTGAGAGGTCCTCGTGCGCTGAGTACCTATCAAGCCCGCCTGGCCGACTCCATCGCGCATTGCGTCGGTGGGGCCGACGAGGACGGACGCCTGAGTCGCGAGCAGATCGAACGGGTGTACCCGCTGTTTCGCTGTCACTACTGGATGGGCGTGAACAACGGCGTCGCCCTTCGCAGCGGCTACTTCGCGACGCCGCTCGTCGACCTGCCCGCAGTGCGCGTCGCGTGTTCGTTGCCACTCGCGTGGAAGAACGCCGGGGCTTTGCAGAGCGCGCTCATCGACGCATTGCACCCCGGTATCGCACGCTACCGCTCCAGCTATGGCTTTCGGTTCAGCGACGGACCGAGCGCAAGTGCACGTCGATCGGAGTGGGCCACGCGGATTCGACCGGTGATCGCTCGGCCGCTGATCAATGCGACGCGCCGCAGGCTTCAAGGCGCCGGCATCCCACCTTCGGTGCTGGGGCGATACAGGGCCATGCTCGACGGCGAATGGCGGCTCGACTCGGTGCTCGACCTGCAGCGCCTGAGCGACGAAGCAGCGTTTTCGCGTGCAGTGTCGGTCGAGCTCGTCGCGCGGGGGCTCGTCGCGTGACACGCCGTCGGCTCACCGCGAACTTCGAGGATCTCGACGGTCATCGCACCCTGGCGGTGTGCCGGTTCCCGCCGGTTGCGCCGCGAGCACACGTGCTCTTCGTTCCCGCTTTCGGCGACGAGATGAACCAGACGCGGCGCATGGTTCGCCTGACCGCCGAGGCGCTGGTCGAGCGCGGAGTCGGCTCGACCGCGTTCGACCTCCATGGCACCGGAGACAGCAGCGCGGGCTTCGAAGAAGCCACCGTCGAGCGGTGGCTCGACGATTGCCGCCGCATGGTCGCGAGTGCGCAACGGGAATCGGATGCTCCGTTGATCCTCGTCGGTTGCCGGCTGGGCGCTGCGCTCGCCGTTGTCGCCAGCC
>JAKFES010000040.1:0-6230 GCA_036675585.1 Burkholderiaceae bacterium
TCCATCACGACGAGCGAGCCGACGTCGTGCTCGGCCATCGTGACGATGCAATCCGACAGCATCGATTCGGGCGTCACGGTGAAGAGTGCGTTGCCCTTCACCCGAAGCACTTCGCTGACCTGCATGCGACCTCCGGAACGGCGCCCGGTTTCCGCTTTTTCTTCTCCAGGCTCGTCCGATGCTATCTCAGCCGCGAGAGGCGAACAAGCGTGCCCGGGCGGCGACGTGGCCCGTGGGCGGAAAGGCGTCGCGCGGCCGATCGACGGTCGAATGCCGTTTGCCCCGCCGGCGACGCTCAGCGATCGGCGCTTCGCGCCTGCAGCAGCGCCGTGATGTGCGATGCGAGCGCGTCCTCGGTGTACGGCTTGGTGAGGAAGACGTCGACCCCGGCGTCGCGCGCGAGCGCGCGATGCTTGTCCGACGAGCGCGACGTGATCATGACGACCGGGACGTGGCGCGTGCCGGCGTCGGCGCGCAGCGCGCGGACGAATTCGACGCCGTTCATCCGCGGCATCTCGAGGTCGACCAGCACGATCGACGGAACACGCCGCTGCACGTGCTCGAGCGCCTCGACGCCGTCGCCCGCGCTGTCGGGTTGGTAGCCCAGGTCGCGCACGAACTGCTCCATCATCCGGCGCACGCTGACCGAGTCGTCGACGACCAGGCACACCGGCAGCGCGGGTCGCGTCGCCCGCAGCGCCGGCCGGGCCCGCGCGCCCTCGCGCAACGCGAGCAGGCGCGGCAGGTCGTAGACCGGAGCGACCGCACCGTCGCCGAGCACCGTCGCGCCCTCGAGCCCCGGAATCGACGGGACGAACGACGCCAGCGGTCGCAGCACGACGTTTCGCGGCTGTCCGGGCTCCGGCACGCGCACGCCGATCCGCTCGCCGGCCGGCATGCGCACCTCGAGCACGACCGACGGACCGGCTTCGGTGCCCGGGGCCGGCGCGAAAGCGTCCTCGGGCAGGCCGAGCACGTCCTCGAGCCGTACCAGCCGATCGGGGTGCGGCGCGTCCGTCGCCGCATCGTTTTCGGCCAGGATGCGCTCGACGTCGCGCACCGAGAGCCCGAGCACGTGCGTCGACGAACGCACGACGACGACCGGCAGCGCGGCGAGCCGCAGCGGCAGGCGCAGGCGCAGGCGCATCCCCGCACCCGGCTGCGTGTCGAGATCGATCGACCCGCGCTGCTCGCGAACCGTGCGCTCGACGACGTCCAGACCGATGCCGCGGCCGGACAACTGCGTGGCCCGCTCGCGCGTCGAGAAACCCGAAGCGAGCACGAAGCGGGCGAGCGCCGCATCCGGAAGCGCGTCGTCGGGGGCGACGAGTCCGAGCGCGATCGCGCGCGCCCGGACCGCGGCGAGGTCGAGGCCGCGACCGTCGTCGCCGCACTCGATCAGCAGGTCGCCGCCGTCGCGCGCGAAGCGCAGCGTGACGCGGCCCGCGCGCGGCTTGCCGAGCCGCTCGCGTTCGCTCGGCGCCTCGATTCCGTGGTCGACCGCGTTGCGCAGCAGATGGCCGATCGGCTCGACGAGCGCCTGCAGCAGCTGCGAATCGATCTCGATCGTTTCGCCCTCGACGTGCAGCGCCGCCTCGCGCAAAGCCATCCGGGCAGCCTGCCGCACGGTGCGCATCCAGCGCGGCACGATCGTGTCGATGCGCACCGTGCGCGTCTGCAGCGCCGCTTCGCGCAGATCGACCTGCAGGCGCTCGAGCTGCGACAGCGAATCGCGCAGCGCGGCGACGTTGCGCCCGAGCTGCTGCTCGATCAGTCGCCCGTCGGCGCCGGATTCGGCGATCCGGCGCGACACCATCTGCAGGTCGTTGTGCTCGTCGAGCTCGAGCGGGTCGAAGTCCTCGCGTTCGCGGCGGTCGCTGAGCATCGATCCGCGCAGGTCGACGAGCCGTTCGAGCTCGGCGGCGAGGTCCTGCAACTGATCGGTGCCGCCCACCAGCGTCGAGCGCACGCGGTCGACCTCGACCGCCTGCTCCTGGGCCTGAGAGAGCAGGATCGACGCTTCGTTGGCGAACGCGAGCAGGCGCTCGATCAGCGATGCGGGAACGCGCAGCCACTCGTGCGACGCGGCATCGGCGCCGGGTGCGCTTCGGGCGTCCTGCGCCGGCTCGGCGACCGGCGTCGACGGCGAAGCGGACGGCGCCGGCTCGAGGAGCGGCGACGCGGCATCGGCCGCAGCCGGCGAGGCAGCCGGACCGGTGGTCGCCACGGCGGTCGGGGCGGACGACGTGGCGGCGGTCGGAGCGGTCGGGGCGGACGACGCCAACGCGTCGGGCGCCGCGGACGCGCGCGCCGCTTCGGGCGATTCGAGCAGGCGCGCGATCCATTCGCGCACGCGGCGATGCACGTCGAGCGCATCGGCGGGCGAGCCGCCCAGCCCCGCGACCGCCTCGCTCATCTCGGCCAGGCAATCGGCGGCATCGGACAGGACGTGCGCGAGCGCCGGGGCGAGCGGCTCGTCGACCGCTTCGAGCAGCTGCAGCAGATCCTCGAGCCGGTGCGTCAGCGCAGCGATGCCGCGCACACCGACCGTGTTCGCCGAGCCCTTCAGCGTATGCGCGATGCGCTGCGCCTCGGCGAGATCGTCGCGCGAACCCGCCTGCGCACGCTCGATCGACGCCGAGAACGCCGTCGAGAGCAGCGGCAGTTCGCGCAGCAGGTTGTCGACGACGTCTCGATCGGCATCGGGCGGAATCGCGAGCGACAGCGACGCCTCGTCGAGGTCGTCGTCGCCGACCGAGACGCGACGGGTGCCGACGGTGACGATGGCGCCGAATGCGCGCCGCGCGGCGTCGAGCGTCGGCGGGTCGACCGGAACGGGCCACGCCGGATCGGCGATCGGAGCGAGCGCCCGGCGCGCGGCATCGATCGACGGCGCTGCGAACAGCGCGGACCACAGAGCGGGCAGCCGCTCGAGCAGCGTGCGATGCTGCGCGCCGAAACCGGTCGGCTCGTTCGCGAAGCGCTCGAGATTGCGCTGCCAGGCGAACCACGCGTCGCTCACCGCGACGAGACCGACGTAGGCGATCGCGCTCGCGTAGCGCTCGATCGCATCGCCGATCTGCGCGAAGGACTCGAAATCGACCCCGTCGTCGAGCGCCTCGCGAAACTCCTCGTCGAGCTGGCTGGCCGCCTCGGCGAGCATGCGAAGCTCGTCGGCGCCGATCGATACCGCCCCTTCCTGCGCGTCGCCGACGCGCGCTGCCTGCGGCGGCGACGCGGGCCCGGGGACGGTTTCCTGCGCGCGCTCCCCGGGCGCGCCGCGTGCGAACCCGGCATCGTCCGCGTCGGCGCCGGCCAGGCGCTCGACACCGGGCCGCGCGTCGGCGCGCTCGGGCCGGACATCGTCCTCCCCGTCGCGCCCCGCGCGGGCCGGCAGGCTCTCGAGCGTCGCGTTGCCGATGCGGCGCGCGTCGGCGCGCAGCCGCAGGGCGATCGCACTCGCACGCTCCGGCGTGAGCTGCCGCTCGAGCCCGGGCCAATCGCGCAGGCGCCCGATCAGGTTGGCCGAATCGTCGCTGGCCAGCTGGCCGCTGCAGAACGCGATCGCGTCGCCGACCCACCCTTCGGCCAGCGCCAACTCGAGCGCCGCATCGCGGTCGCCCAATACGGCGCTCGCCGCGTCGCCCGCGCTCTCCCCGTACGCGCCGGCCGATGTCTCGCGCAGGTGCCCGGCGAGCATCGACGCGGTCTGCGCCAGCCCGGCCAGCTCCAGCGGCCGTGCGGCGAGCGCGAGTCGATCGAGCGCGAGCGCGAGTCCGCTGCGCCAGCCGCCGTCGGCGGCACCCGCACCGGGCGCGGCGCCGGCAGCGGACCCCGCGTCGAACGGAATCGCGGCGATCAGCGGCTCGAGCAGCCCCACCGCCGCTGCGTCGAGCGCGTCGAGTGCGTCGAGCCGTCCGTCGGTCGTCGACGCGCTCATGAGCCGGACGGCGTGCGGAACACCTGCACCTCCTGCACGAGCGAGCGCGCGTACTCGACCAGCCGCCTCGTCTCGATCGATTGCGCGCGCAACTGGCGAGCGGTTTCGGCGCTCGCCTCGCGGATGACGTCGGCGCGCGCCTGCAGCGCCGAGCTGGTGCGCGCCTGCTCCTCGGAGGTGGCGGCGATCTGCCGCACGTCGGCCACCAGCGAGCCGGTTTCGGCCTGCGTGCGCCGCATCGCCTGCCCGGCGTCGTCGGCCATGCGCGTGATCGCGACGACCTGGCTGATCGCCTCGTTCATCGCGCGCACGGTCTCGTGCGCCTCGGTCTGGATCGCATTGACCAGCCGCGCGATGCGCGTCGTCGATTCGCGCGCCGACTCGGACAGCCGCTTGACCTCGTCGGCGACGACCGCGAAGCTGCGGCCGGCCTCGCCCGCGGCGGCGGCCTTCATCGACGCGTTCAGCGCGAGGATTCCGGTGCGCTCGGCGATGCCCTGGATGATCCCGACGACCTGTCCGATCTCCTGCGTGCGCTCGCCGAGCCGCTTGATCCGTTTCTCGGTCTGCCGGATCAACTCGCGCGACTGCACGATGCCTTCGACGGTCGCGCCGACGACGCGCACCGCCTCGCCGGTTTCGACGAGCGCGCGTCCCGCCGATTCGTCGACCTGGCGCGCACGCTGCGCAACGACGACGAGCGCCTGGGCCGCCTGCGCCAGTTCGCTCGCCGCCATGCCGACCTCGCGCTGCTCGCGCGCGGCGGCCTGGATCGCGAGATCCGACTGGCCGCGCACCGCGAAAGTGGCCTGCGCGACGTCGTGTGCGAGCTTGCTGACGCTCTCGAGCACGCGCGCCATCTCGTCGGTGAGCAGGTTCAGCGCGTCGGCGATCGCGCCGGTGACGTTCTCGGTCACCGGCACGCGAACGCCGAGATCCTTGCTGGTCGCGATCGTGCCGACGGCCTTCATGATCTCGATGACCGACGTGTTCAGTTCCTCGCTGTCGCGAATCGTGCGATTCAGGCCCGCGACCCGGTCGTCGAGCAGGCGATCGAGCGCATCGGCGAGCCCCGCGAACTCGTCGCGTCCTTCCCAGCGCACGCGCGCGTCGAGATCGCCGTCGGAAAGCGCCTCGAGCGTCGACTGGATGCGCGCGATCGGGCCGGTGACCGAATCGGCGAGCCTGCGGCCGTACAGGTAGCCGGCCAGCGCGAGCGCCGCCGCGACGAGCAGAACGCCGAGCACGGCGCCTGCGAAGTCCGGCGCCGCGCTCGCGTCGCGTCCGAGCCACCAGGCGAGCGCGCCGACGAGCGCGACCGCCAGAGGCAGCGCGGCGAGCACGACGATCCCGAGGCGCAGGCGGCGCGCGAACGAGCGATCGGCCACGTGGCTCACGCCCCGAGCAGCGCGTCGAACAGCCGCGCGGGATCGACTTCGTACCACTCGGCGCCCTGGCCGCCGTCCTCGATCCGGTGCGCGACGATCGCGTCGCGAAACGGGCAGTCGGCGAGCACACCGGCGTGTGCGAGCGGCAACGTGAGCGCCGCGCCGCCCGCATCCGCCGCGGCGGGCGCCTCGTCGACGAGCAGGCCGGCCGCGTTGGGCAGCGTGCCGACGACGAGAACGCCGTGCGTGCCGCGCGCCGCCGGGGCGCCGTTGGCGGGCGATGCGTCGAGCACGACCAGCGGCTGTCCGCGCAACTGCATCAATCCGGCGACGCGTGCCGGCGCGAGCGGCAGCGGATGCAGCGCCGCCTGCGCGACGAATTCGAGGGCGATCCCGGCCGGCCAGCGCACCGGAAGGCCCCCGAGGCGAACGCCGAACGACGGCGCCTGCGTCATTGCGCCGCGAACTTCAGTGCGTCGAGCACCTGCGCATCGCTGTAGGGCTTGCCGATCAGCGCTTTACCACCCTGCATGCGGGCCCAGACCTGGTCGGCGCGCTGGCATTTCGTCGACACGAACACCACCGGGATCGCCCGGGTGAGCGGATCGCCGGCGAGCTTGCGGCACGTCTGGTAACCGTCCAGGTCGGGCATCACGATGTCCAGGAAAATGATCGAGGGCCGTTCGACGCGCGCCTTCTCGATCGCCTCGATTCCGCCCACGGCGGTGCTGACGCGCCAGCCGGCATCGGTGAGGATCGCCGCCATCCGCGCGCGCTGCGTCGCGGCGTCGTCGACGACCAGTGCGGTGTTCATGGAGCGGTTCTCCGTCACGGCTGCGGACCCGAACCCGCGATTGTGCCGCGATCGCGCCCGCTGCGGTTCATCGCCGGACCTCGCCGGG
>JAKFES010000181.1:0-6211 GCA_036675585.1 Burkholderiaceae bacterium
GCGGCTCGGCAGGCCCCGGCCCGGAGGGTGAGCCCGAAAAAAGCGCGCACTCGGCGTTGCAAATGCTCGCCGTGGCCCCGCCACGGCTGCGCTTTGCGCCTGGATTGCGCGCTTTTTTCGGGCGCACGCGGGGACGATCGTAGTGTGAACAGGCCCTAGTCGCCCGGGTCGTCCGTTGCGTCGGCGGCGTGCGCCGCGTACGCGATTTCCTCGCGCGCGCCGAAGGACACCGCGTTGTCGATCAGCCACGCCCGCTCGGGAACCAGCACGTACCAGCGGGCCTGCGCGAAGGCGCGCGCGAGCGGCTCGGGTGCGTGTGCAGGGTCGCCGATCGCCGGGAACTTCGCGGCGTACGCCAGGCGTGCCTGGCTCGCTTCGTCGCCGGCGAGCGTTCGCACCGTTCCGGCCAGCTGCAGGCCGCGAATCCGCTGCCACTCGCGGCACTCGGCGTGCAGGGTCGCTGCCGCGCGCGGATCGCCGGCGAGCGCCCGCACGTGGCGGCTGTTGGGCGAGGACACGAACACGAGTTGCGGGCGCTGCCGCGCGTCGAAGCGTTCGGCGTAGAAGACCGCTGCCGCCCACGGTCCATCGGCGTCGTGGATCGCGATCGTCATCACGTGATGCGTCCGCAGCAGTTCCGAGACGCGCTCCCGAACGTCGCGCGGGTCCCCGGGTGGCGTCATCGCACGGGTTCGGCGACGCCGCCGCCTTCGTGCAGCCGCTTCAGACGGTACGCGAGCTGCGCACGGCTCAAGCCGAGCATGCGTGCCGCCGACGAGAGGTTGCCGCGCGCCTTGTCGACCGCGGTCTCGAGCAGCATCGCCTCGACCTGGTCGAGCGTCATCGTGCCGTTGAACACCGCTTCGGACAAGGCGCGCCCCGGCTCCCAGTTGCGTCCGGCGATGCCGCCTCGATCGTCGACCGAGAACTCGGGGGCGTGCTGCGTCGAATACGAAGGGAACAGCTGGTGCACTTCGATGCGCGTTCCCCCCGGTGCGAGGATCACCCCGCGCTCGACCAGGTTCTGCAGTTCGCGGATGTTTCCCGGCCAGGCGTAGGAGAGCAGCGCCCGCTTGGCCTTGTCGGTGAAGCCGCGCAGCTTCTTGCCGTGGATCGCGCAATGCCTGGCCAGGAAGCGCTTGGCGAGCAGCGGAATGTCCTCCTTGCGCTCGCGCAGCGGCGGGACCTCGATCTGGAACGCATTGAGCCGGTAATACAGGTCCGAACGGAAGCGCCCGTCGTGCACGGCCTCGTGCAGCCGGCAGTTGGTCGCCGCGACGACGCGCACGTCGATGCGCCGGCTGCGGTGGTCGCCGAGCCGTTCGATCTCGCCCTCCTGCAGGACGCGCAGCAGCTTGCTCTGCGCGGGCAGCGGCAGATCGCCGATCTCGTCGAGGAACAGCGTCCCGCCGTCGGCACGCTCGAAGCGACCGGGTCGCGTGACGAGCGCGCCGGTATAGGCGCCTTTCTCGACGCCGAACAGCTCCGACTCGACGAGCTCGTGCGGGATGGCCGCGCAGTTCAGCGCCACGAACGGTTTCGCGTGCCGCTCGCCCATGTCGTGCAGCGCGCGCGCGAACAGTTCCTTGCCCACGCCGGTTTCGCCCAGCAGCAGCACCGCGATGCGGCTGCGTGCGGCGAGCTGGAGCAACTCGTACGCGCTGCGGAAAGCCGGTGCGGTGCCGATCATGTCGGCGGCGAGGCTTTCGACGGGATCGATGCTCGAGCGCAACTGCACGACCTGCGTCTGCAGGTCGAGGATCTGCTCGGCGATCGATTCCCGGTTGAACAGCTGCTGGTGCGCCTCGGCGTCGTCCCATTCCTCGATCGGCTTGCCGACGATCCGGCAGTGCTCGTCGCCCATGCCGCTGCACTCGACTTCCTTGTACAGGATCGGCCGCCCCATGAACGCCGAGGTGTAGCCGCACGCATAGCCGATCTGGGTCCAGCAGACCGGCTCGCTGTGCGTGCCGTAGTAGTGGCGGTGCCACTGGCCTTCCCACGAGTTCTCCCAGCGGAACTCCCCGTAGAAGCGGCCCGCCGGGCGATCGAGCTCGAGACGGATGGGCACGACGCGGACGATGCCCTCGAGCGTATGCAGCTGGGGGCCCGTCATGAACGCGTCGAGATCGCTCGCGCTCTGCGCGCGCGTGCGCGCGAGCTCGGCGTCGCGCGCGCCCGACGCGTAGCCCATGCGCATCAGCAGTCCGCGTGCGCGCGGCATGCCGAGCGTGTCGATCAGCTCCTTGCGCAGCAGCGCCTGCGCTTCGGCGTGCACCAGCAGCATCCGGTGCTCGTGCAGCCAGATCTGGCCCGTCTCGGCGCAGAAGTGCACTTGCGCTCGCAGGTCGTCGGCCCGCACGGTCCCCTTGGCCGGCTCCTCGTCCGGGGCACGCGGAACACTGCGCAGCCTCGTCATCGTCGTCTCCTGCTCGACTACGCATTCGAGGCTTCGCGGGGCCGGTTTTCCTTGATGGAGGTCAACGATCGCGCGAGCGACCGAGCGCGCGCGGGGCGTTGATCAAATGGACAGGTCGCGCGGGTGCGCGCCGCGCGATCTGCTCAAAGGAGCAACGGTCGATCGGTCGGCGCGGCTCGCTGCGGCGCCCCCGCGTGGACGCGCGCGCACCGTGGCGCTGCAGCGCACAAAGCATTCGTTGCGCGCTCCGACCGGGCTTTTGCGCCCCGGGCCGAGCGATCGGCGGGATTGCTTTGCTGCATCGCGCGAATCGCGATTGGCACAGGCCTTGCAATTCGTCTGTCGTGCAGCGCCCGCCGCGACGCCGCCCGATCCAGGTGTCCTTCCGACCCCGACGACCCAGGGAGCAGGCAAGAGATGAAATTCCCCGTCCCGCACGACCTGAAGCAAGAAGTGATTCCCGGAACCGAAGGCTGGGAGCGGATGTACCCGTACCAGTACCAGTTCGTCACCGACGATCCGCAGCGACACGCCTACGAGAAGGAAACGTTCTGGTTCTACGACGGGCTGCATTACCCGGAGCCGCTGTATCCGTTCGACACGATCTGGGACGAAGCCTGGTACCTGGCGCTTTCGCAATTCAACAACCGGATCTTCATGGTCCCGCCGGTTCGTGGCGTCGACCACCGGATCCTGAACGGCTACGTCTACATCTCGCCGGTTCCGGTGAAGGACCCCGAGGAGATCGGCCGGCGCGTTCCGGCGTTCATGGAGCGAGCGGGCTTCTACTACAAGAACTGGGACTCGCTCGAGGCGCGCTGGAAAGTGAAGATGGAAGCGACGATCCGCGAGCTCGAGTCGCTGCGCATTCCGCGCCTGCAGGACATGGAGGATCTCTCGGTCGTCACCGAAGCGATCGGCGAATCGAACGGCTATCACCTGCTGAAGAACTACGACGACCTGATCAATCTCGGCATCCGGTGCTGGCAGTACCACTTCGAGTTCCTGAACCTCGGCTACGCCGCCTACGTGTTCTTCCTCGACTTCGTGCAGAAGCTGTTCCCGAGCATCCCGACGCAGCGCGTCACGCAGATGGTCTCGGGCATCGACGTGATGATGTACCAGCCCGACGAGCAGCTGAAGAAGCTCGCACGCAGGGCGATCGAGCTCGGCGTCGACGAGGTGGTCACCTCGAGCACCGAGTGGACCGAGGTCGAAGCGGCGCTGAAGGACGCCCCGCGCGGCGTCGAATGGCTCACGTCGGTGAATCTCGCGCGCGAGCCGTGGTTCAACGTCTCGACGGGCACCGGGTGGTTCCACCACGACCGCTCGTGGAACGACCAGATGAACGTTCCTCTCTCGGGCATCGCGACCTACATCGGCAAGTTGCGCGGCGGGCACGATATCGAGCGGCCCACCGAAAGGGTTCGTGCCGAGCGCGACCGGATCACGGCCGAATACCGTTCGCTGATCGAGAAGGACGAGGACCGCAAGCAGTTCGACGAGCTGCTCGGGTGCGCGAAGACCGTGTTCCCGTACGTCGAGAACCATCTGTTCTACGTCGAGCACTGGTTCCACTCGGTGTTCTGGAACAAGATGCGCGAGGTCGCCGCGATCATGAAGGAGCACGGTGTCCTCGACGATGTCGAGGACGTGTGGCTGTTGCGCCGCGACGAGATCAAGTCGGCGCTGTGGGACATCGTCACCGCGTGGGCCACCGGCGTGACGCCGCGCGGCACGAAGACGTGGCCGCCCGAGATCGCCTGGCGCAAGGGCGTCATGCAGAAGTTCCGCGAGTGGGGCCCGCCGCCGGCGATCGGGACCGCGCCCGAGGTGATCCAGGAGCCGTTCACGATCGTGCTGTGGGGCGTGACGAACAAGTCCCTCGCCGACTGGGCGGCCGTCCAGGAGATCCTGGATCCCGAGAAGATCACCGAGCTCAAGGGCTTCGCCGGCAGCCCGGGCGTGATCGAGGGCGAGGCGCGCGTCTGCCGCACGGTCGCCGAGGTGGGCGAACTGCGCGAGGGCGAGATCCTCGTCGCGCCGACGACGTCGCCGTCGTGGGCGCCGGCCTTCGCCAAGATCGGGGCGTGCGTCACCGACGTCGGCGGCGTGATGAGCCACGCGGCGATCGTCTGCCGCGAGTACGGCATGCCCGCGGTGGTCGGAACCGGACACGCGACGAAGATCATCCGCACCGGGATGAAGCTGCGCGTCGACGGCTCGACCGGCGCCATCACGATCACGCGTTGATCGGGGGCGCCATGGCCATCCTCACCGATCCGCTCCGGCGCGACGCAGCGGCGACCCCGGCGCCGGGGGGGACTCCCCGGGTGTGCTGGTTCGAAGAGTGCGACGCGCAATCGCTGACGCTGGTCGGCGGCAAGTGCGCGTCGCTGGGCGAACTGATCCACGCCGGGGTGAACGTTCCGCCCGGGTTCGCGCTCACCACCGAGGGATCGCGCGCGTTCCTGCAGGAGGCCGGCGCGCAGCGCGAGATCGATGCGCTGCTCGCCCGGGTCGACGTCGCGGATCTCGACGCGCTCGAGGCGGCGAGCGTGCGCATCCGCGCGATGGTCGAGGCACTTCCGTTTTCCGCAGCGCTCGAAGACGAGATCGCCGAGTGCTACCGGCGGCTCGCCGTGCGGTGCTGCACGCCGGGCGTCCCGGTCGCGGTTCGTTCGAGTGCGACCGCGGAGGATCTGCCCGACGCCAGCTTCGCCGGGCAGCAGGACACGTATCTGTGGATCCGCGGAACCGACGAAGTGCTCGCTCATGTCCGGCGCTGCATCTCGAGCCTGTACACCAGCCGCGCGATCGCCTACCGGAGCAACCGCGGCTTCGACCACGAACAGGTCGCGATCGCCGTCGGCGTGCAGAAGATGGCGAACTCGTATACCGCGGGCGTGATGTTCACCGTGCATCCGGCCAACGGCGACCGGTCGGTGATCGTCATCGACTCGAATTTCGGCTTCGGCGAATCGGTCGTCTCCGGCGAGGTCACGCCCGATCAGTTCGTCGTCAACAAGGTGACGCTCGACATCATCGCGCGGACGATCTCGCGCAAGGAGCTCTGCTACACGGTCGATCGGAAGGAACAGCGATCGCGCGCGATCGAGGTGCCGCACGAGCGACAGACCGTCCAGTCGCTGATCGACGACGAGATCACCGAGCTCGCCTGGATGGGCAAGCAGATCGAACGGCACTACGGCCGGCCGATGGACATCGAATGGGCGGTCGACAAGGACCTGCCCGCCGGCGGAAACATCTTCGTCCTGCAGGCGCGACCCGAGACCGTCTGGAGCGCACGCGCGCGGCCGTCGGCGGGCCCGTGCGGCTCGGCGATGGACTACATCGTCTCGAGCCTGCTCGTCGGCAAGAAGGTCGAGTGAGCACCCGGTCATTCCCGATCCATTTCCTCGTCACCCGGAACCACAGCGGAGCCGCAATGAACGCACGTACCGAAGCAGGACTGATCGACGACCTGCGCAGCTACATCGCTGCACTCGACGCCCATGGACAGTTGCACCGCGTGAGCGCGGAAGTCGACTGGAAGTACGAGCTGTGCCACGTCTCGAAAGTCAACGAGGAGAAGAAGGGCCCGGCGCTGCTCTACGAGAACGTCAAGGGGCACTCGATTCCGGTTTTCACGAGCGCGTTCACCACGCCCGAGCGCATCGCGATCGCGCTCGAGCAGGATCCGTCGCTGACGATGTGCCAGCTCTCGCGCAAGTGGATGGAGCTCACCACGAAGCAGATGGTCAAGCCGATCTACGTCGACAACCCGCCGGT
>JAKFES010000279.1:0-6163 GCA_036675585.1 Burkholderiaceae bacterium
CTTCGTTGCCGGCTCCTTGCGTGGAACCACCACGCGCGTCGCCGGCGCCTCGTTTGGCGGCTCGGCAGGCCCCGGCGCGGGGACGATCGTAGTGTGAACAGGCCCTAGCTGGAAGCGCGGGCGCTCGCCTTTCGCCGAGCGGGCGCTCGCTGCGCCGGCGCTTCGCCGAGCCAACCGGCGCGCAGCCGACGAGCCGCCGCGCCCGCGCGCGCTTCGACGCTCAGCTTCGCCTCGGTCGCCGGCGGGCGATCGAGCTCGATCTCTCGTTCGATCAGTTCGTCGCGTCGGAACGCGTGCACCCGGATGCGATCGCCGGGTCGTCGACGCGCGAGCAGCGCCTTGAGCGCGCTTTCGTCCACGCGCAGCGCGTCGACGGCGACGATCGCGTCGCCCGCCGACAGCCCGCCGCGCTCGGCGGCCTGTCCGTTGTACGCGTTCACGATCGCGAGTTGCCCGTCGCGCATCGCCACGCGGGCACCGAGCGACGCCGGGCCCTGGTCGCCGGCATCGAGCGCCAGCCGCACGCCGAACGGGCGAAGCAGCGCGGCGAGCGGCAGGTCGGCGGTGCCGTATGCCCAGCTGCGGATCTGCGCGTCGAGCCGCATTCCGACCGATTCCTCGAGCAGCCGCGGAAAGAGCGCCTCGTCGAGTCCGCCGTCGGGCGCGCCCTTGCCGAAGCGCTGCCACATCGTGCGCACGACGTCGTCGAGCGAATGGCGTCCCGCGCTGTTCGCGCGGATCGCGAGGTCGAGCGCGAGCGCGACCAGCGAGCCTTTCGCGTAGTAGCTGGCGATCGCGTTCGGTGCGTTCTCGTCCTGCCGGTAGAACTTGATCCACGCGTCGAAACTCGACTCGGCGATGCTCTGCACGCGCCGCCCGGGGCCGCGCTCGACGTTCGAGATCGTCTTGGCGAGCAGCGTGAAGTACGCCTCGTGCCCGATGACGCCCGAGCGCACCAGCATCAGGTCGTCGTAATACGAGGTGAAGCCCTCGAAGATCCACAACAGCCGCGTGTAGTTCTCGTTCTGGAAGTCGGGCGCCACGAAGGCGGCGGGGCGGATCCGCTTGACGTTCCACAGGTGGAAGTATTCGTGGCTCGCCAGTCCCAGGAACGACCGGTACGACTCCGACGGCTCGCGCGGCTCGGCCCGGTGCGGCAATTCGTTGCGCGAGCAGATCAGCGAAGTGCTCGTGCGGTGCTCGAGCCCGCCGTAGCCGTTGCCGAGCGCGAGCACCTGGAACAGATACCGGTCGAAGGGCGCGCGCCGCCGTCCGGGCTCGAAGAGCCGGATCTGCTCGCTGCAGATCCGGGCGAGATCGCGGCACAGCCGCTTCGTGTCCGCATCGTGTCGCCCGGTGATCGCGATCTCGTGGCGCGCGCCGCCGGCGTCGAACGCGGCCAGCAGGAACCGGCCCATCTCGACCGGGTGGTCGACGAGTTCCGCGTAGTCGCGCGCGCGGTACGCACCGAACGCGTGCTCGCGCGCGCCGGCCGACGGCATCGTCGTCGCCACGCGCCAGTCGGCGAATGCATCGCCGGGCGGACGGTCGATCCGCAGCTCGCACGGCCGGTCTTCCTGTCCGACGACGCGCAGGAACACGCCGGGCCCGTTGAAGAACCCGTGCGTCGAGTCGAGGTGCGCCGCGCGCACCGACAGGTCCCACGCGTAGACGCGATAGCGGATGCGAAGCGGCCCCTCGCAGCGCGCGGCCTGCCAGGTCGCCTTGTCGATCTTGCGCAGGCGGACGGCGCGTGCGCCGTCGCTCGCGCCGCGGTGCGCGGGGGCCCGCGGGCCCGATTCGCAGTGCGCCTCGATCGACACGACGTTGCGCGCGAACTCGCGAATCATGTAGCTGCCCGGCGTCCACGCGGGCATCGCCACGCGCTGCCCGTCGGGCGCGGGGCGCTCGATCGTGAGCTCGACCTCGAAGTGGTGCGCGTTCGGGTCGACCGGAACGATCCGGTAGCGGATCGCGCCGGCTTGGCGCTCTTCGCGCAGGTCCTGCGTCTCGCTGTCGCGCGTACCGGTGCCGCGCCTCACCGGTTCACGTCGACGGCGGTACGGCCGCGAACCTTCCCGTCGAGCATCTCGGGGGCCACGCGAAGCGCGTCGTCGAGTCCGATCACCTGCGTGATCCGCTCGAGCGCGTCGGCGTCGAGCTCGCGCGCGAGCCGCGCCCAGGCTTCGCGACGATCCTCGAGCGGACACATCACCGAGTCGACGCCGATCAGCCGCACGCCGCGCAGGATGAACGGCGCGACCGACGCCGGGAAATCCATCCCCTGCGCGAGCCCGCAGGCGGTCACCGTGCCCCGATAGCGCGTCTGCGCGCACGCGTTCGCCAGCGTGTGCGACCCGACCGCATCGACCACGCCCGCCCAGCGTTCCTTCTGCAGCGGCTTGCCGGGCGCCGACAACGACGCGCGATCGATGATCTCGGCGGCGCCGAGCGCGCGCAGGTACGCTTCTTCCGAGGCCCGCCCGGTGGAAGCGACGACGCGGAACCCCAGCCCCGAAAGCAGCGCGATCGCCACGCTCCCGACGCCCCCGGCGGCGCCGGTGACGAGCACTTCGCCCTGATCGGGCGTCACGCCGTGGCGCTGGAGCATCATCACGCACAGCATCGCCGTGTAGCCGGCGGTGCCGATGGCCATCGCCCGCCGCGAATCCAGCGCATCGGGCATCGGCACCAGCCAGTCGCCGCGCAGTCGGGCGCGCTGCGCGAGGCATCCCCACCAGGTTTCGCCGACGCCCCATCCGTTCAGGATCACGCGCTCGCCGGCGGCGAATCCCGCGTGCGTGCTCGACTCGACGACGCCGGCGCCGTCGATGCCCGGCACCATCGGCCAGCGGCGGACCACCGGCGAACGATTCGTCAACGCGAGCGCGTCCTTGTAATTCAACGCCGAGTATTCGAGGCGAACCGTCACGTCGGCATCGGGCGTCGCGGCCTGCCATTCGTCGTCGCCGATCGATCGGCGTTTCGCCGAAAAGCCCGCGTCGGATTTCTCCAGGTACAGCGCATCGAACATCGTCGGTCTCCGCTTGGAATCGTCGCTCGGCAGGCTAGCCGATCTGCTCGTCCGCGTCGATTCGGTCACATTCGGTCGGGCGGCGGCGCGTAGATTTCAGGAATGTTTGCGGGGAACGTGCGGAGGCGTTCCCGGCGGCGAAAACCCGCGTTCGGAATGCATGTAACGGCAGAAAAGACTCGATCTCGGCCACCATCTCGGGCGTCTCGCTTGCTATGCCCCGCCCGCCGTCCGGCTCGGTTAGGATCGGTCCAACCCATTACGGAGCATCGAGTGGAAACCAAGACCAAGAAGTCCCGAAGCGCCCGCGTGATGCGGTTCCTGGGTCGTGCGGTTCCCGCCGTTTTCGCTGCGACGGTTCTGGTGGCGTGCGGCGGCGGAGGTGGGGGCGGTGGCGGCGACCGCGGCGCTGCGGCGCCCCAGCCATGCGATTCGCAGAACAGTCGAGGCCCGGGCTTCGCCCTGGGGTCATGCGCGGCGACTGCCACCAACGTGTTCCAGCCGGTCGAGAGCGACGTCGTCATCAACGGTACCGACGCGTACACGATGACGCTCGACTTCCCTTCGGACCTGTCGTCGCTCGACGGAACCACCGGCTTCACCGCGGCGAACAAGCCACCCGAGTTGCGCAACATCATCGGTGAACTGCGTGGACAGGCGTACGAGAATCCTGCCCAACCGACTGCGCAGTTGACGCCGCCCTACGTCGCGCTCACCGACTTCTTCCAGGCACGCGATCGGGTCAGTGGCGGCGTGGTGCTGTCGCTGCAGTTCGCGGGCTTCGGCACCTGGGAGAAGTTCGCGGGTTCGGGGCTGGCCGCCTTCAACGAAGGCTACCTCGGGACCTGGTACGCGAGCCGTCCCGGCGCGGGCACGGTCACCAACCAGGCGCCGACCATCGCGGGGGTCTACGAAGGCTTCGTCGCCGGCGTCATCGGCGACGACGGCACGCGCACGCCGCGCGTGCTGAACGGCCGCTTCGGCTTCAGCGCGCCGATCACGCTCGAGGTGAATGCCGGCGGAACGATCGCGAGCGCGACGCTCGGTGCGCTGAGCATCTCGTTCCAGGAGGCGGGGTCGAGCACGCTGCGCACCGCGCAACTGGCGCTGAACACGATCACGTTCGGCGCCTCGTCGGTGCCGCCCGTTGCGGCGGGCACCGTATCGTCGGCAGCCGGCGCAGAGGCGTCGTCCTCGGGCGTCTACCAGGCCGATTACTTCGGTATTTCCGGCAACCTGGGCGAGGAGATCGCCGGGCGCTTGCGCTTCACGACGAGCAACGGGCTGGTGGCGGTCGGCGCGTTCGGCGCGGTTCGGCAGTAGGCTTGCGGTACGAATCGCGGGAGCGCGCGCGGCGCGCTCCCGTCCGCTTGCCTGCGACCCGGAGACCGCCATGCCGCAAACCCCCTTTCAGAACATCCTCGTCGAGCAGCGCGGCCGCGTCGGCCTCGTCACGCTGAATCGACCGAAGCAGCTGAACGCGCTCAACGATGCGCTGATGGACGAACTCGGTTCGGCGCTGGCCGACTTCGACGCCGACGAAAGCATCGGCGCCATGGTGATCACCGGCAGCGAGAAAGCCTTTGCCGCCGGAGCCGACATCGGCGCGATGGCCGGCTGGAGCTACATGGACGTCTACCGCAACGACTACATCACGCGCAACTGGGAGACGATCCGTCGCGTGCGCAAGCCGGTGATCGCGGCGGTGGCGGGTTACGCGCTCGGCGGCGGCTGCGAGCTGGCGATGATGTGCGACATTCTCATCGCGGCCGACACCGCGAAGTTCGGCCAACCCGAGATCCGGCTCGGGATCATCCCGGGAGCGGGCGGTACGCAGCGGCTTCCGCGCGCGATCTCGAAAGCCAAAGCGATGGACCTGTGCCTGACTGCGCGCACGATGGACGCGCAGGAGGCCGAACGCGCCGGACTCGTCTCGCGCATCGTCCCGGCCGACCGCCTGCTCGACGAGGCGATCGAAGTCGCGACCACGATTGCCGGCTTCTCGCTGCCGTCGGTGATGATGGCCAAGGAGGCGGTCAATCGCGCCTACGAGACGCCGCTTTCCGAGGGGCTGCTCTTCGAGAGGCGCCTGTTCCACTCGCTGTTCGCGACCGACGACCAGAAGGAAGGGATGGCCGCCTTCGTCGAGAAGCGAAAGGCCGACTTCCGGCACCGCTGACGTTCGCCTTTTCGCGCCCGGCCGCCGCCGACGCAGCGGACGGCCCGGGGAACCCGTCAGGCGGCGACGGGCCAGAACCGTCGCGCCGCCGAGCGAACGTGCCGACGGCCTTCCCTTCGACTTGCGCTGCCCTGCTCAATCCGCTAAAGTCATGGGTTCCCTCAGCGACGAGCCAATCGTCGCGAAGGGCCCGGAAGGCGAAGGCGTTCCGGGTGGCAGCGAAAGCAAGCCGATTTGACACGTTCATGGAACACCGTCATAATCTTCTTTCTCTGCTGAACGCGAATCGGCACGGCGCAAAGGCGCTCCCCGAAACAGTACGCGGTCAGGCGATCTTTAACAACCAACAGCCGATAAGTGTGGGTGTTTGGGCGAACGCGCCAAGCCGAAAGCAGTAGCGGGCAACCGCGAGTGCTCGAGGCCGGTTCCGTTCCCGGATTCGTCCGGGACGGTTCTCGAAAATCAAACGCTCACACGGTAAACATCCACTGGGAAACCAGTGAATGTCAATTCCGTTATTGAGCAGGTCCCGAGGATCAAACCGAGGGACCAACCTAAGAGATCGAACTGAAGAGTTTGATCCTGGCTCAGATTGAACGCTGGCGGCATGCTTTACACATGCAAGTCGAACGGCAGCACGGGGGCAACCCTGGTGGCGAGTGGCGAACGGGTGAGTAATACATCGGAACGTACCCAGTAGTGGGGGATAGCTCGGCGAAAGCCGGATTAATACCGCATACGCACTACGGTGGAAAGCGGGGGATCGCAAGACCTCGCGCTATTGGAGCGGCCGATGTCGGATTAGCTTGTTGGTGGGGTAAAGGCCTACCAAGGCGACGATCCGTAGCTGGTCTGAGAGGACGACCAGCCACACTGGGACTGAGACACGGCCCAGACTCCTACGGGAGGCAGCAGTGGGGAATTTTGGACAATGGGCGCAAGCCTGATCC
>JAKFES010000278.1:0-6123 GCA_036675585.1 Burkholderiaceae bacterium
CTTCCTCAACGACGTCGGCCTCGACTATCTGACGCTCGCCCGCAATTCCGGCTCGCTGTCCGGCGGCGAGAGCCAGCGCATCCGGCTTGCCAGCCAGATCGGCTCCGGCCTTACCGGCGTGCTCTACGTGCTCGACGAGCCGTCGATCGGCCTGCACCAGCGCGACAATGCCCGCCTGCTCGAAACGCTGCAGCGGCTGCGCGACATCGGCAACACGGTGATCGTCGTCGAGCACGACGAGGATGCGATCCTGCTCGCCGATTACGTCGTCGATATCGGCCCGGGCGCCGGCGTCAATGGCGGCCACATCGTCGCCGACTCGCTCGCCCTCCAGGGCGTCGACACCGTGTTCGGCGTTCCCGGCGAGAGCTATCTCGCCGTGCTCGACGGGCTGTACCGTCATCGCGAGCGGATCCGCTTCGTCGTCTGTCGCCAGGAGGGCGGTGCGTCGTTCATGGCCGACGCCTATGCAAAGCTGACCGGCAAGCCGGGCGTCGTGATGGTCACCCGCGGGCCCGGTGCGACCAACGCCGCGGTTGGCGTGCACGCCGCGTTCCAGGACTCGGTGCCGATGGTCGTGCTCGTCGGGCAGGTCGGCACCGACTTCGTCGATCGCGAAGCCTTCCAGGAAATCGACTATCGGCGCATGTACGGGCAGATGGCCAAGTGGGTCGCGCAGATCGACCGCGTCGAGCGGATTCCCGAATACGTCGCGCGTGCCTTCCAGGTCGCCACCAGCGGCCGCATGGGGCCCGTGGTGCTCGCGCTGCCGGAGGACGTGCTCGCACAGCCGGCGACGGTCGCCGACGCGGCGTGCCACCGGCCGGTGCACGCGAGCCCGGCCGTGGCGCAGATCGAGCAGCTTGCCGCGATGCTCGCGCGCGCGCAGCGGCCGTTCGTGATGCTCGGCGGCACCGGATGGACCGCGCAGGCGTGCGAAGACCTGCGCGCGTTCGTCGAGACGAACCGGCTTGCGGTTGCGTGCGCCTTCCGCTTCCACGACCTGTTCGACAACCGCCATCCGAATTACATCGGCGACGTCGGCATCGGCATCAACCCGAAGCTGGCGGCGCGGCTGCGCGCGGCCGATCTGGTGCTCGCGATCGGCCCGCGGCTGGGCGAGATGACGACTTCGGGCTACACGCTGCTCGAAGCGCCGCGACCGAAGCAGACGCTGGTGCACGTGCACGCGGGCGTCGAGGAACTCGGCCGCGTCTTCCAGGCGGATCTGATGATCGCCGCGGGCATGCCCGAGATCGCAGCCGCGCTGCGCGCCGTGCGCGTCGACGCTTCGGCATGGGCCGGATCGGTGGCGCAGGCGCGTGCCGAG
This sequence comes from Burkholderiaceae bacterium, assembly GCA_036675585.1. Lineage (GTDB taxonomy): Bacteria > Pseudomonadota > Gammaproteobacteria > Burkholderiales > Burkholderiaceae_E > Zeimonas. The sequence goes on from JAKFES010000278.1 coordinate 1,331, forward strand.
TACGAGGCCTGGCAGGAACGGCCGGCGATCTATGCCGACGGCCGCCCGAACGCGCTCGACCTGTGGCAGCTCGTGCAGACGCTCAAGCGCGTGCTGCCGGCCGATGCCATCGTGACGAACGGCGCGGGCAACTTCGCGACCTGGGCGAACCGGTTCTGGCCGTACGCCGGTCTGCGCACGATGCTGTCGACGACTTCCGGATCGATGGGGTACGGCGTGCCGGCCGCGGTGTGCGCGGCGATCCTGCGCCCCGAGCGCACCGTCGTGTGCTTCGCCGGCGACGGCGACTTCCTGATGAACGGACAGGAGCTCGCCACGGCGGCGCAATACGAGGCGGGCCTGGTGGTCATCGTGTTCGACAACGGCATGTACGGAACGATCCGCATGCACCAGGAACGCGAGTTCCCGTCGCACGTGATCGCGACCTCCCTGTCGAACCCGGACTTCGCGAAGTACGGCGAAGCCTTCGGCGGCTTCGGCGTGCGCGTCGAGCGCACCGCGCAGTTCGAACCGGCGATGCGCGATGCGCTCGAGCATGCGCGCACCAAACGCCGCCCCGCGGTGATCCACCTGAAGGTCGATCCGCAGGCGATCACGCCCAATGCCACGCTCGACTCGATCCGGGCGAGCGCGAGCCGATAGCGCGGCTTGCGTTTGCCGCGGGGCGCGCGACGCACTGCGGTCGAGTTTCACTTTACAGCGTTTTACATGGTTATTGCCGGACCGGTAAATTATTTACACAAAACGCTGGCTCGATTGACAAAAAAATAATTTCGTCCAGACTCGGCTCCGCTTGCGAAGGTCGATAAAAAAAAGAACATGTAAACGCTGCCGAAACGAACGAGCAGCATTGGATCGAAGCATTTACGATCGAGGAGACAGCAAAGTGCAAAGCTTTGCCCGCGATGTTTCGCGCCGGGTTCGCGTCTTCTGAAAACGAGCGAATCCGGCCGGATGCCGCGTGACGGTGCCGTCCCCGGGACGGCGCAATAACCGCCGAAGCGCGACACGCCCCACTGAATGGAACCGGCGCCTTTTTTCCGGCTTTCGCATTATTGCGATCGCCGGGGGACGCGCTGTTTTCTGAAAAAAGAAATGCCGCATTCGAAATGCGGCGTGGCTTCGCTCGTCCGTAAAAAAATCGTCACTTGATCCGGACGCGACAGCCGAAAACCGAGGGAGATGAAAATGAGTGAAACCAGATCGCGCCGCGAATTCCTCCGCACCGGCGCTGCCGCGGGCGGCATGCTGCTGCCGGCCGTATACGGCGGCTCCGCGCTCGCGCAGGACAAGAAGTACCCGAAGCTCGGCAACTATCCGGCCGGCGTCGAGGGCGACTCGGTATTCGCCGGGCTGACGCTCGATCTCACCGGGCCGTATTCGGCCGAAGGCGCCGACCAGCGCCGCGGCTTCGAGCTCGCCGCCGAGCTGATCAACAAGGGCGATGCGCGGATCCGCAAGATCTCGCCGCTCACGAAGCAGGGGATTCTCGGCAAGAAGCTCGTCCTCGGCGTGGCCGACGCCGAGACGAAGCCGAACAGCGCCGTGCAGGCCGCGACGCGCTTCATCCGCCAGAACAAGGCGATGATGATCTCGGGCAGCGTCAGCAGCTCGGTGGCGATCGCGCTGCAGAACACCTGCGATCGCGAGAAGACGATCTATTTCCCGGTGATCAGCGGATCGAGCGACACGACGGGCAAGGACTGCAAGCGCTACGGGTTTCGCCTGTGCCACCACGCGTATACCGCGGCGAAAGCGATTTCGCCGGTGCTCGCGAAGGAATACGGCAAGAACATGAAGGCGATCTACCTGGTGCCCGACTACAACTACGGGCACTCGATCCACGACATGATGCGCGAGTTCACCGAGAAGGAAGGCTGGACGACGATTCCGTCTCCGCAGGTGCACGCGCTCGGCGCAACCGACTACAGCTCGTACATGCTGAACATCGCCAACAGCGGCGCCGACGTCGTGATCAACCTCGACTACGGCGCGGACGCGGTGAACTCGGTCAAGCAGGCCAAGCAGTTCGGCGTGATGGACAAGATGAAGCTGGTCGTTCCGTACATGCCGGCGTTCATGGTCGAGGAAGTCGGCGCCGACATCATGCAGGGCGTCTTCGGCACGATGGACTTCTGGTGGACCTACGCCGACCAGAGCGAGATCGCCAAGGATTTCGTCGAGGCCTTCGAGGCGAAGTTCCAGCGCAAGCCGCGCGACCCGTCGCACAACGCGTACATGACGATGCTGCTGTGGGCGGACGCGATCGAGCGCGCGGGTACCTTCTACCCCGCCGAGGTGATCAAGGCGCTCGAGGCCGAGGAGAAACGCCCGCACACGATGGGCGGACAGGTGTGGTTCCGCAAGGAGGACCACGACGGCATCGCGAACTTCCCGATCGTGCGCGGCAAGAAGCCGTCGGAGATGAAGAGCAAGGACGACCTGCTCGAGATCGTCGCGATTGCCGACGGACTCGAGTCGATGCCGCCGGTCGGTTACGCCGGCTGCAAGATGGGTTCGTACACCTGATTCGACGCTTCACGTCGACCGGAAAACGGCGGAGGGGACACGCATGCCTGGCATGGGGCTATTCATATCGCAGGTTTTCAACGGCCTCGCGCTGGGGGTGCTGCTGTCCCTCATCGCGACCGGGCTGACCATCATCTACGGCACCCTGGGCGTGATCAATTTCGCGCACGGGGCGCTGTTCGTGGTGGGCGCCTACGCCGGTTTCTCGGTATTTACCGCAACGGGCTCGTTCCTGCTCAGCATCGCCGGCGGCGCAGCCGCCGCGCTGCTGATCGGGCTCGTGCTCGAGCGCGGTCTGATCAAGCGCTTCTACCAGCGCCCGCCCGAGGACCAGATCCTGGTCACGTTCGGCGTGAGCATCGTGCTGATCGAGATCATTCGCGCGATCTACGGCGGCGTCGGGCGGCGCGTTCCGCTGCCCACCTGGGGCGAGGGCGTCGTCGACCTCGGTTTCGTCACCTACCCGCTGTACCGGATCGAGATCCTCGGGATCTCGGTCGCGACGCTCGTCGTGTGCTGGATCGTGCTGTACCGCACGCGCCTGGGGCTGATCGTTCGCTCGGGCATCGAGGACGCGCTGATGGTCAACCTGCTCGGCATCAACATCCAGCGCGCGTTCCTGATCGTATTCGGCGTCGGCGCGGCCGCCGCCGGCTACGCGGGCGTCATCGACGCACCGATCGTGTCGATCGTTCCCGACATGGGATTTCGCGTGCTGATCCAGTCGTTCGTCGTCGTCGTGATCGGCGGCGTCGGCTCGTTTCCCGGAGCGATCCTCGGCGGACTGATCGCGGGACAGATCCTGAGCCTGACGTCGCTGATCGATCCCGTGTATTCCGAAGTCATGCTGTTCGCCGCGATGGCGCTCGTGCTCATCGTCCGGCCCCAGGGGCTTCTCGGCGTGGAGGGTCGGGCGTGAACCGCGTTCCTTCGAATACCGCCACGGTGCCCGAGGCGGGCGCCGCAGCGCCCGCGCGCAGCGCCGCGACGAGCGGCGCCGGAGTGCGACGGCGTTACCTGGTCGAGTTCCTCACCGCGGCCGCGCTGGTGGCCGCGCCCTTTCTCGCGCCGCTCATCAGCGCGGGCCCCGACCTGCTCGGGCGCGTGCTGATCTGGGGCCTGTTCGGACTCGGCTTCGACCTGCTGTTCGGCTACGCGGGGCTGCTGTCGTTCGGGCAGGCGGCCTTCTACGGCACCGGCAGCTTCGTCACGGCCTACCTGCTCACTTCGGGCATCGTGCCGAACATGATCGTCGCGCTCGTCCTCGGGACGATCATCGCTTCGGTGCTGGGCGTCGTGATCGGCTTCCTGACCCTGCGCCGCAGCGGGATCTACTTCGCGATGAGCACGCTCGCCTTCGGCGAGATGCTGTATTTCCTCGAGTTCGGCCCGCTGCGCGACTGGACCGGCGGAGAGAACGGCATTCCCGGCATTCCGACGCCGACGCTGTCGATCGGCTCGTTCTCGCTGGAGATCTCCTCGGGCTGGCCGATGTACACGTTCCTCGCCGTCGTGTTCTTCCTCGGCTTCGTCGTCGCGCGGCGCATCGTGCTGTCGCCGTTCGGCGTCGTGCTCACCGCGATCCGCGGCAATCCGATCCGCGCGACCGCCGTCGGACACGAAGTGCGGCACTACAAGCTCGCCGTATTCGTCGTCGCCGCCGCCTACGGCGGGCTGGCCGGCGGGCTGCTCGGATTGTTCCAGGGCTACATGCCGCCCGAGGCCTTCGGGCTCGACACGTCGGCGCACCTCGTGATCCAGACCGTGATGGGCGGCGCGGGAACGTTGTTCGGCCCGCTCGTCGGCGCGTTCATCTGGCTGTACCTGTACGAGGTGCTGCAGTTCGTCGATGCGGTCGGTCCGTACTGGAAGCTGATCCTCGGCGTCGTGTTCGTCGTGCTGGTCACCTCGTTCCGGCGCGGGATCTGCGGCGAGGCGAAAGCGTGGCTCGATCGACGCGGCGCGCGGCGCATCGCGCATGCCGATTCCGCGGCGCGACGCGTCTCGCACGGACGTCACGGCCCCGCGCTCGTGCTGCGCAAGTCCGAACCGGTCGCCCCCGGCGCGCCGGTGCTCGAGGCGCGCGGCGTCTCGAAGCACTACGGCGGACTGATCGCGGTGCGCGACGTGTCGATCACGATCCGAGAAGGCGAGTTGCGCGGGCTGATCGGGCCGAACGGCGCAGGCAAGTCGACGGTGCTGCGCGCCATCTCCGGACTGTTGAGACCCACTCAAGGTTGTATTCAGTTCGACGGCGAGGATAT
>JAKFES010000097.1:0-6113 GCA_036675585.1 Burkholderiaceae bacterium
AGCGGCTTGGCCGCGAGCAGCATCACCGCAACGGCCAGCGAACGTCGCGTCGCCCCCGGCGAGGCGCTGCAGCCGCTGATCGACGCCGCCCGGCCCGGCCAGGTGTTTCGCCTGGGCGCGGGCCGGCATGCGGGGCCGGTGCGCATCGACCGCCCGGTATCGTTGATCGGCGAAGACGGCGCCGTGCTCGCGGGCAACGGCCAGGGCAGCGTGGTGCATGTCACCGCACCCGACGTGCGCATCGAGCACCTGGAGATCACCGGCTCCGGCATTGACGTTCCGGCGATGGATTCGGCCGTGCTGCTCGCGCAGACCGCCAAGCGCGCCCGCGTGCGCGGCAACCGGCTCGTCGGCAACCTGTTCGGCGTGTACCTGCACGGAGCGGCCGATTCGATCGTCGAGGACAACGAGATCGTCGGACGCTCGGACCTGCGCCTGTCGGAGGCGGGCAACGGCGTGGCGATCTGGAATGCACCCGGCGCGAAGGTGATCGGCAACACGATCCGCAACGGCCGCGACGGCATTTTCGTGAAGACGAGCCAGCACAACGTCTTCGCGAACAATACGTTCTCCGACCTGCGTTTCGCGATCCACTACATGTACACGCACGACAGCCGCATCGTCGGCAATCGCTCGCGCGGCAACCACATCGCCTGGGCGATCATGTATTCGGACCGGCTCGAGATCCGCGACAACGTCTCGATCGACGATCGCGACCACGGGCTGATGCTGAACTCGACGAACCTCTCGAAGGTGGTCGGCAACGTCGTGCGCGGTGGAAGCGAGAAATGCGTGTTCGTCTACAACGCCACGCGCAACGAGCTGCTCGAGAACTGGTTCGAGCGCTGCCCGATCGGCATCCATTTCACCGCCGGCTCCGAAGGCAACACGATGAGCGGCAATGCCTTCGTGTCGAACCGCGTCCAGGTGAAGTACGTCGGGACGCGCTTCGTCGACTGGGCGCACGCGGGGCGCGGCAATTACTGGAGCGACAACCCTGCCTTCGATCTCGACGGCGACGGCATCGCCGATCGTCCGTACCGCCCGAACGACGTGATGGACGGCATCCTGTGGACGCTGCCCGCGGCGAAAGCGCTGCTCAACAGCCCGGCGGTGCAGATGGTGCGCTGGGCGCAGGCGCGCTTCCCGGCGCTGTACCCGGGCGGCGTCGTCGACAGCGCGCCGCTGATGCGTCCGGCGCGGATGCCGGCGGATCGACCATCATGACGATCGCCGAATGGACCGGCGTGACGAAGCGCTACGGCCGGGTGACGGCGGTGCGCGACGTTTCGCTCGCGCTGCGACCCGGCGAGGCGACCGCGCTCGTCGGCCACAACGGCGCGGGCAAGACGACGCTGATCAAGCTGATGCTCGGCCTCGTTCGACCTTCGGACGGCGAAGTGCGCGTGCTCGGCGTCGATCCGGCCGGCGCGCGTGGCGCCGAGGCGCGGCGCGACCTCGGTTTCCTGCCCGAGAACGTGGCGTTCCACGGCGCGCTGACCGGCCGCGAATCGATGGCGTTCTACGCGCGGCTCAAGGGCCGGCCCGCGCGCGCGAACGCCGAGTTGCTCGAGCGCGTGGGCATCGCGCACGCCGCCGACCGGCGCGTGGGCACCTATTCGAAAGGCATGCGCCAGCGGCTCGGCATCGCGCAGGCGCTGATCGGCGCGCCGCGCCTGCTGCTGTTCGACGAGCCGACGAGCGGGCTCGACCCGGCTTCGCGCGCCGAGGTCTACGAGACGATCGACGCGCTGCGCGCAAGCGGCGCGACCGTGCTCGTCTCGACGCACGCGCTCGAGGAAATCGAACGTCGCGTCGATCGCGCGGCGATCGTCCATCGCGGCCGGCTGATCGCCGCCGGAACGCTCGACGAATTGCGGCATGGCGCACAGGCGCGGCTCGAGCTGCGCCTGCGCGTGCGCGCGTGCTCGACGTCGACCGTGCTGTCCCGCCTGCCGGCGGCGGTGCGCTGCGTCGAACGCGGCACCGACTCGCTGACGCTGCTCGCGCCGCTCGACGAAAAGATGCCGGTGCTGCGCGCGATCGCCGCGCTCGGCGAACTCGTCGAGGACGTCGACCTCGAGGCGCCCGGACTGCAGCAGCTGTACCGCCAGTGGGTCGACGCCGACGTCGAGGAGGAACCGGCACCGTGAGCGCCTGGACGATCGCCGCGCACGAAGTGCGCATCGGGCTGCGCAACCGGTGGGCGGTCGCCACCACGCTGGTGCTCGCCGCGCTCGCGCTGTCGCTCGCGCTGCTCGGCAGCGCGCCCACCGGCGTCGTGAAGGCCGATCCGCTCGCCGTCGTCGTCGTGAGCCTGTCGAGCCTCACGATCCTGCTGATCCCGCTGATCGCGCTGATGCTGTCGTTCGACGCGATCGTCGGCGAGCACGAACGCGGGACGCTCGCGCTGCTGCTGTCGTATCCGGTGTCGCGCTGGCAGGTCGTCGTCGGCAAGATCCTCGGCCAGACGACGATCCTCGGATTCGCGACGGCCATCGGCTACGGCGCGGCGGCGGGCGCGCTGTGGTACGCGCGCAATCCGGTGCAGCCCGCGTGGGGCGCGTATGCGGCGATGGTCGCCACGTCGATCCTGCTCGGGGCGAGCTTCGTCGCGCTCGGATGCCTGGCGAGCAGCCTCGTTCGCGAGCGCGCGACCGCCGCGGGCATCGCCGTCGGCATCTGGCTCTTCTTCCTGCTGCTCTACGACACGGCGCTGCTCGGCATCCTCGTCGCCGACCAGGGCCGACTTGTCGACCGGGCCGTGCTCGATGCGCTGCTGCTGCTCAATCCGGCCGATGCGTATCGGCTGTTCAACATGAATGCGAGCGAAGCGGTGTCGGTATACAGCGGAATGGCGGGCCCCGGCGACGCGAGTTCGCTGCCGGTGGGCGTGCTGCTCGCTGCGCTCGCCGCGTGGGCGATCGTTCCGATGCTCGCCGCGATCGCCGTTTTCCGGCGGAGGGCCGTATGAGAAGGAGGCTGGTTTCGTTCGCACTGGCGGCGGCGCTGGCCGGCGGCGGTCTGGCGGGGTGCGACCGCGCGTCGACGAAGGCGGCCGCGCCGTCGCCGACCGAGGTGCTCGCCGAGGCGACCGGGTATTACTGCGGAATGCTGCTGGTCGATCACGAGGGACCGAAAGGACAGATCCATCTCGCCGGCCGCGACGAACCGGTGTGGTTCTCTTCGGTGCGCGACACGATCGCGTTCCTGCGCCTGCCGGAAGAGCCGCGCGACATCACCGCGGTCTACGTCAACGACATGGGCCGCTCGAAGGACTGGGCGCAACCCGACGCCGGCGCGTGGGTCGACGCGCGCCAGGCGTGGTTCGTCCTCGACAGCGAGCGGCACGGCGGCATGGGCGCACCCGAGGCGGTCCCGTTCGCCGATCGAAGCGCCGCGCAATCGTTCCAGTCGCGCTACGGGGGCCAACTCGCCCGGCTCGACGAGATCCCCGACGCGTACGTGCTCGGCCCGGTCGCCGCGGCCGGCGACGCGCAGCATGCGCAACGCGAGCAGGCGCCGCCGGGGTCATCCGCGTCCGATCCGCAGCGCCCGGCGCCGCATTCGACCGGGGGGCATTGAAGTGGAACACGTCCTCGAGAAGGCGAACCCGGCGCCGCGGCGCCGGTTCCTGTCGGTGGCCGCCGCGGCCGCTGCGTGCGCAGCGATGCCGGTCGTGCGCGCGTCGAGCGCGGCACCGGTCGTCTGGAAGGGCAGCGCGCTCGGCGCGCTGGCGTCGATCACGCTCGCGCATCCCGATCGCGCGCACGCGCAGGCGGCGCTCGGACGCTGCGTCGACGAGCTCGAACGGCTCGAGCGCGTGTTCAGCCTGTACCGGCCCGATTCGGCCCTGTCGCGGCTGAACGCGGCCGGCGCGCTGGCGGCACCTCCGGCCGAGCTCGTCGAACTGCTTTCGCGTTCGCTCGCGCTCGCCCGTGCGAGCGACGGCGCCTTCGACCCGACGATCCAGCCGCTGTATCGGCTCTACGCCGGGCATTTCGCCGCGCCGGGCGCCGCGCCCGAAGGTCCGTCGCAGGCGGCGATCGGAGAAGCGCTTCGCGTCGTCGATTTCCGTGCGGTGCGCGTCGATTCGGCGCGCATCGATTTCGCCCGCCGCGGCATGGCGCTCACGCTCAACGGCATTGCGCAGGGATACGTCACCGATCGCGTCGCCGACCTGCTGCGCGGCGCCGGCTTTCGCCACGTGCTGATCGACCTCGGCGAGGCGCGTGCGGCGGGGCGCCGGGCCGACGGGCGGGCCTGGATCGCCACCGTCGCCGATCCCGCGCGGCCGTCGCGCACGCTGATCGAGCTCGCGCTCGGCGATTCGCCGGGGCAGGTGCCCGCGCTCGCCACATCGGCCGGTGCGGGCACGCGCTTCGGCAGCGACCCGCGCCAGCACCATCTGCTCGATCCGCGCACCGGGCGCAGCGCCAACCACCATGCCGCCGTATCGGTCGGCGCGGCGAGTGCGACGATCGCCGACGGACTGTCGACCGCGCTGTCGATCGTCGAGCCCGCGCGCGCGGCGACGCTGCTGGCGGTGCATCCTTCGGCGCGTGCGTATTTCGTGGGCAACGACGGGAGCGTCGACGTGCTGCCGCGGTCCTGACGGCGCGCCGCGACGGCGCGCGTCGCGCAGGTACACTTCCCGGCCAGTGTCGTCGCGTCCCATCCTCCAGGTCTTCGGCAATCGCCGCATCGCGGCGATGTTGCTGCTCGGTTTCGCCAGCGGGCTGCCGCTCGCACTGTCGGCGGGAACGCTGCAGGCGTGGCTGACCGTCGAAGGCCTCGATGTGCGAACGATCGGGTTCTTCGCGCTCGCCGGGCTGCCGTACACGTTCAAGTTCGTCTGGGCGCCGCTCGCCGACCGCTTCGAGCCGCCGCTGCTCGGCCGGCGGCGCGGCTGGCTGTTCGTCACGCAGCTTGCGCTCGCCGCATCGTGCTTCGTGATGGCGACGCTCGACCCGCGCGTCTCCGTGTACGCGGTCGGTGCCTGTGCGGTCGCCATCGCGTTCCTGTCCGCATCGCAGGACATCGTCTTCGATGCGTATCGCACCGACCTGCTGCCCGACGAGGAGCGCGGCGCCGGCGCCGCGGTGTCGGTGCTCGGCTACCGGATCGCGATGCTCGTCTCGGGCGGCTTTGCGCTGATCCTCGCCGACCAGTGGCTCGGCTGGCCGTGGATGTTCCGCTCGATGGGGATGCTGTTCGGTGCACTGTCGCTCGTCACGCTGTGGGCGCCCGCGGTGCCGAAAGCGGCCGCGCTCGCCAGCGGCGTGCGCGCCGAGCTGGTCGGCTTCGTCGCGATGCTCGGCGCCGGGCTGGCCGCGTTCTGGCTGCTGCGACAGTTGCCGTGGCAGTGGCTCGGCAGCGGACGCTTCGCTTCGCTCGCCGCCGACACGCTCATGCTCGTGCTCGCCTGCGTGGCGGCGCTGCACGCCGCGCGCCGCGCCGGCTTTCCGTCGTTTCTCGCACCGTGGGACGCGTTCTTCCGCCGCGATCGCGCGGTGGCGCTGCTCGCGATGATCGTCCTGTACAAGCTCGGCGACGCGTTCGCCGGCAGCCTGTCGACGACCTTCCTCATTCGCGGCGCCGGATTCACGCCGACCGAGGTCGGCGCCGTCAACAAGGTGCTCGGACTCGCCGCGACGATCGTCGGCGCGCTGCTCGGCGGCGCATGGCTCGCGAAGCGGCCCCTGTACGCGTCGCTGATGTTGTTCGGCGTCCTGCAGGCGGTGTCGAACTTCGGCTACTGGCTGCTGTCGATCTGGCCGAAGAGCTACACGCTGATGGCCACCGCGATCGGTTTCGAGAACCTGTGCGGCGGGATGGGCACTGCGGCCTTCGTCGCGTTCCTGATGGCGCTGACCGACCGGCGCTTCTCGGCGGCGCAATACGCACTGCTCTCGGCGCTCGCGGCGGTCGGGCGCGTGTACGTCGGACCCGTCTCGGGCGTCTACGTCGACGCGTTCGGCTGGCCTTCGTTCTTCGTGTTCTCGGTGGCGGCGGCGCTGCCCGGGCTCGTGCTGCTGCGTGTTCTGCGGCGCCACGTGCGCGCACTCGACGCGGTGAGCGACGCCGTCGCAGCCGACTCAGCGACCGCGCCG
>JAKFES010000143.1:0-33474 GCA_036675585.1 Burkholderiaceae bacterium
CCGCCAGGCATCGCGACCGGATCGTCGCCGGTAACGCATCGGGCCGGTGCGTGACCAGGACGAAGCGGGTCTGCGCACCCGGCTCCTCGAGCGTCTTCAGCAGCGCGTTGGCCGCCGCCGGGTTCATCGCGTCGGCCGGGTCGACGAGAACGACCTTGCAGCCGCCGCGGTGCCCGCCCACGCCGATGAACCGCTCGAGCGCGCGAACCTGGTCGATCCGGATGTCGGTCGACGCTTTCGGTCTGCGGGCCGGCCGGGCGCCCGCCTCCGCCTCGTCGTCCGCGTCGTCGGCGAGTGGCGCGAGCAGGCGCAGATCGGGGTGGCTGCCGTGCGCAATCCAGCCGCACGACGCGCACCGTCCGCAGGCGCTGCCGTCGGAGGCGGGCGATTCGCACAGCCACGCGCGGGCCAATTGGGCGGCGAACTCGGACTTGCCGATTCCCGCCGGCCCGTGGACGAGCAGCGCGTGGTGCGTTCGCTCGCGCTGGTCGAGCACTTTTTTCCACGTTGGGTCGAGCCAGGGGAAGTTCATTCGGAACAAAGCTTTGCGAGATCCTGTTCGAGCAATACACGAACTTCTTCGACGGTGCCGCTGCCGTCGACACGAACGATTCGATGAGGATCGGCGGCCGCCCGCTGCCGGTATCCCTCCCGAACGCGCGCGAAGAACGCGAGGTCCTCGCGTTCGAAGCGATCGGCGGGGCGAGAGCGGGCGCGACGCCGCGCAGCGATCTCGGGTTCGACGTCGAACCAGTACGTGCGCGCCGGCTGCAGCCCGCCGTGCACCCACGACTCGAGCCACGCGATGCGCTCGAGCGGCGCGCCGCGGCCGGCGCCCTGGTAGGCCCAGGTCGAATCGGTGAAGCGGTCGCAGACGACCCACTGTCCCTGCGCGAGCGCCGGCAGGATGCGTTGCTCGAGGTGGTCGCGCCGGGCGGCGAACACGAGCATCAGCTCGACGTCGAGCGACATCGAGCGATGCAGCAGCAACTCGCGCAGCATTTCGGCCAGCTCGGTTCCGCCCGGTTCGCGCGTGGCGAGGACGTCGAATCCGCGCGCGCGCAGCCATTCGATGCTCTGCGCGAGGTGCGTGCTCTTGCCCGCGCCGTCGATCCCCTCGAAGGTGACGAATCGTGCGCTCATCGGCCCCGGCGCTGGTAACGCGATACCGCGCGATTGTGGTTGGCGAGGTCGGTGGAGAATTCGCTCGTGCCGTCGCCGCGCGAGACGAAATACAGCGCGGCGATCCCGGCCGGACGCATCACCGCTTCGATCGACGCCTTGCCGACGAGCGCGATCGGCGTCGGCGGCAGTCCCGCGCGGGTGTACGTGTTGTATGCGGTGTCGGCCTGCAGGTCGTGCTTGCGCAGGTTGCCGTCGAAGCGCGCGCCCAGTCCGTAGATCGTCGTCGGATCGCTTTGCAGCAGCATGCCCCGGCGCAGGCGGTTGACGAACACCGCGGCGATCTTGTCGCGCTCCTCGGACAGGCCGGTTTCCTTCTCGACGATCGAGGCGAGCACGAGCGCCTCGTACGGCGTGCGGTACGGCAGGCCCGGCGCGCGCGCCTGCCACGCCGCATTCAACGTGCGCTGCAGGCTGCGGTAGGCGCTGCGATAGATCTCCAGATCGCTGGCGCCCGGCGAGAAACGATACGTGTCGGGAAAGAACAGCCCTTCGGGGCGCGACTCGTCCGCGCCGATCCGACGCATCAGTTCGGCCTCGTCGAGGCCGCGCGTCTCGTGTTCCAGCTCGGGATTCGCGTCGATCGCATCGCGCATCTGCTGGAACGTCCAGCCTTCGATGAAGCGGATCGACGTGATCAGCACGTCGCCGCGCACGAGCTTGTCGAGCAGCGAGTCGATCGTCAACGGCGATTCGAGCGCATAGGTGCCGGCCTTGAGTTTTCCGTCGTGGCCGCGCAGCTTGTACCAGAGCCACAGCCGGGCAGGGTCGACCTCGACGCCCTGTGCGCGAAGCGCCTGCGCGACGCTGCGCACGTTGGCACCGGCGGGCACGGTCAACCGGATCGGCGACTCGCGAAACGCGAGCGGCTCGACGCGAAACGCGTGCCAGCCCCAGGCGAGCGCGACGAGCACGACCAGCAGCGACGAAAGCAAGGCGAACCAGGCGAAACGGCCCTTCGACACGGCGGACATCGGTTCCACGACGCGGGGTCCCTATAATAATCGGTCGATTCCGGGACCTGACCGATGCTCTCCGTGCGCCCGCCTGCCGGCCCGAAGCCCGCTTCGCCGGCCTTCGTTCCCCCACCCGTGCTCGATGCCGTGCGCGCCGTCGCCGTGCGCTGCGGCGTTTCGCTGCACGAAGACGCGTACGGCACGCAGTCGCGCGTGCCCGCGGCGCCAACCGTGGTCGCCGACTCGTTGGCCGAGGGCGCCGTCGCCTGGCTCGCGGGTCATTCGGTGCTTCGCGTCTCGGGCGAAGACGCGTCGCGCTTCCTGCAGTCGCAGACGACCAACGACGTGCTGCAGCAACCGCCCGAGCAGGTGCGATGGCACGGGTACTGCTCGCCGAAAGGACGCCTGCTCGCGACGATGCTCGCGTGGCACGACGGCGACGCCATCCGCCTGATGCTGCCCGACAGCCTCGCGGAGACGATCCGCAAGCGGCTGGCGATGTTCGTGCTTCGTTCCCGCGTGCGCCTCGCCAACGAAAGCGGCGACGTCGTCGTGCTGGGCCTCGTCGGCGCACGGGCGCGCGATGCGCTCGCCGCGCTCGCGCTGCCGGTCGCGCAGCCGATGGCGGTCGCGCTCGCCGACGAAGCCGTCGTGATCGGACTGGCGCCCGTGCCGGCGGGCGCGCTGGCCGGCGCCGGCGCGGTGCCGCGCTGGCTGCTCGTCGTTCCGGTCGCTTCGGTCGAACGCATCTGGCAGGCGCTGTGCGCCACGCTCGTGCCGATCGGCAGCGACCGATGGCGCTGGACCGACGTGCGCAGCGGCGTGGCGACGATCGTACCGGCCACCAGCGAGCAGTTCGTGCCGCAGATGCTCAATCTCGAGGCCGATGCGATCGGCGCGGTGAGCTTCACGAAGGGCTGCTATCCCGGGCAGGAAGTCGTCGCGCGCAGCCATTACCTGGGCAAGCTCAAGCGCCGCACGTTTCTCGGTCGCCTGCCCGGCGCCGATGCCGAACCGGCGCCGGGTAGCGACGTGACCAGCGCCTCGAACGAGCCGGCCGGAAAGATCGTCGCGGCCGCCCGCGCGCCGACCGGCGGCGTCGACGTGCTGTACGAGGCGCAAGTCGCCGCCGTCGGCGCCGGGACGCTGTCGATCGACGGCCTCGCGATGCAGCCGATCGAGCTCCCCTACCCGTTGCCGAGCGCGTGAGCGACCTCGTCGCGCTGGTCTGGTTCCGCGCGGATCCCGCGCACGAGCAGGCGTGCCTGCGCGCGCTCGAGGCGCTGGCCGGGCGCATCGAGGCGCGCTTTGCGGCGCGCGCGCGCTTCGGCTGGCGCGACGAGCCCGAGAAGAACCGGCGCACCTGGCTCGAATCGTGGGAGCCCGTGCGCGCCGAACAGGAAAGCGAGTTCGTCGATGCGCTCGCCGCCGAAGCCGCGGCGCTCGGCTTCGATGCGATCGCACCGGGCGGCCGCTTCGTCGAGCTGTTCCGCTGGACGGGTGAATCGGCCCGCGCGGTGCCGCCATGTGCCTGATCGCGTTCTCGCTCGACGCGCACGACGCGTTCGCGCTGGTCGTTGCGGCGAACCGCGACGAGTATTACGCGCGCGAGACGGCACCCGCAGCATGGTGGAACGACGCGCCGGGCGTCTTCGGCGGGCGCGACCTGCGCGCCGGCGGCAGCTGGCTCGCGATCGATCGGCGCGGACGGCTTGCCGCGGTCACCAACGTGCGCGAGCCCGATCCGTTCAGCGGCCCGCGCTCGCGCGGCGAACTGGTCGCCGGCTTCGTCGGCGGATCGATGCCGGCGCGCGAGTATGCCGAGTCCGTGCTCGAGCGCGCGCACGAATACGCGGGATTCAACCTGCTGCTCATCGACCTTGCCGCGTCGCAGCCGGGGTTGTTCCTGTCGAACCGCGATCCGCGGCGCGTCGTGTCGGTGCACGAAGGCGTACACGCGCTGTCGAACGGCGAGCTCGATTCGGGCTGGCCGAAAGTGCGCCGCCTGTCGGATCGACTCGCGTCGGCGCTGCTCGGGCCGCCCGCGCAGCTCGGCGCGACGCTGTTCGAGGCGCTCGCCGATCGCTCGATTCCCGACGATTCGGACTTGCCCGACACCGGCGTGGGCATCGAGCGCGAACGCGCGCTCGCCCCGGTGATGCTCTCGATGGCCGAACTCGGCTACGGAACGCGCGCGTCGACGCTCGTTGTCGTGCGCAACGACGGGCGCGTCGCGTTCGCCGAGCGGACCTGGCGGCCGGATGGCGATGCACTGCGCGTCGCGGGCGAGCGCCGCGTGCGTTTTCGCCTGGATCGCGCTACGCGGCGGTATCTGGAGGAGGCGCGAGCGCGCGTCGCATCGTGATGTGCTCGATGCCGGCTTCCCGGTACGGCTCGCCCGTCGTCTCGAAGCGCTGCTTGCGGTAGAAACCCTCGGCGCTTCGTTGCGCACTCAGTTCGACGTTCGCATCGCCGCGCGTGCGCGCGGCTTCGACGAGCGCCTCGAGGATGCGTCGGCCGATCCCGCGGCCGCGCGCATCGGCGCGAACCGCCATGCGGCCGATGTGCGCATCGGGCAGCAGGCGACCCGTGCCCACTGCGCGCCCCGCGCGGTATGCGACGCAATGCAGCGCATCGGCATCGCGCGAATCGTGCTCGAGCTCGGCCGGTATGCCCTGCTCGCCGACGAACACCTCGGTACGGAGTTCGAGCGCATCGGCGCCGAGCGCGAGCCAGTTGCCGGTGCGCAGCTCGGGTTCGTCGGCGACGTCGCCGACGAAGGCGTCGATCTCGCCGGCGACGCGCTCGGGCTGCTCGTGCACGAGCCAGTGGGTCGCGTCGGGCAGGCGGACGATGCGCAGTTCGGGTACGAAGCGATCGAGCCCGTCGAGCAGCACCGCGAGCAATGCCCGGTCGCGCTCGCCCCATACCACGAGCGTCGGCACGCGAACGACGAACCGGCTCTCGTCGAGCACCAGGCGCGCGGCGCCGGCGTCGTCGCCTTCGGGCGGGTGAAGCGGCGAAGCGCGGTAGTAGTGAACCGCGGCGGCCAGCGCGCCGGGCCGGCTCCACGCCTGCCGATACGACGCGCGCAGCGCCGGCGTGAACCAGCGCGCGTCGCCCATCGCGGTCAGCATGCGTTCGAGCCGCGCGAAGTCGTCGCGGGCGAGAACGTTTTCGGAGCCCGGCTTGCGCAGCCAGTTCATGTACGCGCTCGCCGCCTGCTGTTCCGGGTCGCGTGCCAGCGCGTGCGCGAAGAGCACCGGGTGCGGCGCGTTGAGGATCACCAGCCGGCGTACGCGCTGCGGGTGCGCGATGGCGAGCGCCCAGGCGAGCGCGCCGCCCCAGTCGTGCCCGACCAGCACGCAGCGGTCGTGGCCGAGTGCGCCGACCAGCGCGTCGAGATCGCCGACCAGTTCGCTCGCGCGGTATGCGTCGATGGCCGACGGCCGGTCGGACCGGTTGTAGCCGCGCAGGTCGGGCGCAACGACGTGAAAGCGGTCGGCGAACCTCGGCATCAGCGGGCGCCAGGCGAGCCAGAATTCGGGAAAGCCGTGCAGCAGCAGCATCAACGGGCGACGCGCGTCGCCGCACGATGCGTAGTGCAGCCGCAGGTCGGAACGGACCTGCGCGAACTGCCCGGTGCGCACCGCCGGGTTCATCCGGATGACTCCACCGCGCGTCGCGCCGGGGCCGGCGGGGGAACGGGCCTCACTTCAGCGCGCGCCGTGCGCGACGTCGGGCTTGAGCGTGTACGGATCGCTGGGGTTGCGCTGCGCCAGAATGTCCTGCATGCGCAACTCGACCGAGCCGAGGATGTTCGGGTGCGTGATCACGTAGAAGCGGTTCTCGCGGATCGCGTCGAAGGTCCGCTGCGCGACCTGTTGCGCGCTGATGCGGCCCGACGAAACGGCCTTCTCCGATGCGCGCTGCGCGGCGAGCATCGATTCGGTCGGCCCGCCCGTGTCGCGCAACTCGGTCGGCCGGTTGCGGTCGGAATGCGCGATGCCGGTGGGCACGAACGCCGGACACAGCAGCGTGACGCCGATCGGAGCGCCGACGACGCGCAGGTCGTGGTAGAGCGTTTCGGTCAACGCCACGACGCCGTGCTTGCTGACGTTGTACACGCCCATCGTTTGCGGTGCGAGGAGCCCCGCCACCGAGGCCGTGTTCACCACGTGGCACGCGCCGCCCTGCGCGAGCATCCGCGGCACGAAGCTGCGGATGCCGTGGACGACGCCCCACAGGTTGACCCCGAGCACCCACTGCCAGTCGCGCTCGGTCGTCTCCCAGACCAGGCCGCCGGCGGCGACGCCGGCGTTGTTGAACAGCAGGTGCACGGCGCCGTGTCGCTCGAGCGTGCGCTGCGCGAGGCGTTCGATGTCCTCGGCGCGACGCACGTCGACGACTTCGCCGAACACTTCGGCGCCGTTCCCGCGCAACTCGTCGACGACGAGCGCCAGCGCGTCGGCCTCGACGTCGGCGAGCGCGAGCCGCATGCCGAGCGACGCGCCCAGGCGGGCGAACTCGCGGCCGAATCCGCTCGCCGCACCGGTGACGACCGCGACCTTGCCGGCGAAATCGTCCATGGTCAACCCAGGTCGACGAGCTGCTTGCCGACGTTGCGCCCGGCGAGCAGTCCGATGAAGGCCTCGGGCGCGCTCTCGAGTCCGCGTGCGATCGTCTCCCGATAGCGCAGGCTTCCTTCGGCCACGCGCGCGCCGAGCTCGCGCAGCGCCGTCGGCCACACGTCCAGGTGCTCGGAGACGATGAATCCCTCGATGCGCAGCCGGTTCACCAGCACCGAGCGGAACTGCGTGACCGGGATCGGCTGGCCGTCGTAGCCGGCGATGAGCCCGCACACCGCGATGCGACCGAACGCGTTCATCCCGCGCAGCACGGCGTCGAGCCCTTCGCCACCGACGTTCTCGAACAGGCCGTCGACGCCGTCGGGCGTCGCCGCGCGCAGGTCGGCGAGCAGGCGGCCGGCCTTGTAGTCGATGCAGGCGTCGAAGCCGTATTCGTCGGTGACGATCGAGCACTTGAGCGGACCGCCGGCGATGCCGACGACGCGGCATCCCGCCGCCTTCGCCAGTTGCCCGACGACCGATCCGACCGCGCCGCTGGCCGCCGAGACGACGACCGTTTCGCCGGGCTTCGGACCGATGATCCGGTTCAGTCCGTACCACGCGGTGACGCCGGGCATTCCCACCGCGCCGAGATACGCCGAAAGCGGGATCTGCGAGGTGTCGACCTTGCGCAGGCCGTTGCCGTCCGACACGCCGTAGAGTTGCCAGCCGAGCGACCCGACGACGCGATCGCCCACCGCGAAGCGCGGGTTGCGGCTCTCGACGACTTCGCCGGCGGTGCCGCCGATCATCACCGAATCGAGCGCCTGCGAAGCCGCGTACGATTTCGCGTCGTCCATGCGTCCGCGCATGTAGGGATCGAGCGACAGGAAGCGGTTGCGAACGAGCACCTCGCCGTCGGCGATGCGCGGCACCGGCGTCTCGACGAGGCGAAAGTCGTCGGGCGAGGCGGCGCCCTTCGGCCGTCGCGCGAGCAGGATCTGGCGATTCGTTTCGGACATCGGGTCGTGCCTCACACCGCGGTGATGCCGCCGTCGACGGCGAGGATCTGTCCCGTGATGTGCTTGCCGGCGTCCGAGCAGAACAGCACCGCGGCGCCCTTGAGGTCTTCGTCGTCGCCCAGTCGCTGCAGCGGCGTGCGTTCCTTCACGCGCGCCTCGATCGCCTCGAGCGTCGCGCGCGTCATCTTCGACGGGAAGAACCCCGGCGCGAGCGCGTTGACCGTGATCCCGTAGGGGCCCCATTCGCCGGCCAGTGCGCGCGTGAAGTTCACCAGCCCGCCCTTGGTCGTGTTGTACGCGATCGTGTGGTTGGTGCCGGGCGGATTGCCGCGCAACCCGGCGATCGACGCGACGACCAGCACGCGCCCGTAGCCGCGCGGGATCATCGAGCGCTTGCCGATCTGCTGCGTGAGCAGGAACACGCCGGTGAGGTTCAGGTTCACCAGTTTCATCCACGCGTCGAGCGGATGGTCGGCGGCCGGTGCGCCCCACGTCGCACCGGCATTGTTCACGAGGATGTCGCAGTGGCCGAGCCGGTCGAGCGCCGCCTCGGCGAAAGCGATGACCGACTCGGGCTGGCCGAGGTCGCTCGCGATCGCCTGCGCGCGAATGCCCTGCTTCGACAGGTGCTCGACGGCGGCATCGAGCTCGTCGGGCTTGCGCGCGGTGAGCAGCAGCTCGGCGCCCATCTCGCCGAGCGCCTCGGCGATCTGCAGGCCGAGCCCGCGCGAGCCGCCGGTCACGATCGCCTTGCGGCCGTGCAGGTCCATCGCTTTCTTGACCGACATCATGCGTCTCCGGAGGTCAAACGATTTCGAACAGGCCCGCCGCACCCATTCCGCCGCCCACGCACATCGTGACGACGGCCCAGCGCGCCTTGCGCCGACGGCCTTCGATCAGCGCGTGGCCGGTCAGGCGCTGGCCGCTCATCCCGTACGGGTGGCCGACCGCGATCGCCCCCCCGTTGACGTTGAGCCGGTCGTCGGGAATGCCCAGCCGGTCGCGGCAATACAGCACCTGGACCGCGAAGGCTTCGTTGAGCTCCCACAGGTCGATGTCCTCGACCTTCAGTCCGGCGCGCGCGAGCAGCTTGGGCACGGCGAAGACGGGGCCGATGCCCATCTCGTCGGGCTCGCAGCCGGCTGCCGCGAAGCCGCGGAAATAGCCGAGCGGCTCGAGCCCGCGTTTCTCGGCGAGCGTGGCTTCCATCAGGACGCACGCGCCGGCGCCGTCGGAGAACTGGCTCGCATTGCCGGCGGACACCGAGCCGCCGGGTGTCGCCGGGCGGATGTGCGAAATCGCCTCCACCGTGGTCCCGGGGCGGCGGCCCTCGTCGTCGGCGAGCGTGACTTCGCGCGTGGCGAGCTTTCCGCTCGCCGGGTCGGCGACGGCCATGCGCACGGTGATCGGAACGATCTCGTCGGTGAAGCGCCCCGCCTCGGCGGCGGCGCAGGCGCGCTGCTGGCTGCGCGCGCCGTATTCGTCCTGGCGCTCGCGCGAGATGCCGTAGCGGCGCGCGACCGTTTCGGCCGTCTGCAGCATCGGCCAGTAGATCTCGGGCTTCGATTTCTTCAGGCCCTTGTCGACGAACATGTGCCGGTTCGATTCGTTCTGCACGTTCGAGATCGACTCGAGTCCGCCGGCCACGAAGATGTCGGCTTCGCCGAAGGCGATCCGCTGCGCGGCCATCGCGATCGTCTGCAGGCCCGACGAGCAGAACCGGTTGACCGTCACGCCGCCGACGGTGACCGGGCAACCCGCGGCCAGCGCGGCCTGGCGCGCGATGTTCCAGCCGGTCGCGCCTTCGGGCGATGCGCAGCCCATCAGCACGTCGTCGACTTCGCCGGGTTCGATTCCCGCGCGCTCGATCGCCGCGCGCACGACGTGTCCGCCCATCGTCGCGCCGTGCGTCATGTTCAGCGCGCCGCGCCACGATTTCGCCAGCCCGGTTCGCGCCGTCGATACGATCACTGCTTCACGCATGATTTGTCGTTCCCTTGCCGTTCAGCCGTTGAATGCCGTGCCTTCGCCGGCGAGCCGCGCGAGCAGCGGGGCCGGTGTCCAGAACGCCGCATCGCCGTGCGCATGCGAGGCGAAATCGCCCATCCGGTTCACCACGTTGTACAGCCCGTACTCGTCGGCGTAGCGCATCGGCCCGCCGCGCCACAGCGGAAAGCCGTATCCGGTGAGGTAGATCATGTCGATGTCCGAGGCACGCAGCGCGATCCCCTCCTCGAGGATCTTCGCGCCCTCGTTGACCAGCGCAAACACGAGCCGGTGCACGATCTCGTCGTCCGACAGCTTGCGTGCCTTCGCGCCGATCGATTCCCGATGCGCTGCGATCAGCTCGTCGACCTGCGCATCGGGCAACGCGTCGCGCTTGCCCGGCGCGTAGCGATACCAGCCTGCGCCGGTCTTCTGGCCGAAGCGGCCGAGCTCGCACAGCTTGTCGGCGATCCTCGGGTACTGCAGATCGGGCCGCTCGAGGTAGCGCCGCTTGCGGATGTACCAGCCGACGTCGTTGCCGGCCAGATCGCTCATGCGGAACGGGCCCATCGCGAAGCCGAATTTCTCGATCGCGCGATCGACCTGCTGGGGCGTCGCGCCTTCCTCGAGCATGTACAGCGCCTGGCGCAGGTACTGCTCGATCATCCGGTTGCCGATGAACCCGTCGCATACGCCCGAGACGACTCCGGTCTTGCGCAGCTTCTTCGACAACTGCATCGTCGTCGCGAGCACGTCCTTCGCGGTCTTCTCGCCGCGGACGATCTCGAGCAGCTTCATCACGTTCGCCGGCGAGAAGAAATGCGTGCCGATGACGTCGTGCGGTCGCCGGGTGAACGAAGCGATCCGGTTCACGTCGAGCGTCGACGTGTTGGTGGCGAGGATCGCGCCCGGCTTCATCGTCTCGTCGAGCTGGCGGAAGACCTTCTCCTTGATCGCCATGTCCTCGAACACCGCCTCGATCACGATGTCGGCGTCGGCGATCGCGTCGTACGACAGCGTGGGCTCGATGAGCGCCATGCGCCGGTCGACGTCCTCCGCCTTCATGCGGCCTTTCTTCGCGCTGCCTTCGTAGTTCTTGCGGATCGTCGCGAGCCCCTTGTCGAGCGCTTCCTGCGACACCTCGAGCAGCTTCACCGGAATGCCGGCGTTGGCGAAGTTCATCGCGATCCCCCCGCCCATCGTCCCGGCGCCGATCACCGCGGCGCGCTCGATCCGGCGCGTCGGCGTCGAGGACGGGACGTCGGGAATCTTGCTCGCGGCCCGCTCGCCGAAGAAGGCATGGCGCAGCGCGCGCGATTCGGGCGTCTGCACCAGTTCGAGAAAGAGCCGCCGCTCGTTCGCCAGCCCTTCCTCGAAGCTCGCGCCGATCGCCCCCGCGATGGCGTCGATGCAGCGCACCGGCGCCGGGAAGTTCTTCGCCACGGCGGCGACCGTGTTGCGCGAGAAACGCAGGAATGCCTCGGCATCGTCGTGTTCGACGCGCAGCTCGCGCACTCTGGGCAGGCCGCGGTGCTCGGCGAGGACGCGGTGTGCGAACGCGACCGCGCCGTCGACCAGGTCGCCGTCGACGATCTCGTCGAACAGCTTCGTTCCGGCGAACTGCTCGGACTTCACCGGCTCGCCCGACACGATCATGTTCACGGCCGTCTCGAGCGGAACGACGCGCGGCAGGCGCTGCGTTCCGCCGGCGCCCGGCAGGATCCCGAGCTTGACCTCGGGCAGCGCGATCGACGCGCCCGGCGACGCCACGCGGAAATGGCAGCCGAGCGCGAGCTCGAGCCCCCCGCCCATCGCCACGCCGTGCA
Organism: Burkholderiaceae bacterium; assembly: GCA_036675585.1. Lineage (GTDB taxonomy): Bacteria > Pseudomonadota > Gammaproteobacteria > Burkholderiales > Burkholderiaceae_E > Zeimonas. The sequence goes on from JAKFES010000143.1 coordinate 11,541, forward strand.
CGGCGGCGACGACCGGCTTGGCGCTGTCCTCGATCGTGCGGATCACCGTGTGCAGCGTCGGCTCGGCGAGCGCCTTCGGCGTGTTGAACTCGCGGATGTCGGCGCCGCCCGAGAACGCGTTGCCCGCGCCGTGGATCACGATCGCGCGGATCGCCGCATCGGCCTGCGCACGGCGCAATGCTTCGATCAGTCCGGTGCGCAGCGCGTGGCCCAGGCCGTTGACCGGCGGGTTGTCCATCGTGAGGACGGCGATGTCGTCTCGAGTGGCGTAGTTCGCTTGGGTCATTGGGAGGCTTCCGAAGAGTGAGAATGACGCGAGACAAGTGTAACGCGGGCGTTGGGCGGCTCGGTGGCGCGCGCTTCGCGCGAGGGCGCGACGCAGGCGTCTCCCGTTTCGGCGCGCACGGCTTCGGCCCCCGCTACGCGGGGGCTACCCGGCTCTACCTCGCAAACCGGCACCCGCTGCCGAGGGGCGCTGCGCGCCCCGCGGCGACGGGTCCCGCCGGTTTGCTTTCGGTAGCAGCCGGCTTGCCGAGCGCGCCGAAACGGGAGACGCCTGCGTCGCGCCCTCGCGCTTCGGGGCGTGCGGCTCGACCGGATGTCAGCGGATTGCTCGACGGGCGAAAGGTCCTTTCGGTCCGCTGTGTTCTACCGAGCGGGTGGGCGCAGGCCGACGGCGGTGCGCAGGCGGTCGAGGAAGGGGGTGGCGACGGCGCGGGCCTTGCGGGCGCCGGCGAGGAGGATTTCCTCCACTTCGTCGGGGTGTGCGACGAGCGATTCGTAGCGTTCGCGCATCGGGGCGAGCTCGTCGTCGATGCGGCGAAACAGCCGCTCCTTCGCTTCGCCCCAGCCGAGCCCCTCCTCGAGGTGGGCGCGGAATTGCTCGGACTCCTCGGGCGCGGCGAAGGCGCGATACAGCGCGTAGAGCTGCGAGTTCTCGGCGTCCTTCGGTTCGCCGGGGCGCAGCGAGTCGGTCACGATGCGGCGGATCGACGCGTGCAGCTTCCTGCTGCCGCCTTCGAACAGCGGAATCGTGTTGTCGTAGCTCTTGGACATCTTGCGCCCGTCGAGGCCGGGCAGCGTGCTGACGTTCTCGTCGATCTGCGCCTGCGGCAGCACGAACGGACCGCGTTCGTCGCCGAACACGCGGTTGAAGCGCGCCGCGATGTCGCGCGCCATTTCGACGTGCTGGATCTGGTCGCGGCCGACCGGGACGAGATCGGCATTGAACAGCAGGATATCGGCGGCCATCAGGACCGGGTACCCGTACAGCCCCATGCTGATGCCCGCGTCGGCGTCCTCGCCGGCGGCGAGATTGCGCTCGACCGCCGCCTTGTACGCATGCGCGCGGTTCATCAGGCCTTTTGCCGTCACGCAGCCGAGCATCCACGCGAGCTCGGGGATCTCCGGGACGTCCGATTGCCGGTACAGCGTGACGCGTTGCGGATCGAGCCCGGCGGCGAGCCAGCTCGCGGCGATGTGCAGCCGCGAAGTCCGCACGCGCGCGGGCTCGTCGCACTTGACCAGCGCGTGCAGGTCGGCGAGGAACAGGAAGGCGTCGACGCCGGGCTGGCGGCTGGCCGCGACCGACGGCCGGATCGCTCCGACGTAGTTGCCGAGATGCGGCGTTCCGGTGGTCGTGATCCCGGTCAGGACGCGTGCTTTCGCCTTCATTCGTTCTCCGCGAGCAGGCGTCGCAGCACGTATTGCATGATGCCGCCGTGCCGGTAGTAATCGGCTTCGGCCGGGGTGTCGATGCGCACCGGCGCGTCGAACTCGGTCGCGCCCGCGCGCACGCGCACGGTCGCGGGCGTGAGCCCGTTGTTCAGCGCGACGATGCCTTCGATGTCGAAGCGCTCCTCGCCGGTCAGCCCGAGCGACGCCGCGTTCTGTCCGGCCGGGAACTGCAGCGGGAGCACGCCCATGCCGATCAGGTTCGAGCGGTGGATCCGCTCGAACGACTCGGCGAGGACCGCGCGCACGCCGAGCAGCATCGTTCCCTTGGCCGCCCAGTCGCGCGAGGACCCCGATCCGTATTCCTTTCCCGCCAGCACGACGAGCGGAATGCCCGCGGCCGCATACGAGCCGGACGCCTCGAAGATCGTGCACACCGGCGCGCCTTCGCGCGTGAAGTCGCGGGTGAATCCGCCTTCGGTGCCCGGCGCGAGCCGGTTGCGCAGGCGGATGTTGGCGAAGGTGCCGCGGATCATGACTTCGTGGTTGCCGCGCCGCGATCCGTACGAGTTGAACTGCTCGGGGGCCACGCCGGCGGCGATGAGGTATTCGCCGGCCGGCGAGTTGCGCGCGATCGAGCCGGCCGGGCTGATGTGATCGGTCGTGACCGAATCGCCGAGCAGCGCGAGCACGCGCGCGCCGCGGATGTCGCCCACCGGAGGCGGCAGGCGTTCCATGCCGTCGAAGTAGGTCGGGCGCCGGACGTAGGTCGACGTTTGCGCCCAGGCGAAGCGGTCGCCTTCCGGCGTGGGCAGCTCGCGCCAGCGTTCGTCGCCGACGAAGACGTCGGCATAGCGATCGACGAACATCGACGAGGCGAGCGACGCGTCGACGCTCGCCTGCACTTCGGCGCTCGTCGGCCAGACGTCGCGCAGGAAGACGTCGCGTCCGTCGCTGCCGCGGCCGAGCGGCTCGTTGAACAGGTCGATGTCCATCGTTCCGGCGAGCGCATACGCGACGACGAGCGGCGGCGAAGCGAGGTAGTTCATTTTCACTTCGGGGTGGATGCGCCCCTCGAAGTTGCGGTTGCCCGAGAGCACCGCCGCGACCGACAGGTCGCCCTCGCGAACGGCACGGCTCACCTCGTCGATCAGCGGCCCCGAGTTGCCGATGCAGGTCGTGCAGCCGAAGCCGACCAGGTCGAATCCCAGCCGCTGCAGGTACGGCAGGACGCCCGCGCGCTCGTAGTAGTCGATGACGACCTTCGAGCCGGGCGCGAGGCTCGTCTTCACCCACGGACGGCGCTGCAGGCCGCGCTCGACCGCCTTCTTCGCCAGCAGTGCGGCGGCCATCATCACCGACGGGTTCGACGTGTTCGTGCACGAGGTGATCGCCGCAATCACGATCGCGCCGTGGTCGAGCTCGAATGCGGCTCCGTCGGCCAGGCGCACCGCGACCCGGTTGCTCGCGCGCCCGCCGTCGGCGGGTGCCGCCGACTCGTAGTTGCGCGGCGCGGCGCTGCGCCGCCCGCCCGCCTTCGTCACGTGCGCGCTGCCGGCCGGCGCATCGGCCGGCGCCTCGACCAGGTACGCCGGCGCGTCGGAGGCGGGAAAGCTTTCGGCGACCGCCTCGTCATAGCCGCGCTCGGTCCCCTTGACCGGCGGCTCGCCGACCAGTTCGGCGAGCGCGCCGCGAAACGCCTGCCGGGCGCTCGCGAGCGAGATGCGGTCCTGCGGGCGCTTGGGCCCGGCGAGCGACGGAACGACGGTGCCCAGATCGAGCTCGAGCCGCTCCGAGTAGCGCGGCTCGGCGCCCGGGTCGTGCCACAGCCCCTGCTCGCGCGCATAGCGTTCGACCAGCTCGATCGTGTGCCGCGAGCGTCCGGTGAGCGCCAGATAGCGCAGCGTCTCGTCGTCGATCGGGAACATCGACACCGTCGAGCCGTACTCCGGACTCATGTTGCCGATCGTTGCCCGGTTCGCCAGCGGCACCGCGGCGACGCCCGGGCCGTAGAACTCGACGAACTTGCCGACCACGCCGTGCCGGCGAAGCATTTCGGTGATCGTCAGCACGAGGTCGGTCGCCGTCGTCCCTTCGGGCAGGCGCCCGGAGAGCTTGAAGCCGACGACGCGCGGGATCAGCATCGAGACCGGCTCGCCGAGCATCGCCGCTTCGGCTTCGATTCCGCCCACGCCCCACCCGAGCACGCCGAGTCCGTTGACCATCGGCGTGTGCGAATCGGTGCCCACGCAGGTGTCGGGGCACGCGATGCGCAGCTGCGAATCGAGCGAGCCGGTGAACACCACGCGTGCCAGGTGCTCGAGGTTGACCTGGTGCACGATGCCGGTGCCCGGCGGGACGACGCGGAAGTTGCCGAACGCGCGCTGGCCCCAGCGCAGGAACTGGTAGCGCTCGCGATTGCGCTCGTACTCGAGCTCGACGTTGCGCGCGAACGCCTGCGGCGTGCCGAACTCGTCGACGATCACCGAGTGATCGATGACGAGCTCGACCGGCGCCAGCGGATCGACCTTCGATGCGTCGCCGCCGAGCGCGCGCATCGCGTCGCGCATCGCGGCGAGATCGACCACCGCCGGAACGCCGGTGAAATCCTGCAGCACCACGCGCGCCGGCGTGAAGCGGATCTCGGTGTCGGGCTCGGCGTCGGGATTCCACCCGGCCAGCGCACGGATGTCGTCGACCCCGATGTCGGCGCCGTTTTCGTTGCGCAGCAGGTTCTCGAGCAGGATCTTCAATCCGTACGGCAGCCCCGCGACGTCGAAGCCGGCGCGTTCGAGCGCCGAAAGTCGCCAGATCTCGTACGATTCCTCGCCGACCACGAGCGTGCCGCGTGCGGAGAAACTGTCGGTTCGATTCATCGGGTTCGTCTCCGGAAAGGGTCGGATGCGACGCGTACGCTGTCCGATGCTATAACCGGTGCAGCCACACGGAGGGGACAATGACCTTGCCGACACTATCACTGTTTGCCGCGCCGATCGTGCTGGCCGGCGCGATGATGGCCGCGGGCGGCGCTGCCGCGGCCGAGCCGTACGTGCGCATCGCTGCGCCCGCCGAAGGCGCGAAGCTCGACGCGATGGAGCAGAACCGGCTCGTCTATGAAGTCGACCCCGGGCCGCGCGGCGATCACGTCCACGTCTTCGTCGACGGCAAGGAAGTCGGCATCCTGCGCCAGCTCAAGGGCAGCTACACGCTCGAGACGCTGGCGCCGGGCACGCGCGAGCTGTGCGTGAAGGTCGTCAACAAGGCGCACACGCCGACCGGCGTGCAGGACTGCGTCCACGTGCGCATCGAGTGAGCGCGGCGCACGCATGGAGAACCTGTCGTATGCGCTGGTGCAGCTGATCCACAACTTCGGTGCGGTTGCGGTCACCGCGGCGCCGATCGCCGCCGCGTGGCCGGCGCGCCTGCCGCACAGCGCACGCGCCACGCTCGTACGGCTCGTCGTCTTCGCGTGGGGCGCGCAGATCGTCAGCGGCGTGCTGTTCGGCGCGACCAGCCTGCACTATTACGGAACGCTGCCCGAGCTGGCCGGCGTCGCGCGCGCGGCGCTCGTCGTCAAGGTGCTGTGCGCGCTGGGCGGCCTCGCACTGTCGGCGACGCTGCTGCGCGCCGGCGCGCGCTGGAGCGACGCGGCGCGCGATCGTGCGTGGCACGCGCTCGCGGTGCTCGGCGCGACGGCACTGGCCGGTGCGGCGGTGCTGCGCTGGTTCTCGTGAACCCGCTTCGCCCGCGGGCTCAGGCCGCGTCGGGCAAGCGGTAGTCGGCGAACTGCTCGCGCAGCTTCGTCTTCAGCACCTTGCCGGTGGCGCCCAGCGGAATCGCGTCGACGAACTGCACGTCGTCGGGGATCCACCATTTCGCGACCTTGCCTTCGTAATGCGCGATCAGTTCGTCGCGGGTCACCGTCGCGCCCGCCTTCTTCACGACGACGAGCAGCGGGCGTTCGTCCCATTTCGGGTGCGTGACGCCGATCACCGCCGCGTTGGCGACCGCGGGATGCGCGAGCGCCAGGTTCTCGAGCTCGATCGAGCTGATCCACTCGCCGCCGGACTTGATGACGTCCTTGCTGCGATCGGTGACGTGCATGTAGCCGTCGGCGTCGATCGTCGCGACGTCGCCGGTCGGGAACCAGCCCCGGCCTTCGGCGTCGTAGTGCAGCGGATCGCCGCCCTCGCCGCGGAAATACTCCTTGACCACCCACGGTCCGCGCACCATCAGGTTGCCGTAGGTCTGCCCGTCCCACGGCAATTCGTGGTCGTGGTCGTCGACGATCTTCATGTCGACGCCGAAGATCACGTGCCCCTGCTTCTCGAGCAGCTTCTCCTGCTGATCCGACGGCAGGTCGAGGTGCTTGTTCTGCAGGCGGCACAGCGTTCCCAGCGGGGACATCTCGGTCATGCCCCAGGCATGGATCACGTCGACGCCGTAGTCGTCGCGGAAGGTGCGGATCATCGCCGGCGGGCACGCCGAGCCGCCGATCACCGTGCGCTGCAGCGTGGTGAAGCGCGCGCCCGATTCCTTGACGTGCTGCAGCAGCCCGAGCCACACGGTAGGCACGCCGGCCGAATAGGTCACGCGTTCGCTTTCGAACAGCTCGAACAGCGATTTCCCGTCGAGCTGCGGACCGGGGAAGACGAGCTTTGCGCCGACGAGCGGCGACAGGTACGGGATGCCCCACGCGTTGACGTGGAACATCGGCACGACCGGAAGGATGCAGTCGCGCGCCGACGCGCCCATGGCGTCGGGCAGCGACGCACCGTAGGCGTGCAGGACCGTGGAGCGATGCGAGTACATCGCGCCTTTCGGGTTCCCGGTGGTGCCCGACGTGTAGCACAGGCCGACCGCGCTGCGCTCGTCGAGCTCGGGCCATTGATAGTCGGTGCCGCCCTGCGCCAGGAATTCCTCGTAGTTGACGAGCCCCGCCACTTTCGTCGATCGCGGCTGGCGGTCGGCATCGCACATCGCGATCCAGCTCTTCACGTTCGGGCAATGCTCGGCGATCGCCTCGACGATCGGCAGGAACGTGAGATCGAAGGCGAGATGCACGTCGCCGGCGTGGTTGACGATCCAGGCGATCTGCTGCGGATGCAGGCGCGGATTGAGCGTGTGGACCACGGCACCCATGCCGCCGACGGCGTAATACAGCTCCATGTGCCGGTAGCCGTTCCACGCGAGCGTGGCGACGCGGTCGCCGATGCCCACGCCCGCGCGCACGAACGCGTCGGCGAGCCGGCGCGAACGCGCCTCGCAATCGGCATAGCTGTACCGGTGCACGTCTCCCTCGACGCGACGCGACACGATCTGCGTGTCGGCGAAATGACGCGCCGCGTGCTGCAGGATCCCCGACACCAGCAGCGGCATATCCATCATCAACCCTTGCATGTCCTGTCTCCGGATCGTTGGTACCGGTTCGTGCCGGTGCCCGGAATTCTAGCCACTCGTGCGAGGAGATGGAGTGCCCGGGGCCGCGCGCCCCCTAGAATCGGCCTTCCGACCTCGAGGCCGCGCATCCCGTTGAACGCTCCCCTGTCCCGCCGCGCGCCAACCGATCCGGCGCCTCGCGTCCACTGGGCGGAACTGCGCTTCGACAACCGCTACGCGCGGCTGCCCGCAGGCTTCCACACCCGGCTCGAGCCGACGCCGTTGCCCGACCCCGAACTCGTCGCGGTGTCGCCCGGCGCGCTCGCGCTCACCGGGCTGTCGGCGTCGCGCGTCGCGCAACCCGAGTTCGTCGAAGTGTTTTCCGGGAACCGGGTGCTCGTCGGCGCCGAGCCGCTCGCCGCGGTCTATTCCGGGCATCAGTTCGGCGTCTGGGCGGGACGACTGGGCGACGGGCGTGCCTTGCTGCTCGGCGAGGTGTGCGGCCCGCACGGCCGCGTCGAGATCCAGCTGAAGGGCTCGGGACGCACGCCCTATTCGCGCGGCGCCGACGGGCGCGCAGTCCTGCGCTCGTCGATCCGCGAGTTCCTGTGCTCGGAGGCGATGGCCGGACTGGGCATCCCGACGACGCGTGCGATGGCGCTCGTCGCCTCGCCGATGCCGGTGTACCGCGAGCGCACCGAGACGGCGGCGGTCGTCACGCGACTCTCGCCGAGCTTCGTGCGGATCGGCACCTTCGAGCATTTCCTCGCGTCGAATCGCCTCGATCACCTGCGCACGCTCGCCGCGTACGTAATCGAATCGTTCCTGCCCGATCTCGCGCAGGCATCGAACCCGCCGCTCGAGTTGCTGCGCGAGTGCCTGCGTCGCACCGCCTCGCTCGTCGCGCAATGGCAGGCGGTGGGCTTCTGCCACGGCGTGCTGAACACCGACAACCTGTCGATCCTCGGGCTGACGATCGACTACGGGCCTTTCGGCTTTCTCGACGCCTTCGACGCCGACCACGTCTGCAACCACTCGGACGATCTCGGCCGCTACCGGTATTCGCTGCAGCCGCGCATCGCCGAATGGAACCTGAAGTGCCTGGCGCAGGCGCTGCTGCCGCTGGCCGCCGAGCGCGGCGCATCGATCGACGACGTGCGCGCGGTGCTCGCCGAGTGGCCGGGTCGCTTCGACGCCGCGCACGACGCCGCGTTCGCCGCGAAGCTCGGCCTCGAACGCACGCACGCCGGCGATCGGGCACTGGTCGACGCGCTGCGCGCGCGCCTGCAGGCCGATCGCGTCGACTTCACGCTGTTCTTTCGCCACCTGTCGGGCGTGCGCCGGGAGAGTGAGGCGTCCGCCCGCCCCCGGCGCGCAACGCCGCTCGACGACGGCGCGAGCGCGTGCCGGGCGCTCTGCGCCGATCGCGAAGCCTTCGATGCCTGGCTGCGCGACTATCGCGCGCGGCTCGCGCTCGAGGCGCGTACCGACGAGGCGCGCGCGGCGGCGATGGACCGCGTCAATCCGAAATACGTACTGCGCAACCACCTCGCCGAGCGCGCGATCCGGCGCGCCCGCGACGGCGATTACTCGGAAGTGGCGCGCCTGCTGAAGGTTCTCGAGCGCCCGTACGACGAACAGCCCGGCGCGGCCGCGTACGCCGCGCCGCCGCCCGACTGGGCATCCGCACTGGAGGTCAGCTGCTCATCATGACGACCGCAGAAAAACCGCAACGCATCGAAAAGACCGACCGCGAATGGCGCGCGCAACTCTCGTCCGAGCAATACGCGATCATGCGCCGGGGGGCGACGGAGCGCGCGTTCACCGGGCGCTACTACGACCACCACGAACCGGGGCGCTACGTCTGCGCGTGCTGCGGCACGCCGCTGTTCTCGTCGGAGAACAAGTACGAATCGGGAAGCGGCTGGCCGAGCTGGTGGGCGCCGCTCGCCGAAGGCAACGTGGCGCGCCGTGTCGACGCCAGCCACGGGATGCAACGCGTCGAAGTGCTGTGCGCGGCGTGCGACGCGCACCTGGGACACGTGTTCGAGGACGGGCCCGCGCCGACCGGGCTGCGCTACTGCATCAATTCGGCGTCGCTGCAGTTCGAGCCGAAGGACGAGGAAGCGAAATAGACTTCGAGCGCGCGATCGGGCGCGCCCGACTGCGATCAGGCGCGCTTGACTTTCTCGAGCATGCGGAAGATCGGGCGCTTCGAGCCGTTGAACAGGCGCTTGAGCGATTTCGGCAGGCAACGGCGCTCGAGCGTGTTGCGGCGATTTCGGGTACGTTCGGCCATCCGGGGTCTCCGTCAAACCCGTCATCATATACTGCCCGCATGAAGCTGCTGTTCGACCTGTTCCCGATCCTGCTGTTCTTCGTCGCGTACAAGCTCGTCGACATCTACGTCGCCACCGGCGTGGCGATCGTGGCGAGCGTCGTGCAGATCGGCTGGCTGCTCGCCCGCAAGCGGCGCGTCGAGGGCATGCAGTGGACGAGCCTGGCGATCATCGTCGTCTTCGGCGGCATGACGCTGCTGCTGCACGACGAGACCTTCATCAAGTGGAAGCCCACCGTGCTCTACGCGCTGTTCGCGCTCGCGCTGGGCGGCGCGCAGCTGTTCTTCCGGCGCAACCTGATCCGTTCGGCGATGGCGCGCCAGCTCGCGCTGCCCGACGCCGTCTGGACGCGGCTCAACCTCGCGTGGATGGGGTTCTTCGCCGCCATGGCCGTATTGAACCTGTACGTCGCCTACCGTTTCTCGACCGACAGCTGGGTGAATTTCAAGCTGTTCGGCACGACCGGACTCACGCTCGCGTTCGTCGTGGTGCAGGCGCTCTACGTCGGGCGGCACGTGCAGGAGGAGCACTCGTGATGCGCCCGTCGACCGACCAGATCGGCGAACGGCTCGCGGCCGCGTTTCCCGGCGGCGAAATCGTCGTGCGCGACGACAGCCACCTGCACGCCGGACACGAAGGCGCCCGGGGCGGCGCCGGGCATTTCCACGTGCGGATCGTCAGCGAGCGCTTCGCCGGATTGCGTACCGTGGCCCGCCATCGCCTCGTGTATGATGCCGTGCACGACTGGATGCCGCAGCGCGTTCATGCGCTCGCGATCGAAGCCCTCACGCCGGCCGAGTCCCGGAGATCCACCGATTCCCCGACGGATGCCTGAGCGCCCTTCCCGGGCCCATCCTGCCGAGCAGCGCGTTCCCGCGCGTTCGTACTCCATGACTGCACGAGGATCCCTCATGTCGTACCCGACTGTATCGTTGCGGCTGGCGAGAATCACGGCTGCCGCACTGTTGCCGATCGCCTCGTTCGCGTTCGCGCAGAATGCCGCGATCGTCAACAACAAGCCGATTCCCAAGGAGAAGGTCGACGAGTTCGTCCAGGCGCTCGTCGCGCAGGGCCGTCCCGACACGCCCGAGCTGCGGGCGGCGGTGCGCGACGAACTGATCGCCCGCGAGCTCTTCATCCAGGAAGCCGAGAAAAAGGGGCTCGCGCGCAACACCGACGTGCAGCGACAGCTCGAGAACGCGCGCCAGGAAATCCTGATCCGCGCAATGATCCGCGATCATCTGAAGACGAATCCGATCAAGGACGAAGAGGTCCAGACCGAATACGACCGGCTCAAGGGCCAGGCCGGCGAGAAGGAATACCGGCCGAGCCACATCCTCGTCGAGACCGAGGACGAGGCGAAGGCGATCATCGCCCAGCTCAAGAAAGGCGCGAAGTTCGAGGAGCTTGCCAAGAAGTCGAAGGACACCGGCTCGGCGCAGTCGGGCGGCGATCTCGACTGGAACACGCCGGGGACCTTCGTCAAGGAGTTCTCCGACGCGATGGTGCAGCTCGACAAGGGCAAGTACACCCAGCAGCCGGTCCAGTCGCAGTTCGGCTACCACGTGATCCGGCTCGACGATGTACGCGACGCGAAGGCGCCGCCGCTCGAGCAGGTGCGCCCGCAGATCCAGCAGGAGCTCGAGCGCAAGCGCGTGCAGCAACTGCAGCAGGACCTGCGCGCAAGCGCGAAGATCCAGTAAGGCGCTGGCCGGAAGCGGCCGCGCGTAAGGCGCGGCCGCTCCTTGCGCCCGTGCGGCCGCTCGCGTCGGTCAGTGCGGCTTCGACGGCTCGGAGATCTGCTCGAGCGCCGTGTCGACCTGCCCGCCCGTGCGCTGCACCGCGAGGTCGCCGAGCGAGACGATTCCGGCGAGCCGGTGGTCGCGGTCGACGACCGGAATGCGGCGCACCTGCCGATCGCCCATCTTGTCGAGCACGTCGGCGATGTCGTCTTCCTCGTAGCACCAGAACACCTCGGACGTCATCGCCTGCGAGACCTGCGTCTCGCCCGCCGGCAGCGACGACGCCGCGACGCGCACCGCGATGTCGCGGTCGGTGATCATGCCTTTCAGGCGCTGGCCGTCGCACACCGGCACCGAGCCGATGTCGGCATCCTTCATGATCTGTGCGGCGCGCTGGACCGTGTCCTGCGGCGACACGACGAGCACGTTGCGCGTCATCACGTCGCGCGCCTTCGAGCCGGACTCGAAGCCGAACAACTCGGCCCAGAAACCGCCGCCGCGCGATTCGCGCCCGCGGCCGCGGGCGATCCGGATCTGGTTGTCGATGTCGCGCACCCCCGCGCAGTCGTCGGCGACGTCCTCGACGCGGTATTTCTCCCACCGGTCCTCGACGGTTCCGCTCAACGTCACCCGCCCCTCGTGCACCGAGACGCTGACCTCGGAGACATCGACGTCGTCGAGCGCGCTCAACCGCGTGCAGACGTCGTCCTGGATGCGATCGTCGGAGCGTTGCCAGTTGCGCGGGCCGCGATTGCGCATGCGCTGCTGCGAGCGTTCATGCGCCGGCTCGAATCCGGCATCGCGATGCGCGCCGAATGCGGGGTCGCGATGCGCGCCGAGCGGACGCGTCTGAAAGCGGCCCTCGTCGAGGTCGCCGCCGTACTCGCCGGGAAAGGTCGACGGTTGCAGTTCGCGCGGGCGCGAGCCGAATCCCCGTCGGCCGTTGTCGTATGGATTGCGTGCCATGGAATCCCTCCTGGATGGAAACCGGGCGAGCCGAAACGCGCCCGCCCTCGCAGGGGGATCGCAGCAAGGGGGGAACCCGGCAAGCGGTGCGTTCAGCGCCGCCTGCGAGACGCGAAGAACGTCGACAGCAGCGCCGAGCATTCGTCGGCCATCACGCCGCCGCGCACGCGCGCGTGATGATTCAGGCGCGCCTCGGCGAACAGGTCGACGACGCTTCCGCACGCACCCGTCTTCGGGTCGCGCGCGCCGTAGACGACGCGGCGGATGCGCGCGTGCTGGATCGCGCCGGCGCACATCGCGCACGGCTCGAGGGTCACGTAGAGGTCGCAGCCGACGAGGCGGTAGTTGCCGAGCTTGCGCGCCGCCGCACGCATCGCGCCGATCTCGGCGTGGGCGCTCGGATCATGCGCACCGATCGGCTGGTTGTAGCCGGTCGCGATGAGTTCGCCGTCGCGCACCACGACCGCACCGACCGGAACCTCGCCGGCCCGCGCCGCGCACTGCGCCTGCTCGAGCGCGACACGCATCATCGATTCGTCGATCGGCCCGAACGCGTCGGTGGCCCGCGCGCCGAATGCGGCATCGGCGGCGCGCGCCGACAGCGGGGCGCTGCCGGCGAGCTCGGGCCAGCGCACCGGCGCATCGAAAGGCGCGTCGAACAAGCCCGGCGTATCGCCGATGCGCGCCCGCTCGATCTCGAGCATGCGCAGCTTCGTCGACACGCCGCCGGCGGCAGAGAATCCGCCCGAACGGCCGCCGGCGGCGAGCACCCGGTGGCACGGAACGACCGGCGCGAACGGGTTCTCGCCGAGCGCGTGTCCGACGGCGCGCGCTGCCCCGGGCTCGCCGATCCGCTCGGCAACCTCGCCGTACGTCATCGTCCGTCCGGGCGGAATCGCGCGAACGATCTCGTAGACGCGTCGCGCGAACTCGGGGACTGCGCGGAGGTCGAGCGCGATGTCGGCGAGATCGTCGGGGGCGCCGTCCAGCAACCCGCAAATCCGCTCGATCGCCTCGCGTATCGCCGGCGAAGGCTCGGCCTGCGTGGCGTCCGGCAGATGTCGCAGAAGCCGCGCGCAGGTCAGCGCGTCGCTCGGCTCGGGCAATTGCAGCCGGGCGATTCCCTGCTCGTTCCACGCGATCGCGCAGCGCCCGATCGCGGTATCGAAAATCGAAAAGGACGACGGCGCCATAGCGAAGCGATGCTAGCACCGCCTTCGGGACGACCCCGGTGCCTTATCCTTTCAGGGTACCCACCCGATCCTCGAGGCGAGCGCGAATGGACGTGACCATTTATCACAACCCCGCATGCAGCACTTCCCGCAAGGTACTGGAGATGATCCGCGAACGGGGCATCGAGCCGACGGTCGTCGAATACCTGAAGACGCCGCCCGATCGCGAAACGCTCGTGCGGCTCGTCGCGCAGATGCAGACGCCGGTGCGCAGCGTACTGCGTCGAAAGGCGCCGCCCTACGCCGAGTGGCACCTCGACGACCCGAAATGGAGCGACGACCAGCTGTTCGACCTGATGGTCGCCCACCCGATCCTGATCGAGCGGCCGATCGTCGTCTCGCCCGAAGGCGCGCGCTTGTGCCGGCCGCCGGAGGCGGTGTTCGAGGTCATCGGCGACTGACCGGCGCGCGCCGAGGCGCGGGCGGCGGGCTCACGCGGGGACGATCGTAGTGTGAACAGGCCCTGACCGCTGGGCGTCCATCGGGGCACCCTTCGAGCCATTGACCGTGCCGACGCGTTCGGGCTTAAATGCTCCGTCGCGTCCGGCTTCGCCGGCGAAGGCCCGAGTTCTCGACATGCGCGGCGAACGTACAGGTGGGGTTCGGCAGAGTGGCGCTGTTCTGGAGAATCTGGGCTGCGGTATCGCTGGTCAACGCGCTGGTGCTGAGCGTCTTCGTCGCACTGGCAGCGTTGCAGTTCGCCAGCATCAACGCCACGTTGGTCGGTGAGCGCCTCGTCGTGCTCGCCGGTCGAACGGTCGCGCCGTTTGCCACGTCGGCCCGATTGGGCCTGCCACTATCGGCCGTGCGCAACGCACCCGCCCTTCTCGAGCGAGCACGGCAGACGGACGAAGACATTGTCGCCCTCCACGTCTTCGACGCCGAAGGCCGGATCGTGCACTCGACTGCCAGCCCCGCTCCTGTCGCGATCGCGACCGATGTTGCCGCCGCGCGAAGCGCAGCCGGCGGCGCGCCCTGGTATCGCGAGACGACCGACGGGTTCATCTGCGGTGTCGATGTGGCCGCTGCCGATGGCAGTAGCGCGGGAGGGATCCTGATCGTCTATCCGGGGCGTGGCAACCTGACGCAAGTGCGATCGATGATCGCAGAGCTACTCGAGGGCGCGTTCGTTGCCTTGTTGGCCGCCGCGGCGCTCGGAACCTTGATCTTGCGGATCGGGCTCGCGGGAGCGATCAGGTACTTCAAGGCGATCGACACCGCTTGCGGCGATTTCGAGCGCGGCGCGTGGCGTCGCGCGGCCGGTCACGAGTGGGCAACGCCCGACCGGGACAGGGCGACGTTGAGCGACCAGCTCTGGTCCGCCGCGGGACGATATCGCGCAACCGGAAAGAGCCTGGCTGCTGCCAGGCGCGAATCGGAGTGATGTACGCGGCGCCGATCGCGGCCAGGGCGCTGCGGTCCCGCCTGCTCCTGCCGCTGCTGGCGCTGGTTGCCTGCACGGTGCTGGCCGTCGGCGGTTTCGTGACCTCCGCCTTCGATCGGGCAGTCGCACCCGAACTGAGCAAGCGCACCCGCCTCATCGGGACCATCGTGCGGGACGAGCTTCAGCGTGCGCTCGAACTCGGCGTCCAGCTCGAAGCGATGCAGGGTCTGGAGAGCTACCTTTCGGAAACGCTGGACAAGTTCGGCGAGGTGGAGGCCATCGTGGTACAGGCCGCCAGCGGAACCGTCGTCGCTGCCGTACGCCGCCCAGCCGACCTCGGGCAACCGTTGGTTCGTGGCCCGCCGGGGACGCAAACCGTGGTGGAGGAAGGCCGCTACGTACTGCCGATCCTGTACGGAAACCGGCTCGTGGGTGAGATCCAGATCGACACCAGCCCGACCTTCGTACGCACGAGGCTGCGCGACGTGTTTCTCGACGTGATGGTAATCGCGCTTGTCGCCGCGCTCCTGGCCGTCGAACTGACGCTCGTTTTGATCGTGACTTTCGTGACGGGTCCGCTGGCTCGCGTACTGCTCCTGCTGAATGCCCAGTGCAAGGGCGATTTCTCGCGAGTCATCCAGCCCGGTGGGCTGGGTGGGCTCTCGAGAACAGCGGCCCGTCTCAACGATTACGCCGAGGATCTCGCCGAGCGTTGGGCATCGCTGACCTCGCCTGCACGCGAGGCGATCAGACGGACGCTGGATGCGCGCATTGCCGACGACCGGCCGGCGTTGCTGCGCATGTCCGACGTCGGCGACATTCGACTGCCCCTGTTTCTCTTCGTGATAGCCACCGAGGTCGCCGTGGCCTTCCTTCCGGTCTATTCACGCGCGTTGATGCGCCCGGACTGGTTGACACCCGAAATGGCGGCGGCGGCGCCGCTGGTTTGTTACCTGTTCGCGGCGGCACTGATGACGCCCTTCAGCGGGCGACTGTCGCGCCGCTTCGGGGCGAGACGTCTCTTCCTGTGGTCGATTCTCCCGGCGGCCTTGAGCCTGGCCGGCCTGGCGGCGGCCACCCACGTCGTGGAAGCTGCGATGTGGCGCGGCGTCATGGCGGTGTTCTATGCCACGGCGACGATTGCTTGCCACGAGTATGCGATCGGTGCTTCCGGCGATGCCGGCAGCACCAAACCGATCGGGGCGTTCGTCGCGGTCGTCTACGGTGGCGTGTTTTGCGGCGCTGCCCTCGGAGGCGTCATTGCGGGGCGCTTCGGGTTCCAGGCGGCGCTGCTCAGCGGCGCTGCATTCGCGCTCCTGGCCGGCATCCTGGGCACGGCGGCCATGCGAGGCCCGGCCGGCGACCCCATTGGCGATGCGGCGGTCGCCGGCAAATCGACCTTCGGGCGCCTCGATACGCGGCTTGGGGCTCTATTGCTCGGGCTGGCCGTGCCGATGAGCGCAACCACGGCCATCTTCGTGTGGTACCTGACTCCGTTGATGTTGACCGAGATCGGGTCCGGGCCCGCCGAAGTTGCGCGTGTGGTGATGCTGTACTACCTCGCGGCCGTCCTGCTCGGGCCTGCGGTCGTCGCGGTTTCGGACAGCCGTGTCGGGCCTCGCCCATTGGTGGTGCTCGGTGCCGCCATCGCGGGACTTGGGCTGTTGTCGCTGTCGGCCTGGTCGGGCTTTTGGGCGGTGACCGCAGCGATGGGGGCGCTCGGGATCGGCCACACGGTGCTGCGCGCACCGCTCTATGCTTGGGCCCAACGCGTCGATCCCGGCGGAACTTCGGTGATGCCGTTGCGCCTCGCCGAACGGGTCGGGGCCATCCTCGGACTGGGCATCTGCGCGCTGGTGCTGCCCGATATCGGTGCCGATCACGGGATCCGGGCGCTCGCGATCATCACCCTGCTGGGCCTGTCGGGGTTCGTGGCGCTCGAGGCCGTATCACCGAGGAGGTCGCCTTGAAACGTTCGAAAGCGCTGAAAGCGGTACGAACCGTGCTCATGCCGGTGCTGCTGCTGTTGGGGACCGTCGAGCTCCCGGCGCATGCCACGCCCTACAAGGTGATGATCGTGACCTGGAGCGGCTGTGAGGAAGCTTGTGCCGGCTTCCAAAGCTACTTCAAGGACAAAGGCATCGACGCCGCGTTCCTGCTCCGCGATGCAGACGGGAAGAAGGAGGCGCTGTCCCGTTTCCTCGCGGAGGCCCGAGCCGATCACGTGGATCTGATCGTCACACACGGCACCAACGTAACGCTGGGCATCGCCGGTCGGCTGCCGGAGAAGGACATGCCCCGATTCGCGCCGGAGATCCCGAAGGTCTTCATGATCGTCGCCGACCCGGTCGGTGCCGAACTCATACGCAGCCTCGACGAGCCGGGCCGGGCAGACCTGACCGGCACGTACAACAGGGTGCCCGAACGCGTGAACGTCGAAACGCTGCGCGCCTACCGGCCGCAGTTCCGACGGCTCGGCCTTCTCTTTCACGCAGACGAAAGGAACTCGCTGATGAAGCGCGACGAACTGGCTTCGGTGGCGGGGTCGCTGGGTTTCGAACTGGATGCGCGGGAACTGCCGCTCGGGCCGGACGGTCGGCCGGAAACGTCCGCGATCGCGTCGCAGATCGCTGCGATGAAAGCTGCGGGTGCAGACTTCGTCTATCTCGGCTCGTCGACGTTCCTGCGCGAGCACAGCAAGCTGCTTGCGGAAGCGGCTGTGCGCGTCGGTCTGCCCGTGCTCAGCCCCTACGAATCGTTGGCGCGCGAAGGGCAGGCGCTGCTGTCGGTCGCGGCACGGTACGCCGACGTAGGCAGGCTGGCCGGGCAGCAGGCAGAGAAGATCCTTCGGAACGGGAAGAAGGCGGGTTCTCTGCCCGTGCTGCGCATGACGAGGTTTGCGGTCGTCATCAACATGCAGGTTGCCAGGAGGCTGAAGATGTTCCCGCCACTGGACCTGCTGCAGATCGCCGAAACGGTGAACTGACGCCCGATGGCTCACACCGGTGCTTTCGAAGTCCGCTCGGGGCGATGACACCCGGCTCGGCGATCATGCGCCCGACTGCGGGCTTCAGAAGGCCAGGACCTCGTCGGCCTCGGCCGTCCTGTCCGCGAGTTGCGCCAGCGTGGCGCGACGGGCCTCTTCGATGACCTCGTCGTCGCGTACGCCTCGCGCGTTCACGCAGGTGCCGCACAGGCCGACCTCGCCCTTGCGGAGCACTTTACCCAGCATGAGCTGCACGCTGTAGCAACCCTCGGGCACTTTCTGGCCGATCCTGGCGCAGGCCACCGCATCGGCCATCAGGCCAGCCGCTGCGGGCTCGCCAGGGCCTTGCCCACGTGGGCGACCTGCTCGTACAGCAGGTTCTCGAGGTTTCGATCCATGGAGTACCTTCCAACGACCGTACGAATGAAGATAACCATGCGTGATCCGATCTACCTCGACTACAACGCCACCACGCCGGTCGCGTCCGAAGTGCTCGACGCGATGCTCCCCTGGCTGCGTGATCGGTTCGGCAATCCATCGAGCGCTCACGCCTACGGTCGCCGCGCGGCGCAGGCCCTCGCAACGGCGCGGCGACAGGTTGCCGACCTGATCGGTGCGCAGGCGCAGGAAATCGTCTTCACCGGCTGCGCCACCGAGTCCAACAACCTGGCGCTGCTCGGCGTCGCACACGCGCTCGGTACATCCAGGCGGCACCTCGTGATCAGCGCAATCGAGCACCCGGCCGTGATGGCACCTGCCATGGTCCTGCGTGAACGAGGCTGGGACGTGACGGTCGTGCCCGTCGATGGCTTCGGGCGGATCTCGCTCGATGCCCTGGAGCGATCGTTGCGGACCCAGACGGCACTCGTCTCGGTGATGCACGCGAACAATGAAGTGGGCACCGTGCAGCCGATTCGCGAGATCGCTCGGCTGACACGCGAACGGGGCATCGTGCTGCATACCGACGCCGCGCAGTCCGCCGGCAAGCTGCCGCTGAACGTCGACGAACTCGGCGTCGATCTGCTGACGCTGGCGGGACACAAGTTCTACGCGCCCAAGGGCGTGGGCGCGTTGTACGTGCGTGGCGGCACGCCGATCCGGTCCGCGCTCCACGGTGCCGATCAGGAGCACGGCCTCCGACCCGGTACCGAGAACGTGGCGTCCATCGTCGCGCTCGGCGCGGCCGCCGTGGCGGCCATGCGTTCGCTGCCCGCCGCCTCGAACCACTTGCGCGCGATGCGCGACCACTTGCATCAACGCCTGGTGGCCGCTGTTCCCGACTTGCGTCTCAACGGCCACCCCGAACACCGACTGCCCAACACGCTGCATGTCTCTTTTCCGGGCGTGAGCGGGCGCGCGTTGCTGGGTGAGGCAGTGGACGTCGTCGCGGCGTCGGTCGGGTCGGCCTGTCACTCCGAGCACGATCGCGTGAGCGGTGTGCTGGCAGCGATGGGCGCCGACTCGGCGCAGGCTGCCGGTGCGGTGCGGCTATCGGTCGGTCGCGACACCACGCGCGACGAAGTCGAGCGCGCCGCCGAGGCTCTGGTTCGCGCCTGGCAGCAGATGCACGCACGGTGACACCCGAGCAATACGACGCGTGGTACGACACGCCGCGCGGGCGCTGGATCGGCCGCGCGGAGTGGGCGCTGTTGCGATCGGCGCTCGCGCTTCAGGCAGGTGATTCGGTGCTCGACGTCGGTTGCGGAACCGGCTGGTTCACGCGACGCGCCGCGGCCGAAGGTGCTCGCGTCGCCGGCCTGGACGTCGATGAGAGCGCATTGGCGTTTGCGCGACGGCACAGCCCGGGGCAGCTGCAGTTCCTGCTGGGCGACGCCGTCTGCCTGCCTTTCGAGGATCGATCCTTCGACAAGGCGATGTCGGTCACCGCGCTGTGCTTCGTCCCGCAGTGGCCCCAGGCGATCGCGGAGATCGTGCGTGTCAGCCGTCGCCGGTTCGCGCTGGGACTTCTGAACCGCAACAGTCTCCTGTGGCTGCGGAAGGGTCGCGGCGGTGGTCTCGGCGCCTACCGCGGGGCGCACTGGCACACCGCTGCCGAGATCGCCGCCGTGCTGGGGCACCTTCCCGTCACGGACGTTCGCTATTCGTTCGGCGTCTTCTTGCCGGGAGGGAGTGCCGTGGCGCGAATGACCGAACAGGCGCTGCCCTCGGTGCTACCACTGGGATCCTTCATGGCCGTCTCCGGAGAAGCCGATCACCATCGAAGCAGACGGCCATGAGAGCAGGCCCTACTGGTTGACCTTGCCGGGTAGCGACAGGTCGCCCGATGCGACCTTGAAGACATCGACGACGCACAGCAGCGGGTCGTGCACACTGGCGTTGACCCGCAGAGCGGACGTCACGCCGTCGAACGAGCCCGCTTCGACGGCACCGATGTCATCGAAGGGCACCCGCACTTCGATGGTTTCGTTCTCGAACGTCGGACTCCACCCCGGGCTGTCGATCAGGATGGGCAGGCCCGGCCAGGTCCTGGGCACACGGGGCTTGGCGCCTTCGGGAATGTCCACCACCTTCAAGGCGTCCTTTCCGCAGGCCGCGTCGGGCTGCAGGACCACCCAGTGCGAGTGCCAGAGGTCGCCGTCGTTGTCCAGCTTGCCGTCGCCGTTTTCGTCGAACAGCGGCGTGTCGTCGAAGTCGGGATGGGACGTGACCGCGAAAGCCAGGATGCCGGCCTTCGGCTCGAAGCCGATCACCGACGGGTCCAGGCTGGTGGGCCAGACGTACGAGAACACCGAGCTGCCGGCGAGCTTGCCCGACTTCGTCGGGCGGGAAGCACCGGCTTTGCCGGAGACGGCCATGTGGAACGTGGCAACGTTGCCTTCGGTGGAAATCCTTGTATGAAGAATGTCGAAAGGCGCCTGGACGGCCTTGCTGGCCTGGGTGGCGATGCCGTCGTGGTAGCCCGTGTCGTGGGCGGACACACCGCCGCCCCAGCCGGTCAGCAGTGAAACGAGGAGGAAGGAAGACTTCAGCGATCGCATGGTTTGCCCTTTCGGTGGCGTGCTCGGGTGTGGGCAGTATGCGTGCGTCGAATGTATGATTGGATTCAATCGATCCATAAAACATACCGATTCGTTCAGATGCAAGCCTCCCCTCCGATCGACCGCCTCTCGGGCATCCTCGAACGCTTCCGGGTCCAGGCCCAGTTGCATCACTCCGGCGCGCTGTGCGGGCTCCACCACTTCGACGCCTGCGAAGGACACGGTTACCTGCACGTGTTGCGCCGCGGACGGCTGGACGTGAGCCACCCGGGCGCGCGCGATGTGCCCCAGTCGATGCACTTCGACGAACCGACGCTGTTGCTGTACCCGTGCCCCTTCACCCATCGCTTCCACAATCCACCGCTGGAAGGATCCGATTTCACCTGCGCGCGGCTGAGCTTCGACGGTGGCTCGGAGAACCCCCTCGCACGGGCGCTGCCCCCTTTGATCGCGCTGCCGCTGGCGCGCGTGCCGGGGCTGGACCTGGCGCTCGAGTTGCTGTTTTCGGAGACCGACCGCGTGCGCTGCGGTCAGCGACTGTTGGCCGACCGGCTGTTCGAAGTGGTCGTGCTCCAGCTGTTGCGCTGGCTGCTCGACCACCCGCAGGAAGCGGGCGTGCGTCCCGGCCTCATCACCGGGCTGTCGGATCCGCGCCTGGCACGCGCTCTGGTCGCCATGCACGACAGCCCGGGCGAGCCCTGGACGCTGGAGCGCATGGCCGAACGCGCCGGCATGTCGCGCACGGCGTTCGCCAACACTTTCCGCGAACTCGTAGGCCAGACCCCGGCCGACTATCTGACCGGCTGGCGCATCGCGCTGGCGCAAAGCCGGCTGCGCGAAGGTCGGCCGATCAAGACACTGGCCGAAGAACTCGGCTATGCGAACCCTTCGGCGCTCTCACGCGCCTTCGCGTCCAGGGCCGGGATGTCCCCTCGGGACTGGTTGGCGAAGACGCCTGCGTGAATGTCGGCTTCACGGGCGATCGAGCTGCGCAACCGGCCTGCGATCGATCCGCGCTCATTCGCCCGAGACGGGTAGTGCTCTCGATCGCGAGTGATCAGAGCTACCCTGATCTTCGAGGCCGCGAGCCCGAATTCGCGCGGCGACGCCGGGCTCAGCACCGCATCGACGCGGCCGCGGAATCGCGGATCCCCTGCAACACCGATTCGTCCAGGCCCACGTTGTTGTGCTCGAGCACGCGCTCGGCGCGGTAGCTCGAACGCACCAGCGGGC
>JAKFES010000105.1:0-5992 GCA_036675585.1 Burkholderiaceae bacterium
TCGACGGGTTGTCGGACTTGCGCGAGATCTTGTCGATCTCGTCGATGTAGACGATGCCGCTCTGCGCCTTCTCGACTTCGTAGTTGCAGTTCTGCAGCAGCTTCTGGATGATGTTCTCGACGTCTTCGCCGACGTAGCCCGCCTCGGTGAGGGTCGTGGCGTCGGCAATGACGAACGGGACGTTCAGCAGCCGCGCGAGCGTCTGCGCGAGCAGCGTCTTGCCCGAGCCGGTGGGGCCGACGAGCAGGATGTTGCTCTTGGCGAGCTCGACCTCGTCTTTCTTGCCTTTGTGGCGCAGCCGCTTGTAGTGGTTGTAGACCGCGACCGACAGGATCTTCTTCGCGCTCTCCTGGCCGATCACGTATTGGTCGAGGATTCCGCAGATTTCCGCCGGGGTGGGCAGCCCGCCCTTCTGCTTGCCGTTGGCGCTCTCGGCCTGCGTCTCGTCACGAACGATGTCGTTGCACAGCTCGATGCATTCGTCGCAGATGAACACCGAGGGTCCGGCAATGAGCTTGCGGACTTCGTGCTGGCTCTTGCCGCAGAAGGAGCAGTACAGCAGTTTTTCGCTCGAGCCCTTCTTGTCCGTCATGTTCGCTCCGACCGGCCGGACAGATGATCGACCTGGCGCAGGGCCCGCCGCGCGATGCGCGCCGCCTCAGGCACTTTCCCCCCGCTTCGACATCACCTTGTCGATCAGTCCGTAGCTTACCGCATCTTCCGAGGACATGAAGTTGTCGCGATCGGTGTCGGTAGCGATCCGTTCGATCGGCTGCCCGGTCTTCTCGGCGAGGATCCGGTTCAGCCGCTCGCGCGTGTACAGGATCTCCTTCGCGTGGATCTCGATGTCCGACGCCTGGCCCTGTGCGCCGCCCGACGGCTGGTGGATCATGATGCGCGCGTTCGGCAGCGCGAAGCGCTTGCCTTTGGCGCCGGCGGCCAGCAGGAACGCGCCCATGCTCGCCGCGATGCCCATGCACAAGGTGCTGATGTCGGGCTTGACGAACTGCATCGTGTCGTAGATGGCCAGACCGGCCGAGACCGAACCACCGGGCGAATTGATGTAGAACGAGATGTCCTTGTCGGGGTTCTCCGACTCGAGGAACAGCAGCTGCGCGACGACGAGGTTCGCCGTCTGGTCCATCACCGGGCCGACCAGGAAGATCACGTGCTCGCGCAGCAGTCGCGAATAGATGTCGTAGGCGCGTTCGCCGCGGCCGCTCTGCTCGATGACGATCGGCACCATGCCGAGGCCCTGCGGCGACTGCCGCTCGGCGAGGTGGGCGTTGACCAGATCTTCGACGAGGCTGTTGAAAGTCATCGTTGGCTCCGTTTCGTTCGCTCGGTGCGCTTTCGCTTTCAGCGCGCGCCCATCAGCTCGTCGAACTCGAGCGCGCGCTCGGCGACCTTCGCCCGCGACAGCGTCCAGTCGACCACGTTCTGTTCGACGACGATCGCTTCGACCTCGGCGAGCCGGTTGCGGTCGCCGAAATAATGGCGAATGACCTCGCCGGGGTTCTCGTACGCCTGCGCGAACTCCTCGATCTGCTTGCGGATCTGGTCGGGCTTGGCCTGCAGGCCGTGCTGGCGCACGATCTCGGCGACGATGAGCCCCAGCCGCACGCGCCGCTCGGCCTGCTCGGCGAAGGTGTCGGGCGGGATCGGCGGCAGCTGTTTCGGATCCATTCCGCGCGACTTCAGGTCTTCGATCGCGCGTTCGGCGAGAACCTGGTTCTCGGCGTCGACCAGCGCCTTCGGGACGTCGAATCTCGACAGCCCGAGCAGTGCGTCCATCACGTTCGACTTGGTGCGCGAGCGCACGCGCTGCGCGACCTCGCGCTCGAGATTCGCGCGGATGTCGTCGCGCAAGCGACCGACGTCGCCGTCGGCCACGCCGAGCTGGCGGGCGAAGGCCTCGTCGATCTCGGGCAACTCGGGCGCCTCGATTCTGCGCACCGTCGCCTCGAACTCGGCCGTCTTGCCGGCGAGGTCGGCCGAGCCGTAGTCGGCCGGGAACGCCACCGGAAACGTCTTCGTCTCGCCGACGTTCGCGCCGCGCAGCCCGGTCTCGAAGTCGGGCAGCATCCGGCCCTCGCCGAGCACGAACGGGAACCCTTCGGCGCTGCCGCCTTCGAACGCTTCGCCGTCGAGCCGACCGACGAAATCGATCGTCAGCCGGTCGCCGTCGTGCGCCGCACGCTGCACCTCGTTCCAGCGCACCCGCTGCTTGCGCAGGATCTCGATCGTCTTGTCGATCTCGGCGTCGCCCACCGGCGAGTCGACGCGTTCGACCTCGAGCGCGGCCGGATCGCCGAGCTCGATGTCGGGATAGACCTCGAACACCGCGGTGAAGCCGAGCTCGTTCTCGGGCGTGCCCTCGCGCGACTCGATGCGCGGCTGGCCGGCGACGCGCAGCCGATGCTCGCTGACCGCCTCGGTGAAGGCCTTCGAGACGGCGTCGGAGAGCACTTCGGCGTGCACCTGCGGGCCGTACGACTGCTCGATCATCTTCATCGGGACCTTGCCCGGCCGGAAGCCCGGCATCTTCACGCTGCGCGAGAGCTTGCGCAGCCGCTCGACGACCTGCCGGTTGATCTCCGACACGGGCACCGCCATGTCCAGTTTGCGCTCGAGCGAGCCGGTCGATTCCAGTTGCGTTGCCATCTCTCGGGTGATCCAGTGGAAGCGGAGTGATCGCGGCGCCGCCAGCCGGCCGCGTGCCGGTTTGGTGCGGCCGAAAGGAGTCGAACCTTCACGCCTTGCAGCGCCAGGACCTAAACCTGGTGCGTCTACCTATTCCGCCACGGCCGCGAACAAACGAAACATTCTAAACGAAGCGCCCGTGCGCCCCGTGGCGGACTGCGAGCCGGAATCGCCGGGCCCGCTCAGGGCCGGACCCGGTACCAGGCGACGTACAGCGCGGGAACGAACAGGATCGTCAACACGGTCGCGACGAGCAGCCCGCCGGTGATGGCGACCGCCATCGGCCCCCACAGCACGTCGCGCGACAGCGGGATCATCGCGAGCACCGCGGCCGCGGCCGTCAGCGCGATCGGGCGGAAGCGACGCACCGTCGATTCGCGCACGGCCTCCCAGCGACTGCGTCCCGCCTCGAGATCCTGCCGGATCTGGTCGACGAGGATGACCGTGTTGCGCATGATCATCCCGCCGAGCGCGATCATTCCGAGCATGGCGACGAAGCCGAACGGCCGTTGCGTGGCGAGCAGCGCGGCGGCGACCCCGATGATGCCCAGTGGCGCCGTCAGCAGCACCATCGCGGTCATCGAGAAGCTGCGAAGCTGCACCATCAGCAGCAGCAGGACGACGCCGAGCAGCATCGGCACGCCGGCGACGATCGACCCCTGCGCGTGCGCGTTGTCCTCGTAGGGGCCGCCCGCGTCGATCCGGTAGCCGGGCGGCAGCTGCGCGCGCAGGTCGGCGAGCGTCGGGTCGATGCGCGCCGCGACGTCCGGCGCCTGCAGGCCGTCGACGATGTCGGCGCGAACGGTGATCACGGGCACGCGGCTGCGACGCCACACGATCGGTTCCTCGAGCGTCTCGTGGATCGACGCGACCTGCGAGAGCGGAACCGAGCGCCCGCCCGCGGTGGCGATCTGCAGGTTCTGCAGGTTGGCGAGCGACGCGCGCTCGCCGGGCGGCGCGCGCAGCACGACGTCGATGAGCCGGTCGTCTTCGCGGAACTGACCGATCGGCGTGCCCGACAGCGCGGTGCCGAGCGAACGCGAGACCTGCGCCGAGCTCGCGCCGATCGCGCGCGCCTTGTCCTGGTCGACCTCGATGCGCACGGCGGGCGAGCGCTCGCCCCAATCGAGGTGCGTGTCGATCGTCGCGCGATCGGCGCGCAGGCGCGCGGCGACCGCTTCGGCGATCGACTTCAGCGCGGCGGGATCTTCTCCGCTCACGCGAAACTGCAACGCGTACGAAACCGGCGGCCCGATCGGCGTGCGAAACGCGCGCGCGCGCACGCCGGGAAAATCGTCGCGCAGCCGGGCTCGGATCCGCTCGAGCGCGCGGTCGCGCCCCGCGACGTCGGACGTGAGCGCGACGAACTGCGCGAAATTGCTGCGAAACAGCTGCTGGTCGAGCGAGAGGTAATAGCGCGGCGAGCCGTTGCCGACGTAGCCGACGAAGCGCGCGATGTCGGGATCGGCGGCGAGGATCGCCTCGAGGCGGCGTGCCTGTTCCTCGGTGGCCCGGTAGCTCGCGCCCTCGGGCAGCCACAGCTCGATCAACAGTTCGGAACGATTCGACGACGGGAAGAACTGCTTCTCGGTGAGCTGCATCCCGACGACCCCGAGCGCGAACACGAACACCGTCGCGAGAATCGTCTTCCACCGGTGCCGCATGCACGCTTCGATCGTCGCGCGCAGCGCCCGGTGGAAACGCGAACCGTATGCAGCGTGCGCCGCGGCCGGTCGCTCGCGCAGCAGCCAGTGGCCGAGGAACGGCGTGACCGTCACCGCGGCGACCCACGAGACGAGCAAGGCGATCGTCACGACGGCGAAGATCGCGAACGCGTATTCGCCCGAGGCCGATTTCGCAGTGGCGATCGGCAGGAAGCCGGCGGCGGTGATCAGCGTGCCGGTGAGCATCGGGAAAGCGGTGCTCCGATACGCGTAGGTCGCCGCCGAGAAACGGTCGAAACCTTCCTCGATCTTGCGCGCCATCATCTCGATGGCGATCATCGCGTCGTCGACGAGCAGCCCGAGCGCGATGACGAGCGCGCCGGTCGACACGCGATGCAGTTCGATGCCCGACCAGCGCATCAGCACGAAGGTCGCGGCGAGCACGAGCGGGATCGTCAGCGCGACGACGGCGCCCGCGCGCAGGCCCAGGCTCAGGAAGCTCACGACCAGCACGATCGCGACCGCCTCGGCGAGCACGCGCATGAACAGCCCGACCGCATCGTGCACGACGCGCGGCTGGTCCGACACCTTGGCGTATTCGATGCCGGCCGGCAATTCGGCACGCAGGCGCTGCATCGATCGCTCGAGGTTCTCGCCGAGCCGGATGACGTCGCCGGTGCGCGTCATCGAGACGCCCAGCCCGATCGCCTGCCGCCCGCCGAATCGCATCGTGTAGACGGGCGGCTCGACGCTGCCGCGGTACACGTGCGCGAGGTCGCCGAGCCGCACGGTGCGCCCGCCGATCGCGAGCGGCAGCGACTGGACCTCGCGGACCGAATCGAACTGCCCGGTGACGCGCAACGGCACCGAGCGGGCGGCTCCGTGCACGGTTCCGGCCGGCGCCACCGCGTTCTGCGCCTGCAGTTGCTCGGCGATGCGCGGTGCGTCGATGCCCAGCGTGGCCAGCGCCTGCGGCGAGATCTCGACGTAGATCCGCTCGTCCTGCACGCCGAACAGCTCGACTTTCTGCACGTCGGGAACGCGCAGCAGCTCCTGGCGCACCCGCTCGACGTGGCGGCGCAACGCCTCCATCGAGAAGCCGTCGCCGGTGAACGCGTAGATGGTCCCGAACACGTCGCCGAACTCGTCGTTGAAGAACGGCCCCGCAACCTCGGCGGGCAACGTCGGGCGGATGTCGCCGATCTTCTTGCGCACCTGGTACCAGATGCCGGGCACTTCGGCGGCCGGCGCATCGTCCTTCAACTCCAGGACGATCAGCGACTCGCCGGGTTTCGAGTAGCTGCGCGTGAGCTTGAAGTGCGGCGTTTCCTGCAGCTTGCGTTCGATCCGGTCGGTGACCGCCTCGTCGACCTGTTCGGTCGTCGCGCCGGGCCAGATCGTCCGGATCACCATCATCCGGAACGTGAAGTCCGGGTCCTCGCGCTGGCCGAGATCCAGGTAGGCCTTCGCGCCGGCCAGCGCGACGACGAGCATCAGGAACAGCGTGAGTTGCGGAAAGCGCAGCGCGGCGGCCGACAGATTCGGCAAGCCGCGGCCGGCGCGCTGCGCGGGGCCGCTCGCCGCCGGCGCGGCCCGCTCGCCCGGTCCGGTGTCGGGTGGCGTCA
>JAKFES010000234.1:0-32792 GCA_036675585.1 Burkholderiaceae bacterium
GAGACGATCTTCGGCGACGGCTGCCTCGAGGTGCTCCCCGACGGGTTCGGCTTCCTGCGCTCGCCCGAGACGTCGTACCTGGCGAGCACCGACGACATCTACATCTCGCCGTCGCAGATCCGGCGCTTCAACCTGCACACCGGCGACTCGATCGAAGGCGAGGTGCGCACGCCGAAGGAAGGCGAGCGCTATTTCGCGCTGGTGAAGGTCGACAAGATCAACGGCGAGCCGCCCGAGGCGAGCAAGAACAAGATCCTGTTCGAGAACCTCACGCCGCTGCACCCGAACAAGCCGATGGTGCTCGAGCGCGACATCAAGGCCGAGGAGAACATCACCGGGCGCATCATCGACATGATCGCGCCGATCGGCAAGGGCCAGCGCGGACTCATCGTCGCACCGCCGAAGGCCGGCAAGACCGTGCTGATGCAGCACATCGCGCACGCGATCACGACGAACCACCCGGACGTCGTGCTGATCGTGCTGCTGATCGACGAGCGCCCGGAGGAAGTCACCGAGATGACGCGTTCGGTGCGCGGCGAAGTCGTCGCATCGACCTTCGACGAGCCCGCGACGCGCCACGTGCAGGTCGCCGAGATGGTCATCGAGAAGGCCAAGCGGCTGGTCGAGCACAAGAAGGACGTCGTCATCCTGCTCGATTCGATCACCCGCCTGGCGCGCGCGTACAACACCGTCGTGCCGGCGTCGGGCAAAGTGCTCACCGGCGGCGTCGACGCCAACGCGCTGCAGCGCCCGAAGCGCTTCTTCGGCGCGGCTCGCAACATCGAGGAAGGCGGATCGCTCACCATCATCGCGACCGCGCTCATCGACACCGGCAGCCGCATGGACGAGGTGATCTACGAGGAGTTCAAGGGCACCGGCAACATGGAGCTGCACCTGAACCGCCGGATGATGGAAAAGCGCGTCTATCCGGCGATCGACATCAACCGCTCGGGCACCCGGCGCGAAGAGTTGCTGATCAAGCCCGAGGTGCTGCAGAAGATCTGGATCCTGCGCAAGCTGCTGCACGACATGGACGAGCTCGAGGCAATGGAGTTCCTGCTCGACAAGGTCCGGCAGACCAAGGGCAACCAGGAATTCTTCGAGATGATGCGCCGCGGCGGCTGAACACGAACCCGGCTTGCCCGACAAGCCGCCGACAGACTATACTATGCGGCTTTGCCGCAACGGACCCGGATCATGAAAGAGGGCATCCACCCCGAATACCGCGAAGTCGTCTTCATGGACATGGCCAGCGGCTTCAAGTTCATCACGCGCTCCACCGTCGGCACGCGCGAGAAGATCAAGATGGACGACGGCAACGAATACCCGTTGTTCAAGCTCGACGTGACGTCGGAATCGCATCCGTTCTACACCGGCGCGCAGCAGCGGCTCATCGAGACCGGCCGCGTCGAGAAGTTCCGCCAGAAATTCGCGCGCGGCGGAAAGTAGCGCCCTGTCGGGCGGGCCCGCACGGTCCGCCGCCGGGCAGGTCCCCACGGCAGCTTCGGCTGCTTTTTTTTCGAGCTCGCCCCAGCCGGTTCCGGAGCCGAGTACGCTGCGCCCTCGATGAGACCGTTCCTCGTCACCCAACTGCAGGCGGGCAAGCTGCCGCGGTGGGGCCTGCTGCTCGTCTGCACGCTGTACGTCGTCCCCGGTTTCATCGCGCGAGATCCGTGGCGCACGCTCGACGCAGCGGGCTTCGGCATCGCGCTGACGATGATGCGCGGCGACTTCGCCGACTGGATGTTGCCCAACATCGCGGGCCAGTCGATCGTCGCCGAAGGACCTCTGCCATTCTGGATCGCCGCGGCATTCGGGCGTGCGACGCAGTGGCTGTTCGGCGAGCATGGCTCGGTGCGCGCGGCGGTGCTCGCCACGCTCGCCGGCGCGCTCGTGCTGTTCTGGTACGCGCTCTATGCGCTTGCCCGCCGCCAGGGTGTGCAGCCGTCGGATCCGTTCGGCGCTTCGGCGTCGCGCATCGACTACGGGCGCGCGATCGCCGACACCGGCCTGCTCGTGCTGATGGCGACGTTCGGCCTGCTGCTTCGCATGCACGAGACGACCGCCGAGCCCGCGCAACTGGCGTGGATCGCGCTGTTCCTGTTCGGGTGCGCGCAGGCACTCGAGCGGCCGGCCCGCGGCGGCGCGATCGCCGGCGCGGCGATCGCCGCGAGCCTGCTCAGTCGCGGCGGCGGTCACGCGATCGCCCTGCTCGTCGTGCTGTTCGCGTTGCCGCTGGCGAGCCGATCGTATCGGCTGATCGGCCGGCGCATGCTCGCCTTCGCCGTCGTCGTCGCGCTCGCGCTCGCGCTGCCCTGGCCGCTCCTGCTGTCCGGATTCGGCGAGGCCGGCCGTGCCCACCTGGCCGGATGGCTGGGCTGGAACCGCGCAACCGTCGCCGGCGCCACCTCCGCGTCGCTGTCGTACTTCGCGCGGACTGCGCCCTGGTTCTACTGGCCGGCATGGCCGGTTGTGCTGTGGGCCGTGTACCGGTGGCGCGGCCGTTGGGGCGAGCCCGCGGTCGCGCTGCCCGCGCTCGCGATCGCCGCGCTGCTCGTGCGCGCTCTCGCGTCGCCCCAGGGCGCCGAGCCGTGGCTGCTGCCGGCGACCGTGCCGATGGCGATGCTCGCCGCCGTCGGCGTGCCGACGCTGCGCCGTGGAATCGTCAACCTGATCGACTGGTTCGCCGTCACCAGCTTCACGCTGTTCGGCATCGTGATCTGGGCCTACTGGATCGCACTGATGACGGGCTTCCCGCCCCGGATGGCCTACCGGATGCGGCAGATCGCGCCGGGATTCATCCCGGAGGGCGTCTTCGGCGAAGTCGTGCTCGGCCTGGCCGCCACCGGCGTGTGGCTCCTGCTCGTTCGCTGGCGCGTCTCGCGACAACCGCCGATGATCTGGCGCGCGATGGTGCTCTCGTGCGGCGGTGTCGTGTTCGCCTGGTTCCTGCTGATGACGCTGTGGCTGCCCGTGTTCAACGAGCGCAACACCTACCGCGACATCTCGGCCGAGCTGCGCACCGCCTTCGAAGCGGGCGAACCGGGCGCGCACGACTGCGTCGTCGCCGACAACGTCGAGCGCGCCGCGCGCGCGAGCTTCTATTATTTCGCCGGCACGCCGTTCGGCGAGCCCGGCGCGCATTGCCGCTGGCTGCTCGTGCAGGACGACGGACCGGTGGCGCGGACGAGCCCCGACCCGAGGCCGGGCTGGACCTTGCGCTGGGAGGGACGGCGCCGCAGCGATCGGGACGAACGCTTCCTGCTGTATCGGCGCACGCCGGGTGCGACCGGCGACGGCGACGCCGGGCTCAGGCGATCGGAGCGCTGATCAGGAAATGCTGCCGGTAGTAGCGCAACTCGTCGACCGACAGCAAGGCGTCTGCCAGCGCGGTGTGGTCGCTCTTCTTCGCGAAGCCTCTCGCGATTTCCGGGCGCCAGCGCTTGCACAGCTCCTTGAGCGTGCTCACGTCGAGATTGCGGTAGTGGAAATGCGCTTCGAGCTTCGGCATGTATCGCGCGAGAAAGCGCCGATCCTGGCAGATCGAATTGCCGCACATCGGCGAGCAGCCGGCGGGAACGAGCGTGCAGACGAATTCGAGCAACCTGCGCTCGACGTCGGCTTCGCTGTACGGCGAGGCGAGAACGCGCTCGACCAGACCGGAGCGCGCGTGCGTCGAGCGGTTCCATTGATCCATCGCGTCGAGCACGGCGCGCGGCTGGCGGACCGCGTACGACTCGCTCTGCGCGACGACCTCGAGCTGCGCATCGGTGACGACGATCGCCGCCTCGATGATCCGGTCGACGACCGGATTCAGTCCGGTCATCTCGAGGTCGATCCAGATCAGCCGCGATTCGTCGGGCGTGAGAACGGGCGGCGCTACCGGCTTCGAAGCGCTTTCGCGCTCGACATCGGACCGCGGCGATTCCGACCCGCTCGAGGGGGAGGACGCCAGCGGCGCCGGGGGCTGTGACATAATTTTTTTCTCCGCCGCGATTCTCGCATAGCGCGTCTTGAGCTCCCAGGCATTCACGTCGTTGTTCGTCTTCGCGCTGCTGGCTTCGGTCGCGGCGAAACTGTGGCTGGCGACCCGGCAGGTGCGTCATGTCGCGCGGCATCGCGACGTCGTTCCCGAGAGCTTCGCATCGCGCATCGACCTCGCCGCGCACCGCCGCGCTGCCGACTACACGATCGCGCGCACGCGGCTGGCCATGATCGAGGCCGTCTTCGGTGCGGTCGTGCTGCTCGGCTTCACGCTGTTCGGCGCGCTGCAGGCGCTGCTCGACGCGCTGGCGCAATGGCTGCCGTCGGCGTCGTTCGCCCGCTCGATCGCGTTCGTCGCCGCCGTCGCCGTGATCGTCTCGCTGCTCGACCTGCCGTTCCAGTGGTACCGGCATTTCCGTCTCGAGCAGCGTTTCGGCTTCAACCGGATGACGCCGGCGCTGTTCGTCGGCGACACGCTGAAGGCCGCGCTGGTCGCCGTCGTGCTCGGCCTGCCGCTGCTCGCCCTCGTCCTGTGGCTGATGCGCAGCGCCGGCGCAACCTGGTGGCTGTGGGCATGGGTCGCGTGGGCCGCGTTCAACCTGGCGGTGCTCGTGCTCTACCCGACGGTCATTGCGCCGCTCTTCAACCGCTTCGAGCCGCTGCAGGACGGCGAGGTTCGTCGCCGCGTCGAAGCGCTCCTCGCGCGCTGCGGGTTCGCCTCGAAAGGGCTGTTCGTCATGGACGGCAGCCGGCGCTCCGCACACGGGAACGCGTATTTCACCGGGCTCGGCCGTGCCAAGCGCATCGTGTTCTTCGACACGCTCTTCTCGCGCCTCGACGCGCCCGAGATCGAAGCGGTGCTCGCGCACGAGCTCGGGCATTTCAAGCGACGCCACGTGCAGAAGCGCATCGCGCTGGTATTCGCGTCGAGCCTCGCCGGCCTGTGGCTGCTCGGGTGGCTGTCGCGTCACGCCTGGTTCTACGAGGGGCTGGGCGTGTCGCCGCGACTGGGCGAACTCGAGGCGACGGCACTCGTGCTGTTCCTGCTCGTGATGCCGGTGTTCACGTTCGCGCTGCAGCCGGTCTTCTCGTGGGCGTCGCGTCGCCACGAGTTCGAAGCCGACGCCTTCGCCACGCGCAACGCACGCGCACAGGACCTGGCCAGCGCGCTCGTGAAGCTGTACAAGGACAATGCATCGACGCTCACGCCCGATCCCGTGCATTCGGCGTTCTACGATTCGCATCCGCCGGCTTCGCAGCGGATCCGGCGGCTCGGCGAGCTCGCGAGCGCCTGAGGTCATACGGACGACACACGACATGAGAGCACCGATTCCCCGCCCGCAGCTGCTCGTGCGGCGATCGCGCGCGCTCACCGGCGAACGCGGCTACGCGCAGACCGAGATCGACGCGCAGCTGCCCGAACTGCCCGGCTGGAGCCTGCGCGAAGGCGCGATCGAACGCAGCTACGCGTTTCGCGACTACTACGAGACGCTCGCCTTCGTGAATGCGCTCGCGTGGATGGTCCACGGCGAGGATCACCATCCCGATCTGCTCGTCACCTACAACCGCTGCACCGTACGCTTCTCCACGCACTCCGTCGGCGGCATCTCCGAGAACGATTTCATCTGCGCAGCCAAGAGCGATGCCGTTTTCGGCCGCAGCGGAAACTGAGACCGCGCGCATCGTCGCCAGCTTCGGGCGCCATTTCTACGTGCGCGCCGCCTCCGGTGCCTGGGACGAGCGCGTCGCCGTCGCACGCGGCAAGCGCACCGATCTGTGCGTCGGCGACGAAGTCGAGGTGCGCCCGCTCGGCGTCGACCAGGCGGTGATCGAATCGCTGCGCGCGCGGCGCACGCTGCTGCAGCGAAGCGACGCCTGGCGCACGCGGCTGCTCGCCTCGAACGTCGAGCAGGCCGCGGTGGTGATCGCCGGCGAGCCGCCGTTCTCCGAAGAACTCCTGATGCGCATGCTGATGGCGATCGAGACCGCCGGCGTCGCGCCTGCACTCGTCGCGAACAAGAGCGACAGCGCCGCTTCGCGCGCGGCGCTCGCCGCGCGCCTCGCCGTGTATCGCCGACTCGACTACCGCGTGTTCGAGACGAGCGCGCTCGGCGACGTCGCCGGCACCCGCGCGCAGCTCCGGCCGTGGCTCGAAGGCCGGACGACGCTGCTGCTCGGCGAATCGGGGATGGGCAAGTCGACGCTCGTCAACGCGCTGGTTCCCGACGCGCAGGCGCGCACGCAGGCAATCTCGCGCGCACTCGGCACCGGCAGGCATACGACGACCTTCAGCCGCCTGTTCGACGTTCCGGGCGAGATCGCGCGCGACGCGCGAATCGTCGATTCGCCGGGTTTCCAGAACTACGGCCTGAGCCACTTGTCCGACTCGCAGCGCCTGCACGCGATGCGCGAATTCGCCGGCCTGATCGGGCGCTGCCGCTTCAACGACTGCACGCACCGCGACGAGCCCGATTGCGCGATCCGCGCGGCCGCGCAGCGCGGCGACATCGATGCGCTGCGCTATCGGCTGTACGTGCAGATCGAGAACCATACCGACTGACGCGCGAAGCGTGCGGCACACCGCGCCGTACGGTGGCGCCAACGAAGCTCAGCGGCCGAGCCAGGCGGCGATCGTCAGCATCGCGAACAGGCTGACCCACAGCACGACCGAACGCCAGACGAGGCCGACGGCGCTGCGCAACGCGTTCACGTCGGGCTCGGCGCCCTGCCATTCGAACCCCTGCTCGCCTTCGGCCCATCGTGCCTCCAGCACCGGTTCGGCGATCCGCAGCCCGAGCGCGCCACCACCCGAGGCGAGCAGCAATGCGCGCGAATCGGAGCTGGTCCCCGAAGCGACCGCGCCCCGCCAGCAATACACGGCGTCCTCGAAGTTCCCGACGATCGCGAAGCCCGCCGCCGACAGCCGCGCGGGCAGCCAGTCGATCGCGCGAAACGCGCGATCGGCGAAGATCCCGTACGGCTCCTCGACACGCGACGCGCCTTCGATCACCGGACCGCTCCAGCGGCGCGCGAGCAACTCCGCGCTCCGGTAGAGCACGGGCCCGGTGACGCCGGGCAGCAGGATGTACCAGAACAACGGTCCGAACACGTGCCGGTGTGCGGCGACCAGCGCGCTGGCGATCGCCTGCCGACACACTTCGTGCACCGACATCGCGTGCGACGCGTGTTCGGCGAGCACCTCGTCGTCGGCGTGACCGAGCCAGCGATCGAGCGCGACGCGCGCGCCCGGCGGGTCGTCGGCGGCAAGCGCGACCTGGATCTCGGTGAACGCATGGCTGAACTGCCGGAAGCCGATCGTCAGGTACAGCACCGCGACGTGCACGACGAACACGGCGAGCGGGTGCACGAGCGAGGCGAGCCATTCGAGCAGAACGGCGGCGCTCACCGCCGCGCCGGCGACGAGGAACCAGCCGAGCACGCCGTACTGCCGTTCGCCGGCGTCGGTCGTTGCGCGAACGAAATCGGCCAGGCCGAGCGCGGCACGATGCGCGGGGTTGCCTGCGCCCAGCGGCCGGCCTTGCTCGATCAGCAGCGTGAAGATCAGCGCGATGAATCCCATCTCGGCTCGTCCGCCGCGGCCACCGGCCTCAGGCGATCAACAGTCGGTACAGGTTGCGCAGCATCGCCGCGGTCGCGCCCCAGATGAAGCGCTCCACGGAGTCTCCCGGCGCGCGATACGGCATCGCGAAGAAGACGCGCTCCGCGGCCGGGCCCGGCAGACGAGCTTCGTCGCCCGGGTCGACGGCATCGGGAATGCGCATGCTGCGGCGTTGATGATGGCGGGGATCCATCAGGAAAGCGAGCGGCACCTCGAAAACGTCGGCGACCTCCCACGGATCGGGCCGCGGCTCGAAGCCCGGCTCGAGCACGCCGACGATCGGCGTCACCGCGAAACCGGTGCCGGTCAGGTACTCGGGCAGGCTTCCGATGACCTCCACGCGTGCGGGATCGAGCCCGATCTCCTCGCTCGCCTCGCGCAATGCCGCGTCGATCGGGGATGCGTCGACCGCTTCGAGCCGCCCGCCGGGAAACGCGACCTGTCCGGAATGATGACGCAGATGCCAGGTGCGCTGCGTGAGCAGCACCGTCGTTCCGCTCGCATGCGCGACGATCGGAACGAGGACCGCGGCCGCGCGCGGATCGGCGCGATCGATGCGGAACCGGTCGTTGGTCTGCTCGGGCTGCCACGACGGCGGGTTCGCGAACCGCTCGCGAAGCGCCGGCACGACGAGCCGTTCGGGGCGCACCGCGGGCAACGACTCGGGCGACCCCGCGAGCGGCATCGCGCGGGGGTCGAGCGACGGAAGCGGCGCGACCGAAGGCTCGCGTGCGGGCGTGCCCGGCCGCGCGGCTCGCCGCGGGGGCTCAGGTGCGCGGGGCACCCGCACGCGCGGAGCGGCCGGGCAGCTTCTCCTTGATGCGCGCCGACTTGCCCGAGCGTTCGCGCAGGTAGTAGAGCTTGGCGCGGCGAACGTCGCCGCGGCGCTTGACCTCGATTCCGGCGATCAGCGGCGAGTACAACTGGAACGTGCGCTCGACGCCTTCGCCCGACGAGATCTTGCGGACGATGAACGAGGAGTTCAACCCGCGATTGCGGATCGCGATGACGACGCCCTCGTAGGCCTGCACGCGCTTGCGCGTGCCCTCGACGACGTTGACGCTGACGATGACGGTATCGCCCGGGGCGAACGGGGGAATCGTCTTCCCGAGCCGGTCGATTTCTTCCTGCTCGAGTTGCTGGATCAGATCCATTGCGGATGCTCCTGGAGCCGTCGTGTCGCGTCGTTTCGTGTAGGAATCCCGGTGCGGCGCCGACAATCGACGTTCGCCCGCAGTCCGGCAAGGCACGCGCAGAGGACGGGGTGGTTTCTTTGCGCGCACGCGCAAAGCCCGAGATTCTAGCGTTTTTCGCGCTCCGGCGCCACGCAATCGGCACGCAGGGCTTGCGCCAGCACGCGCTCGTCGGCCGCATCGAGCCGGCCCTCGGCACGGGCACGTTCGATCAGCGCCGGGCGCTTGCGCAAGGTCGCGAGCAGCGCCTGGTCGCGGCGCCAGCGCTCGATCTGCGCATGGTGTCCCGACAACAGCACCGGCGGCACCGCCCGGCCCTCGAACACCTCGGGACGCGTGTAGTGCGGATGGTCGAGCAGTCCGTTGGCGAACGAATCGCACGCGGCCGACTGCACGTCGTTCATCGCGCCGGGCAACTGGCGCACGACGGCATCGATCAGCATCATGGCGGGCAACTCGCCGCCGGAGACGACGAACTCGCCGACGGCGATCTCCTCGTCGACGTGGGCGTCGATCAGTCGCTGGTCGATCGCCTCGTAGCGGCCGGCGACGACGATCGCGCCCTCGCCCACGGCGAGCGCACGCACGCGCGCGTCGTCGAGCGCGCGCCCCTGCGGAGACAGCGCGAGCACCGGCCGCCCGGGTGGACCGGCTTCCCGTGCCGCGCGGATCGCCACCGCGAGCGGCTGCGCGAGCATCACCATTCCGGGGCCGCCACCGTACGGCCGGTCATCGATGCTGCGGTAGGCATCGGCGGCGAAATCGCGCGGGTTCCAGCAGGCAAGCGTCCACAGCCCGCGCTCGTGCGCGCGCGCAGTGATGCCGAAGCGCGTGATCGCCTCGAACATCTCGGGAAAGATCGTGATCGCGTCGATGCGCACGTTCGCCATTCGCCCGCTCGCGGGCACTGCTCCGCCCGCTCGCCGGCGGCGCTCGGGAGTCAATAATCGCGTCGCCAGTCTGCCAGAACGAAGCGTTCGGCCAGATCGACGCGCACGATCACTTCCGGAATCAGCGGGATCAGCCGATCGGGCGCGGGCGCGCCGTGCTCGTCGACGTCGGACAGGCGCAGCACCGGATGCGCGACGTGGTCGTCGATTCCGGTCACCACGCCGAGCACTTCGCCCGACGGGTTGCGGACCGTGCAGCCGATCAGGTCGGCCCAGTAGATCTCGTCGGCGGCGGGAGCCGGAAACCGCGCGCGAGAGAGCAGCACTTCGAAACCGTCGAACGCCTCGGCCGCCGTGCGATCGTCGATCCCGTCGAACTTCGCGACGAGCTCGCGGCCGTGCACCCTCGCCTCCTCGACCCGCACCACGCGCGCATCGCCCTTGCCGCGCAGCCACCATTCGGCCAGTGCGAGCAGCAGCGAATCGCGCGCATCGTTGAACGGCGCGACGCGCACCCAGCCGCGCACGCCCCAGGCGCCGACGACACGCCCGACGAGCACCGCGTCGGCCGGAATCTCGAGGCGGTCGGCCACGGCCCGCTACCCGGATCGGGAGCAGCCAGCCCGACGGGGGCCGCGCTCAGGCGGCGACCGGCTGCGCGTGCCGGCGGGCGAGGCGCTCGACCGTCGGCGACAGCGCGGCACCCTGCTGCTTCCAGTATTCGAGGCGTTCGACCGCCAGCTTCAGACCCGGCTCGTTGCCGGTCGCGATCGGGTTGTAGAACCCGAGTCGCTCGATGAATTCGCCGTCGCGCCGGCTGCGCTTGTCCGCCGCGACGATGTGATAGAACGGGCGCTTCTTCGCACCACCGCGCGTCAGGCGGATGACGACCATATTCCGTTTCCTTCGAGAGCGATGAAAAACCGGTGATTCTAACCCGCGCACGGTTGCCTCGCAATGCGGGCGCGGCGCGCGCGTCAGAACAGACCGAGTTGCGATGCGCCCGGATCGCGCCGGAACCGATCGGTTCGCAGCTCGATCGGGTCGCGTTCGTAGCCCAGGCGTCGCAAAGCCATCTCGAAGCGCAGCCGGATCAGCTCGGCCCACGGCCCTTCGCCGCCGAAGCGCGCGAGCCTGCGATCCCGGTTCGATCCGCCTTTCGGACGAAGATCGTGCAGCCGGTTCAGGACGCGCTGCGCGCGCTCCGGGTAATGCTCGGCGAGCCAGTCGACGAACAGTTGCCGCAACTCGTGCGGCAGGCGAAGCGTCGCGTAGAACGCACGCCGGGCGCCCGCGTCGCGGGCGGCAGCGAGCACGCTTTCGATCTCGGGCTCGTTCAGGAACGGCGCGATCGGTGCGAGCGAAACGCCGACCGGAATGCCTGCCTCGTGCAGCCGGCGCATCGTCTGCAGCCGGCGCCACGGCGCGGCGGCGCGCGGCTCCCAGCGCCGGGCGAGCGCCGGGTCGAGCGTGGTGAGCGTGAGCGAGACACTGACCAGGCCTTCGCGCGCCATCGGCGCCAGCAGATCGAGGTCGCGTTCGATGAGCGCCGATTTCGTGAGCACGCTGAACGGATGCCGGTGCTCGTGCAGGATCTCGACGAGCGCGCGCGTGATCCGGTATCGGCGCTCGAGCGGCTGGTACGCGTCGGTTGCGGTGCCGAGCGCGAGCGGCTCGCATCGGTAGCCGCCGGCGCCGAGCTCGGCGCGCAGCCGTTCGGCCGCGTTGATCTTGACGAAGATCTTCGATTCGAAATCGAGCCCCGGCGACAGCCCGACGTAGCCGTGGTTGGGCCGCGCGTAGCAGTAGATGCAACCGTGCTCGCAACCGCGATACGGATTGATCGACCGATGGACGGGCACGTCCGGCGAATCGTTGCTGGTGATCAGCGAGCGCGCGTGCTCCTCGAAGACCTCGGTGACCGGCGCCGCGGGTTCGTCGGCAGCGTCGGGGTCGTTCGCCCAGCCGTCGTCGAAGGCCTCGCGGCGCAATTCGAAACGGTTCTGCGGATTGGACAGGGCGCCGCGGCCCCGCTGCGCGGCGATCGGACGAGTGCGAATTCCGGTGGACATGCCGGGAAACGCCTGGACTGTACAAAGAAACAGTATAGGCGAGAAAGCGGCGCTGTCACGCGGTTTTCGTGGTGCGAAACGGGGCCGCGACGCGCGCGCCGCACGGCCCCGATGCGAACGGGCCTGGCGCGGTCGCGCTGCGTCAGAACGCCGCTGCGGGCAGCGCGAGCACGCCGGGCGCCCCGTCGACGATCGACGAGGCGATTCCCGGCGCCTGCGACAGGATGTGGTCGGCGTGGAAGCGCGCGGTGGCGATCTTGGCGCCGAGGAATCGCGCGTCGCCGACGCCGGCCTTGCGCATCGCGTCGGCCTTGAGCGCCGCTCGGGCCATCTGCCATCCGGTGAGCACGATGCCGGCGAGCTTCAGGTACGGGACGCTGCCCGCGAACACGACGCGCACGTCGTCGCGGAAGGCGCCGACGACGAACTCGACCGACTGCTCGAGCGCCTGGCGCCCCGCCGTCAGGCGGGCGGCGATCGCGGCGAGATCGTCGCCACCGCGTTCGACCAGGGCCTCTTCGGTTTCGCGAACGTTCGCGAGCAGCGCGCGCGCGACGGCTCCGCCGTCGCGAACGGTCTTGCGCCCGACGAAGTCGTTCGCCTGGATCGCGGTGGTGCCTTCGTAGATGGTCAGGATGCGCGCGTCGCGGTAATACTGCGCCGCGCCGGTCTCTTCGATGTACCCCATGCCGCCGTGCACCTGGACGCCGAGCGAAGCGACGTCGATCGACATCTCGGTGGACCAGCCCTTGACGATCGGGACCAGGTATTCGTAGATGCGCGCGCTGCTTTCGCGCACCTGCGCGTCGGTCGCGTGATGCGCCAGATCGGAATGCGCGGCCGCAACGTAGGCGAGCGCACGCGCGCCTTCGACGTGCGCACGCATCGTCATCAGCATCCGGCGTACGTCGGGGTGATGGACGATCGCAACCGGGCCGCTCGAGCCCGCGACGTCGCGGCTTTGCACGCGTTCCTTCGCGTAGGCGACCGCGCGCTGGTAGGCGCGATCGGCAACGGCGATTCCCTGGATGCCGACCGCGAAACGCGCCGCGTTCATCATCACGAACATGTACTCGAGGCCGCGGCTCTCCTCGCCGATCCGGTAACCGATCGCGCCGGGACCCACGTCGCCCTTGCCCTCGCCGTAGAGCAGCACCGCGGTGGGGCTCGCCTTGATGCCGAGCTTGTGCTCGATCGACGCGCACCACACGTCGTTGCGCCGCCCGCTTTCACCTTGCTCGTCGATCAGGAACTTCGGAACCAGGAACAGCGAGATGCCCTTGACGCCTTCGGGCGCATCGGGCGTGCGCGCGAGCACGAGATGGACGATGTTGCGCGCCATGTCGTGTTCGCCGAAGGTGATGAAGATCTTCTGCCCGAACAGCCGGTACGTGCCGTCGGACTGCGGCACCGCGCGCGTGCGAACGAGCGCGAGATCCGATCCGGCCTGCGGCTCGGTGAGATTCATCGTGCCGGTCCAGTCGCCGGAGATCAGGTTCGGCACGTACGCCTGCTGCTGCGTGGCCGAGCCCGCGGTGAGCAGCGCCTCGATCGCACCGTCGGTGAGCAGCGGGCACAGCGCGAACGACAGGTTCGCCGCGTTGAGCATCTCGATGCACGGCGTGGCGATCAGCTTGGGCAATCCCTGTCCGCCGAACGATTCGGGATGCTGCACGCCTTGCCAGCCGGCTTCGGTGAAACGCCGGAACGCGTCGGCGAAACCGGGCGAAGTGGTGACGGCGCCGTTCTCGAGCGTGGCCGGCTGCAGGTCGCCGCTGCGGTTCAGCGGGGCGACGACGCCCTCGTTGAACTTCGCGCACTCCTCGAGCACCGCGCGCGCGGTGTCGTATCCGGCCTCGCTGAAATCGGGCAGCGCGGCGAGCTCGTCGATGCCTGCCAGCTGGCGCATCGCGAACAGCATGTCTTCGACGGGGGCACGGTACGGCATCTCGATGGCTCCTTGCGCCGGACAGCGACGCTCAGCCCAGTTCCTTCACCAGCTCGGGCACCACGGCGAACAGATCGCCGACCAGGCCGTAATCGGCGACGCCGAAGATCGGCGCCTCCTCGTCCTTGTTGATCGCCACGATGACCTTGCTGTCCTTCATTCCGGCCAGGTGCTGGATCGCGCCGGAGATGCCGATCGCCACGTACAGCTGCGGCGCGACGATCTTCCCGGTCTGGCCGACCTGCCAGTCGTTCGGGGCGTAGCCGGCGTCGACCGCCGCGCGCGAGGCGCCCAGCGCGGCGCCGAGCCTGTCGGCGAGCGGCTCGAGCAGCTTGAAGTTCTCGGCGCTGCCCATCCCTCGTCCACCCGACACGACGACGCGCGCGGCGGTGAGCTCGGGTCGATCGCTGCGCGCGATCTCGCGCCCGACGAACTGCGACTGGCCGGAATCGGCGACCGCCTCGACGCGCTCGACCGGCGCCGAACCGCCGTCGGCGGCGACCGGATCGAAACCCGTGGTGCGCACGGTGACGACCTTCACCGGGTCGGCGCTCTGCACCGTGGCGATCGCGTTGCCGGCATAGATCGGTCGCGTGAAGGTATCGGCCGACTCGACGCCGATGATGTCGGAGATCTGCGCCACGTCGAGCCGGGCGGCGACCCGCGGCAGCACGTTCTTGCCGAACGCGGTCGCCGGGGCGAGGATGTGCGTATATCCACCGGCTGCCGCGAGCACCTGCGCGGCGACGTTTTCGGCGAGCTGGTCGGCAAGCTGCGGCGCATCGGCGAGCAGCACTTTCGAGACGCCGGCGGCTTTCGAGGCCGCCTGCGCGACCGCCTCGCAACCGCTTCCGGCCACCAGCACCGTGGCGTCGCCGCCGAGGCGTTGGGCGGCGGCCAGCGTATTGAGCGTGCTCGGCTTGAGCGCCGCATTGTCGTGTTCGGCCAGGACGAGAACTGCCATGACGTCGTACCCCTTCAGATCACTTTCGCTTCGTTCTTCAGCTTCGCCACGAGCGTCGCGACGTCGGGCACCTTGACCCCCGCGCCGCGCGCCGGCGGCTCGCTGACCTTCAGCGTCTTCAGCCGCGGGGCCGGGTCGACGCCGAGATCCTCGGGCTTGAGCACGTCGAGCGTCTTCTTCTTGGCCTTCATGATGTTGGGCAGCGTCACGTAGCGCGGCTCATTGAGCCGGAGGTCGGTCGTGATGACCGCCGGCAGCGTCACCGAAACCGTTTCGAGTCCGCCGTCGACCTCGCGCGTGACCTGCGCGCGTCCGTCGGCAATCTCGACTTTCGACGCGAAGGTCGCCTGCGGCAATCCGGCGAGCGCGGCCAGCATCTGGCCGGTCTGGTTCGCGTCGTCGTCGATCGCCTGCTTGCCGAGGATGACGAGCTGCGCGCCCTCGCGCTCGAGCACGGCCCCGAGCAGCTTGGCCACCGCCAGCGGCTGCAGCTCGACATCGGTCTGCACCAGGATCGCCCGGTCGGCGCCGATCGCCATCGCCGTGCGCAGCGTTTCCTGGCACGGCTGCGGACCGCACGATACGGCGACGATCTCGCTGGCCACGCCCTTTTCCTTCAGGCGTACCGCTTCCTCGACGGCGATCTCGTCGAACGGATTCATCGACATCTTCACGTTCGCGATGTCGACGCCGCTCTGGTCGCTCTTGACGCGAACCTTCACGTTGTAGTCGACCACGCGCTTGACCGGGACGAGGACTTTCATCGGGAGTTCACCATCGGATTCGGACGCAAAGCGCGATTATAGGGAGTCGACGCGCGGTTCCCGCCGCCGCCTCAGGCCCAGCGCGGGGGGCGTTTCTCGAGGAAGGCCTGCACACCTTCGAGCGCCGACTCCTCCATCATGTTGCAGGCCATCGTCTGCCCGGCGAGTTGATACGCCGCGTCGACGCCCATCTCGACCTGCCGGTAGAAAAGATCCTTGCCGATCGCGATCGCCTCGGCCGGCTTCGAGCAGATCGAGCGGGCCAGCCGGTCGATCTCGGCGTCGAGTGCGTCGGCGGAGACGACGCGGTTGACCAGCCCGCGCGCCAGTGCGGTCGGCGCATCGATGAACTCGCCGGTGACGAGCATCTCGAACGCGGCCTTGCGCGGCACGTTGCGCGCGAGCGCCACCGATGGAGTCGAGCAGAACAGCCCCAGATTCACGCCCGAGACGGCGAAGCGCGCGGAATCGACCGCGACCGCGAGATCGCAGGCGGCCACCAGCTGGCACCCGGCCGCAGTCGCGATCCCGTGCACGCGCGCGATGACCGGCTGCGGCATCCGCTGGATCGTGGTCATCAGGCGCGAGCAGCGGGCGAACAGCTCGCGGTAATAGTCGAGCGACGGATCGGCGCGCATCTCGCGCAGGTCGTGTCCCGCGCAGAACGCCTTGCCCGCCGCCGCCAGCACGACGACACGCACCGACCGATCGGCGGCGAGAGCGTCGAGCTCCTTCTGCAGGGCGTCCATCAGCGCCTCCGACAGGGCGTTGAACTGAGCGGGTCGATTCAGCGTCACGCGGGCGACGGCGCCTTCGCGTTCGACGGTGAGCAGCGCTTCGCGTTCGCCCCCGGCATCGGGGCGCGGCTGAGGCTGTGCGGACATGGAACCTCCTGGAAGACGCGGCCTGCCGCGCAAAAGGCTCGGCAGGCAGACACGGGATTCGAGCGACGGCATCGGCGCGCCGCCGATGCCGGTCCAGGCACCGATTATCGGCGCGGCGTGCGGATCGGCCAAACCGGGCATCCGTGCACGAAGAGCCCGCCGGCGCTTCCATTACACTCGACCGCACTCGATCAGCTTCCGAACCCCCATCCATGCTAGAGCGGATCCAGGCCGTCGCGGCCCAGGTCGGCGACGTCGTCGTGGGCAAGCAGCCGCAGATCAAGCTCGCGCTGGCGTGCCTGCTCGCGCGCGGCCATCTGCTGATCGAGGACCTCCCCGGCGTCGGCAAGACCACGCTCGCGCATGCGCTGTCGATCTCGCTCGGCCTGCAGTTCAAGCGCGTCCAGTTCACCAACGACCTGCT
Source organism: Burkholderiaceae bacterium (assembly GCA_036675585.1). Classification (GTDB taxonomy): domain Bacteria; phylum Pseudomonadota; class Gammaproteobacteria; order Burkholderiales; family Burkholderiaceae_E; genus Zeimonas. The sequence goes on from JAKFES010000234.1 coordinate 16,743, forward strand.
GCCGGCCGACATCGTCGGCGTTCCGGTGTTCGACCGCGAACGCTCGACCTTCGTCTTCCACCCGGGACCGGTGTTCTCGCAGGTACTGCTGGCCGACGAGATCAACCGGGCTTCGCCCAAGACACAGTCGGCGCTGCTCGAGGCGATGGAGGAAGGCCAGGTCTCGGTCGACGGAAAGGCGCGCCCGCTCCCCGAACCGTTCTTCGTGATCGCGACGCAGAACCCGCAGGACCAGATCGGCACGTTCCCGTTGCCCGAATCGCAGCTCGACCGGTTCCTGATGTGCATCGAACTCGGCTACCCGGACGCGAAAGCCGAACGCGCCCTGCTCGAGGGCGCCGACCGGCGCTCGATGCTCGAGCGCCTGCCCGCGCGCATGAACGCCGAACAACTCGTGCAGGCGCAACACCAGGTGCGCGAGATCCGCTGCGCGCCGGCGCTGCTCGATTACGTGCAGAACCTGCTCACCTGCAGCCGTCGCAGCGCGTCGCTCGCCGAAGGGCTGAGCCCACGCGCCGGGCTCGCGCTGCTGCACGCGTCGCGCGCGTGGGCGATGCTCGACGGGCGCAACCACGTGCTGCCCGACGACGTGCAGGCGGTGCTCGTCGCGGTCGCCGGTCACCGCCTGCGTCCGGCGAAAGGCAGCACCGGCTCGCACCGCGCGCGCGCCGAGCTGGTCGCCGAGCTGCTCAAGGCGGTCGCGGTGCCGTGAGGCGCCCGCCGCACGTCGGCGAATTCCGGATCGGGCGGCGCAACGTGTACATCCTGCCGAGCCCGGCCGGGCTGCTGTTCGGCGCCGCGCTGCTCGCCATGCTCGTCGGGGCGCTGAACTACCAGCTGACGCTCGGCTACGCGCTGACCTTCCTGATCGCCGGCGTCTCGATCGTCGCGATGCTGCACACGGTTCGCAATCTGGCGCTGCTCACCTTGCGCAGCGCGCGCGCCGACCCGGTGTTCGCCGGACAGCTCGCCGAGTTCACGCTGATCGCCCGCAACACCGCACGTTTCGAGCGATACGCGCTGGCGCTTCGCGCGCCGGGCATGGCGCAGGCCGAGCATTTCGACATCCCGGCGGGCGCCGAGCAGTTCGTCTCGATCGCGTTGCCGACGCAGCGGCGCGGCTGGATGCCGATCCCGCCGTTGTCGCTCGCCACGACTTTCCCGATCGGCATCTGGCGCGCCTGGGTGCGATGGCAGCCCGCGCTGCGCGTGCTCGTCTACCCGTCGCCCGAGACGCCGTCGGTGCCGCTGCCGGCGCGCAGCGCGGTGCACGGCGAGGGATCGCTGCACGGAGGGGGCAACGGCGACCTCGTCGCGCTGAGGCCGTACGCCGCCGGCGATCCGCCGCAGCGCATCGCCTGGAAAGCCGTCGCGCGCAGCGGATCGCTCGACCTCGTCACGCTGCAGTTCGGCGAGTCGGAGCTCGGCGAGCTGACGCTCGACTGGGCCGACCTGCCCGCCGCGATGGACGACGAGTCGCGGCTGTCGCGGCTGACGCGCTGGACGATCGATGCCGACACGGCCGGCGTGCGCTATGGGTTGCGCCTGCCCGGCACGAGCATCGACGTCGATCACGGTCCGGCGCACCGGCTTCGCTGCCTCGAAGCGCTCGCGACCTGGTCGCGCTGATACGGATCGAGTCGATGGCGCGTCCCTTACGGTACTCGCTCCGCGCCCTCGGCGGCACGCTGGGTGCGCAGTGGGAGCGCGAACGGCGCGAAACGCTGTTCCTGATGCTTCCGGTCCTGGTGTCGGTGCTGCCGCACGTGCCCTGGCTGCCGATCTGGGCGAGCGTCGCGTTCGCCGCGCTGTTCGGCTGGCGCTTCGCGCTCGTGCTCTCCGGACGATGGCTGCCGCGCGCGTCGGTTCGCTGGGCCGCCGCGGTCGGCTGCTGCGCGGCGGTGTATGCGCAGTACGGAACCTTGTTCGGACGCGAGCCGGGCGTCGTGCTGCTGGTGCTCTTCCTCGGCGTCAAGCTGATGGAGATGCGCGCACGACGCGACCTGTTCGTCGTGATCTTCCTGTGCTTCTTCCTGCTGCTCACCGCGTTCCTGCATTCGCAGTCGATCGCGACCGCCGCCATCGTCGGACTCGCGCTCTACGGGCTGCTCGCCGCGATGCTGACCATGCAGTACCGCCGGGCCGAGGCGCCGATCGGAACCCGCCTGCGAATCGTCGGGTCGATGCTCGCGCAGGCACTGCCGCTGGCCGTCGTCGCGTTCCTGCTGTTTCCGCGCGCCGGCTCGCCGCTGTGGGGGATGAACGCCGACGGGCAACGCGCGACGACCGGGCTGTCCGACTCGATGACTTTCGGCAATATCGCGCAGCTGTCCGAATCGGATGCGATCGCCTTTCGCGTCCAGTTCGACGGGCCTGCGCCGCCGAATGCGCTGCTGTACTGGCGCGGGCCGGTGTTCGGCCGCTTCGACGGCGAATCGTGGCGAGCGCTTGCGCCGGCGCGCGGCGGCGCACGCAGCACGCCGCGCATCGAGTACGACGCGGGCGACGACAGTCGCGTGTCGTACACGGTCACGCTCGAACCGTCGGGCCGCAACTGGCTGTTCGCGCTCGAGATGCCCGAGCAGGCCGACGCCGGCCGCGTCGGCGTGGCGCTGCACGTGCCCGACCTGCAGCTCGTCGCGACATCGGCGATCCACGAGCGCTTGCGCTACCGCGTCGTGTCGAAGACGGCGTTTCGCATCGGCGTCGACGAACCGCCACAGGCCTTGCGCGACTGGCTCGAGCTGCCGCCGGGATTCCATCCGCGAACGCTCGAGCTCGCGTCGCGCTGGCGCACCGAGCAGTCCGACGATTCCGCGCTCGTCGCGCGCGCGCTGGCGATGTTCCGCGAACAGCCGTTCCGCTACACGCTCGAACCGCCGCCGCTCGGCGACGACCGCGTCGACGAGTTCCTGTTCGAGACGCGCGCCGGCTTCTGCGAGCACTACGCGGGCGCCTTCGTCGTGCTGATGCGCGCGCTGTCGATCCCCGCTCGCGTCGTCACCGGCTACCAGGGCGGAGAACGCAATCCGCTCGACGGCTACTGGCTCGTTCGCCAGGCCGACGCCCACGCGTGGGCGGAAGTCTGGCTCGCCGGGCGCGGCTGGGTGCGCGTCGACCCGACGGGTGCCGTCGACCCCAGCCGCATCGAGCACGGACGCAGGTTGTCCGGCGCCGCGCTCGCCGACGGCGCGCTCGAGGGCGCCGTACCCTGGCTGCATCGCATCCGCTTCGGTTTCGAGGCCCTCGGAAATGCGTGGAACCAGTGGGTTCTCCAGTACGACCGGGACCGCCAGCAATCGTTGCTCGCCCGCCTGGGGATCGAAGGCGGCGACTGGCACCGGTTGGCGGCACTCCTCGCGCTCGTGCTCGGCGTGATGATCGTCGTCGCCGCGCTGCTGACGCTGCGTCCGCGCGTCGTCCGCACGCCGCTCGAGCGTTGCTACGACGACTTCTGCGCCCGGCTGGCCGCAATCGGTCTCGGCCGCATGGCGCACGAGACGCCGTCGCGGTATCTGGCGCGCATCGAACGCGCGCTCGACGACGAGGCGATCGCAAAGGCACGCCGCATCGTCGCCACGTACGAGCATCTGCGCTACGCGGCCGCCGAGCCCGATCGCGACGCCGTGCGACACTTGCGCCTCGCCGTGCAAGCCTTCCAGCCGTGACCCGCCGACGCCCTCGCCGACTCGCCCCGATCGAATCGTTCCTGCGCACCGCGGCGCTCGGACTGTGCCTGGCGCTCGCCGTCCCCGCTGCGACGCCTGCTGCCCACGCGCAAGCCAAACGCGCGACCGGGCACGCCGCGGCGACCCCGGCCACCGCCCCGTACTGGGGGCGCGCCGACGTCGCGGCCTTCGTCGCCGACCTGGTCGCGCGGCACGGTTTCATCGAATCGGAACTCGCCGCGGTGTTCGCGAACGTGCGACGCGACGACTCGGTCATCCGCCTGATCTCGCCGCCCCCGGCCGACTTCCGCAAGTCGTGGCAGTCGTACCGCAGCCGCTTTCTCGATCCGGTGCGCATTCGAGAAGGCGTTCGCTTCTGGAACGAAAACGAGACCTGGCTCGCGCTCGCCTCCGCGCGGTACGGCGTTCCGCCCGAGATCGTCGTGGCGATCATCGGCGTCGAGACGCTATACGGGCGCATCACCGGCGACGTCCGCGTGCTCGATGCGTTGGCCACGCTGGCGTTCGACTACCCGCGACGCGCCGATTACTTCCGCCGCGAGCTCGAGCAGTTCCTGCTGTACGTGCGCGACGAGCGGCTCGACGCATTCTCGCTGCGCGGTTCCTACGCCGGCGCGATCGGACTGCCGCAGTTCATGCCGGGCAGCATCCGCCGCTACGCGGTCGATCTCGACGCGGACGGCCACGTCGATCTGCGCAACAACGCCGCCGACGCGATCGGCAGCGTGGCGAACTTCCTCGCCGCGCACGGCTGGCGCACCGGCGAACCGGTGGTCTTCGCCGCGCGCTTCGGCAGCGAAGGCCGCTTGTCGCCGCTCGTCGAAGCCGGAATCCGCCCGCAGTTCACGATCGACCAACTCGCCGACTACGGCGTCTCGAGCCTGCAGCCGGTGTCGCTCGATCTCCCGCTCGCGCTGATCGATCTCCCCAACGGAGACGACCCGACCAGCTATTACCTGGGCGCGCAGAACTTCTACGTGATCACGCGCTACAACCGATCGAGCTTCTACGCGATGGCGGTGTACGAACTCTCGCGCGCGCTGTCGCAGGCGCGCCGAGAACGTCAACCCGCCGGCGTCGGCGACTCGAACACGCCGGTCGACAGGTAGCGGTCGCCGCGGTCGCAGACGACGAACACGATCGTCGCGTTCTCCACCTCGGCGGCAATGCGCAAGGCGATCGAGCAGGCACCCGCGGCCGAGATGCCGCAGAACAGCCCCTCTTCGACGGCCAGCCGCCGGGCGAGCGTCTCGGCCCGCTCCTGCGTGACGCTCTCGAGGCGATCGACGCGCGCATGGCGGAAGATCTTCGGCGTGTACGCGGCCGGCCATTTGCGGATTCCCGGGATCGCCGCCCCTTCGGCGGGTTCGGCGCCGATCACGACGACCGAAGGATTGCGCTCCTTGAGGTAGCGCGACACGCCGGTAATCGTTCCGGTCGTGCCCATCGCCGAAACGAAATGCGTGATCGCACCGTCGGTGTCGCGCCAGATTTCGGGGCCCGTCGTGTCGTAATGCGCCCGCCAGTTGTCGTCGTTCGAGAACTGGTCGAGCAGGTGCCCGCGTCCTTCCCGGCAGATGCGCTCGGCGAGATCGCGCGCGCCTTCCATCCCCTGCTTGCGCTCGACGAGGACGATCTCGGCGCCGTAGGCACTCATCGAGCTGCGCCGCTCCGCCGTGAGGTTGTCGGGCATCACGAGCACCATCCGGTAGCCGCGCGCGGCCGCGGCCATCGCGAGCGCGATCCCGGTGTTGCCCGACGTCGCCTCGACCAGCGTATCGCCCGGGCGGATCTCGCCGCGGGCTTCGGCACGCTCGATCATCGCGCGCGCCGGGCGATCCTTCACCGACCCGGCCGGGTTGTTGCCCTCGAGCTTGCCGAGCAACACGTTGCCCCGACCGGCCAGCACGTCGCGACCGATCCGCTGCAGTCGCACGAGCGGCGTGCTCCCGATCACGTCGTCGATGGTCGCGTAGCGCTTCGCACGCGCGGGTTCGGTCATGGAGATTCGCCTGGAGTCAATGCGCAACCGGCCGTTCGCCGGGCAGTTTGGCGACGCCGCGCAGCTCGCACGCGAGAATCGCCCGCCGCAGTCGCTCGACCGCGGGCATCCGGGTGAAGCTCTTGCGCCAGACGAGCGACACGCGACGCGACGGCGGAGGTGCCGCGAAAGGCACGTAGCGCAGCAGATCGTCGTCGCTGCGCGGCGCATTGCACGCGGTGATCGGCAGCACGGTGATACCGATTCCCGCGGCCACCATGTGGCGAATCGTCTCGAGCGAAGAGCCTTCGAAGGTCTTCTGGATGCCGACGCTGGACTGCGAATAGCGCGACAGTTCGGGGCACACTTCGAGCACGTGGTCGCGGAAGCAGTGGCCGTGGCCGAGCAGCAGCATCGTCTGCTCCTTCAGCTCGGTGGAACGGATCGACTGCCGCGCGGCCCAGGGGTGCGCGGCCGGCACCGAGACGACGAACGGCTCGTCGTAGACCGCAAGCGACATCAGTCCGGCGTCGGGGAACGGGTCGGCGAGGATCGCCAGGTCGATGTCGCCCTGGCGCAGCAACTCGAGCAGGCGGACCGTGAAGTTCTCCTGCAGCAGCAGCGGCATCTGTGCCGTGTCGTCGATCATCCGGCGCACGAGCTGCGGCAGCAGGTACGGGCCGATCGTGTAGATGACCCCCACGCGCAGGGGTCCGGCGAGCGGATCCTTGCCCTGCTCGGCGATCGCCCGGATCGCACTCGTCTGCTCGAGCACGTGCTGCGCCTGCTCGACGATGCGCTCGCCGATCGGCGTCACCGCGATCTCGATGCCGCCACGCTCGAAGAGCTGCACGCCGAGCTCCTCCTCGAGCTTCTTGATCGCCACCGAAAGCGTCGGCTGGCTGACCAGGCAGGCCTCGGCCGCGCGCCCGAAATGGCGCTCGCGCGCGAGCGCGACGATGTACTTGAGCTCGGTCAGCGTCATGGGCGGGCAATGATAGCAAGCGCGCGCCGGCGCGCGCTCAGGCCTCCAGGAACGCCTCGCGCGCGCCGAACCAGCGGCGCAGGTGCTTCTCGACCTCGGCGGGGGCGTCGCGCAGCATCCGTTGCGCGGCGTCGCGCGCCGCCCGGGCGAGGTCGTCGTCGCGCTCGAGATCGGCGAAACGAAGCAGCGCATCGCCCGACTGGCGCGCACCGAGAAACTCGCCCGGCCCGCGCTGGATCAGATCGCGCCGCGCGATCTCGAAACCGTCGCTCGTCTCGTACATCGTCTTCAGGCGTTCGCGAGCGGCCGCCGAGAGCGGCTCGCGGTACACCAGCACGCACACGCTGTCGCGGGTTCCGCGTCCGACCCGCCCGCGCAGCTGGTGCAGCTGCGACAGTCCGAAGCGCTCGGCGTGCTCGACGATCAGCAACGACGCGTTCGGCACGTCGACGCCGACCTCGATCACCGTCGTCGCGACGAGCACGAGCAGCTTTGCCGCCGCGAAATCGGCCATCACCGACTGCTTCTCCGCGGCGCCCAGCCGCCCGTGGACGAGCCCGACCCGAAGCGGTGCCAGCTCGCGCTCGAGCGTCGCGTGCGTTTCGATCGCATTCTGCAGGTCGAGCGTCTCGCTTTCGTCGACCAGCGGACACACCCAGTAGACCTGACGCCCGGCGGCGGCGGCCGCACGCACCCGCGCGACGATCTCGTCGCGTCGCACGGCCGAGACGAGCTTGGTCGTGACCGGCTTGCGCCCGGGCGGCATTTCGTCGAGGACCGACACGTCGAGATCGGCGTAATACGTCATCGCGAGCGTGCGCGGAATCGGTGTCGCGCTCATCATCAGCTGGTGCGGCAGGCGCGCGGCCCCCGCCTCGAGCTTCGCGCGCAGCGCCAGGCGCTGCGCGACGCCGAAGCGGTGCTGTTCGTCGACGATGGCCAGGCCCAGCCGCGCGAACTCGACCGTTTCCTCGATCAGCGCGTGCGTGCCGATCAGCAGGTCGATCTCGCCGGCGGCGACCTGCGCGCGCACCGCGCGCTTTTCGCCGTCCTTCAGCGATCCGGAAAGCCATGCGATGCGCGCGCCGACCGCCTCGAGCCACGGCATCAGCTTGTTGCGATGCTGCTCGGCGAGAATCTCGGTGGGCGCCATCAGCGCGGCCTGCCATCGGCTGCCGATCGCCTGTGCGGCGGCGAGCGCCGCGACGACGGTCTTGCCGCTGCCGACGTCACCCTGCAGCAGACGGTTCATCGGCTGGGTAGCGGAGAGATCGTTCGCGATCTCGTCCCACACCCGTCGCTGCGCACCGGTCAGCTCGAACGGCAGCGAAGCGAGCAGGCGCTGCGCGAGCCCGCGCTCGGCGAGCGCCGGCGCCGCCTGGCGGGAGCGAACGAGACGCGCGCGTGCGAGCGAAAGCTGCTGCGCGAGCAGTTCGTCGAAGATCACGCGACGCCACGCGGGCGCGGTGCGCTCCTCGAGCGCGGCGATCGACGCACGCGGCGAAGGCCGGTGGATCGTGCGCAGCGCTTCGACGATCGGCGGCAGGCGCAATGCCTCGACGAAGTCGGCCGGAACCGTCTCGTCCCAGTCGAGTGCATCGAGCGCCCGCCCGATCGCCGCGCGCAGCCGTGCCTGCGACAGCCCCGACACGGTCGGGTACACGGGCGTCAGCGCGTCGGGCAGCGCTTCGTCGGCCGAGACCAATCGACAACGCGGATGCACCATCTCGAGGCCGAACAGCCCGCCTCTCGCCTCGCCGAGTGCGCGCACCCGGCGCCCCTCGGCGAACTGCTTCAGTTGCGACCCGTAGAAATGGAAGAAGCGCAGCGAGATCTGCCCGCTCGCATCGCGCAGATCGACGCGCAGCGTGCGGCGCGGCCGCGCAACGATCTCGGTGCGAACGACTTCGCCCTCGACCTGGACGGTTTCGCCGCTGCGCGCCGAAGCGATCGGGACGACCCGCGTTTCGTCTTCGTAGCGCAGCGGCAGATGCAGGACGAGGTCCTGTTCGCGGCGGATGCCGAGTCGGGCGAAACGCGCGGCATCGCCGCCGGCGGCTGCAACGGCGGCGCGCCCGGTCTTGCCGCTGCGTCGAGTCGACGCCTGCGCCACGGCGCGTCGCGACCGATCAGTCGACGTGCAGCACCGCTTCGGCCTCGAACAGCGCGCCGCGCGGCAGGCTCGCCACGCCGATCGTCGAACGCGCCGGGTACGGGTCGGCGAAATGGCGCTGCATCGCCTCGTTCACGCGCGGGAAATGCGAGAGATCGACGAGGAACAGCGTGAGCTTGACGCAATGCGCGAGCGACCCGCCCGCCGCCGACGCGACCGACGCGAGGTTGCGGAACACGCAGTCGATCTGGGCGTCGATTCCGCCTTCGACGAGCGACCCGCTGGCCGGGTCGAGCGCGATCTGCCCCGACAGATAGACGGTGTCGCCGACCCGCACCGCCTGCGAATACGGGCCGATCGCCGCCGGTGCGGCGGTCGTCGAAATGATCGTGCGGCTCTTCATCGTCCCTCCGGTTTCGGCAGCGGAAAAATCAGGCAGGTGGTCGAGGCCCACGCGTACAGGCGGCCGGCCGCATCGACCAGCCGGCCCTCGGCGATGCCGACCTGGCGCGTGACGCTGACCACCTTGGCCTCGGCGCGCACCGGCCCGGTCTTGTCGGTGAGCGGGCGCGTGTAGTTGATCTTCAGCTCGAGCGTCGTGTAGCCGAACCCCTGCTCGAGCGTCGTCTGCACCGCGCAGCCCAGCGCGGAGTCGAGCAGCGTCGCGATGTAGCCGCCGTGCACGCTGCCGATGGGGTTGTAGTAATCGGTCTTCGGCGTTCCCTGGAACACCATGGTGCCGTGCCCGGCTTCGACCGGAACGAAATCGAGCGTGTGCATGATCGGCGGCGACGGCAACTCGCCGCGGTTGATGCGTTCGAGAAAGCGCAGCCCCGAACTGCTGCCGATCTCCTCGGGCGCGATCTTTCCCGGAGCCGCCAGCAGCAGCCGGACCTCGCGCTCGCGCGCCAGCCACTTCTCGAGCGTCGCGTCGACGGCTGCGTCGCGGTTCGGCGGTTCGGTCTTCATCGGAATCCTCGGGTCGTCGCGCACGTCGCCGCGCCCCTGCATCGTATCAAGGGCGGCGTCGCGCGCTTAGCGACTTGCCTTGAGCACCAGGAACCAGGTCTCGAACGCGAGCGCCATCACCGACATCAGCAGGACCGCGCCGATCATCAGCGACGCCATCGCGACCAGCACGTTGCTCCAGCCGCCGCGCGTGAGCGCCGGCCGTCCGGGGTTGTGCCGCGCATCCCACTTCTCGTCGGGCGTCAGGCTGAACACGATCGCCTCGATCATCGCGACGACGACGACGAGCCCGGCGACGAAGAAACCCGGGTGGCGGTACCAGGGGTCGGCGCGCAGCGCCAGTCCGATCGTCGGCAGCGCGATCATCGGGTAGATCCACCACCAGCGCGTGCCGAGATACCACCGATGCGCGCCGGAGAAACCGGCGATCAGCGCGAGCACGCCGGCGACGAGGCGGGAACGAGGGGGAGCGGTCACGGCTGCGATTGTCCGACATCGGGCGGCATCGTCCAAACGAGGCCGCGAAGAAGCCGCGACGAAGCCCGCCCGCGGGCGCCGACGCCGGAAGCGCGGCGCTGATAGACTCGTGTGCCCCTCTCCCGCCTCGAACCCGGATTCCGATGCTGCACGAGAACGTGCCCGCCTGCGAAGACGCGTCGGGCGAGCCGCTGCATTCCGCTTCGCACGCCGCGATCCGGATCCGCGGCGCCCGCCAGAACAACCTGAAGAACCTCGACCTCGACATTCCGACGGGCGAGCTCGTCGTCGTCACCGGCGTCTCGGGTTCGGGCAAGTCGTCGCTCGTGTTCGACACCCTGTACGCGGAGGGCCAGCGCCGCTACGTCGAGACCTTCTCCGCCTACGCGCGCCAGTTCCTCGACCGGATGGACAAGCCGCAGGTCGAGCGGATCGAGGGCGTGCCCCCGGCGATCGCGATCGACCAGACCAATCCGGTGCGCACCTCGCGTTCGACGGTCGGCACGATGACCGAGCTGAACGACCACCTGAAGCTGCTGTTCGCGCGCGCGGCGACGCTGCATTGCCGCGGCTGCGGGCACCCGGTGCGCCGCGACACCGTCGCGTCGGTGCGCGACGCGCTCGCCCGCCGTGCCGCGTCGGCCGGCGATCCGCGCTTCGTGCTCACCTTCCCGGTGGAGGTGCCGGCGAATTTCGGCGAGACGGAGATCCGCGCGCACCTCGATGCACAGGGCTATGCGCGCGTGCACGCGGTCGACGCGGGCGACGGGCGAACCGTGCTGCACGTCACGCAGGACCGCTTCCGGTGCTCCACCGCGGAGGCGTCGCGGCTCGCCGATTCGCTCGAAGCGGCCTTCACCCGCGGCCACGGGCGCCTGACGCTGCACGTGCTCGACGAGAACGGCTCCGAGCAGGCCCGCTGGCGCTACAGCACCGGGCTGCACTGCGCCGAATGCGACATCGCGTACGCGGAGCCGCTGCCGAGCCTGTTCTCGTTCAACTCGCCGATCGGCGCCTGCGAGAGCTGCCGCGGATTCGGCCGCGTGATCGGCATCGATCTCGGGCTCGTCGTTCCCGACGAAGGCAAGACGCTTGCCGAAGGCGCGGTCAAGCCCTGGCAGACCAAGAGCTTCGAGGAATGCCAGCGCGATCTCGCGCGCTACGCGGCGCACGCCGGCGTGCCGATGAACGTCCCGTGGCGGGCGCTCGACGACGCGCAGCGACGCTGGGTGATCGAAGGCGCTCCCGAGTGGACCGGCAAGTGGGAAACGCAGTGGTACGGGATCCGCCATTTCTTCGACTGGCTGGAGTCGCGCTCGTACAAGATGCACATTCGCGTGCTGCTGTCGAAGTACCGCTCGTACAACGCGTGCCCGGCGTGCGGCGGTGCGCGACTCGTGCCCGACGCGCTGATGTGGCGCGTCGGCGACGACGCCCGCGGCGAGGGCGGGCGCACGATCCACGACCTGATGCTGCTGCCGATCGAGCGCCTCGCGGCGTTCTTCACGCAACTGCGCCTGCCTGCGCCGCTCGACGAGGCGATCTCGCTGCTGCTCGACGAGATCCGCAACCGCCTGCGCTTCCTGCAGGAGGTCGGGCTCGGCTATCTGACGCTCGACCGGCAGTCGCGCACGCTCTCGGGCGGCGAGGTGCAGCGGATCAACCTGACCACCGCGCTCGGCACGTCGCTCGTCAACACGCTGTTCGTTCTCGACGAGCCGTCGATCGGCCTGCATCCACGCGACATGGGGCGCGTGATCGGCGTCATGCGGCGACTGCGCGAAGCGGGCAACTCGCTGGTCGTCGTCGAACACGATCCGATGGTGATGCTCGCCGCCGATCGCGTGCTCGACATCGGGCCGGGACCCGGCGAGCGCGGCGGCGAGATCGTGTTCTACGGATCACCGTGCGACCTGCCGCAGGCGCGCACGCTGACCGGCGACTATCTGGCGGGACGACGCCACGTCGATACCGGGCACCGGCTCGCGGTCACCGGGTCGACGAAACGCCTCGTGCTCGAAGGCGCGCGCGAGCACAATCTGCGGCTGGCGAGCGTCGAGCTGCCGCTCGAGCGGCTCGTCTGCATCACCGGCGTCTCGGGCAGCGGCAAGTCGACGCTGATGCAGAACGTCCTGCTGCCCGCGCTGCGGCGCGCGAAGGGACAGCCGACCGAGGCGCCCGGCGCGCACGACCGGCTGCTCGGCGACGACTGGATCGACGACGTGGTGTTCGTCGACCAGTCGCCGATCGGCAAGACCGCGCGCAGCAACCCGGCGAGCTACGTCGGCGCGTTCGACGCGATCCGCAAGCGCTTCGCGGCCGCGCCGTTGTCGCGCGAACGCGGATACACGGCGGGAACCTTCAGCTTCAACGCCGGCGACGGGCGCTGCCCGACCTGCGGAGGCAACGGCTTCGAGCACGTCGAGATGCAGTTCCTGTCCGACGTCTACCTGCGCTGCCCCGACTGCAACGGCAGCCGTTTCCGCGCCGAGGTGCTCGAGGCAACGCTCGTCGGCGCCGACGGCATCGCACGGTCGATCGCCGGCGTGCTCGAGCTCACCGTGCGCGAAGCGCTGTCGGTGTTCGCCGGCGAGCACGACATCCGCAACCGGCTCGCGCCGCTCGCCGACGTCGGCCTCGACTACCTGCGCCTCGGCCAGCCCGTCCCGACGCTCTCGGGCGGCGAGGCCCAGCGCCTGAAGCTCGCCGGGCACCTGGCCGAAGCCGCGTCGCGCGGGCTCGCCGATCCGGTTTCCTCGCGCTTCGCGCGCGCCGGCCGCAAGGGAACGCTGTTCCTGTTCGACGAACCGACGACCGGGTTGCATTTCGACGACGTCGCGAAGCTGCTGCGCGCACTGCGCAAGCTGCTCGCCGCCGGGCATTCGCTGCTCGTCATCGAGCACAACCTCGACGTGATCCGCGCGGCCGACTGGATCGTCGACCTCGGCCCCGAAGGCGGCGACCGCGGCGGCGAACTGGTCGTCGCGGGCGCGCCCGAGCAGGTGATGGGCGAAGCGCGCTCGCATACCGGCGCGGCGCTGCGCGAGTACGCCGCCGAACTCCAAGCGCGCAGCGGCCCGGCCCCGGCGCTGCGAACGGTTGCCGACGTCGTCGCGCCCGAGCGCAACGTCCTGCGCGATCGCGCGCGCTCGTCGATCTTCGTGCACCACGCGCGCGAGCACAACCTGAAGAACGTCGACGTCGCGATTCCGCGCGAACGCTTCACCGTGATCACCGGCGTGTCGGGATCGGGCAAGTCGACGCTGGCGTTCGACGTGATCTTCGCCGAAGGCCAGCGCCGCTACCTGGAGTCGCTGAACGCCTACGCACGCCAGTTCGTGCAGCCGGCGGCGCGCCCCGACGTCGACGGCGTGTTCGGCATTCCGCCGACCGTCGCGATCGAGCAGCGCGTCAGCCGCGGCGGCCGCAAGAGCACGGTAGCCACGCTCACCGAGATCCATCATTTCCTGCGGCTGCTCTACACGAAGCTCGGCGAGGCGCACTGCCCCGACTGCAAGGTGCGCATCGAGCCGCAGTCGCCCGAGGCGATCGCCGCGCGCATCGTGCGCGACTACCGCGGCCGCCACGTCGGCCTGCTCGCTCCGCTCGTCGTCAAGCGCAAGGGCCTGTACACCGATCTCGCGAAATGGGCGAAGGCGCGCGGTTTCTCGCACCTGCGCGTCGACGGTGCCTTCGTGCCCACCGCCCGCTTCCCGCGCATCGACCGCTACGTCGAGCACGACATCGAGTTGCCGGTCGCCGCATTGCGCGTCGATGTCGCCGACGAGGCGACGCTGCGCGAAGCGCTGCAGCGTGCGCTCGCGTTCGGCAAGGGTCTCGTGATGGTCGCCGCGCCGCTCGACGCGCTGCACGCGGCGAGCGAGAACGGTGACGGCGACGCGTGGGCGGCGGCGTGCGGCTCGATCGAGACGCGGCTGTTCTCGACGAAACGCGCGTGCGCCTCGTGCGGAACGAGCTTTCCCGAGCCCGATCCGCGACTGTTCTCGTTCAACTCCAAGGCCGGCTGGTGCCCGGCGTGCCTGGGCACCGGCATCCGGCTGCCGTACGTCCCGAAGATCGACGACTCGGGGCGCAGCGACGCCGACACGACCAGCGAATCGATCGGCGACCGTGCCGAGGCGCTCGCCGACCAGCGCGTCGCCGAAGCGAGCGCCGATGCCGCGGCGGCGTCCGGCGGGTCCGCGAACGCCGAGACCGAAGCGACGCTGCGCTGCCCGCAATGCGAAGGCCATCGCCTGAACCGCAACGCGCTCGCCGTGCGCCTGCACGGCAAATCGATCGCGCAGGTCGCCGGAATGCCGGTCACCGAATGCGCGCACTGGATCGACTCGCTCGCGCTCGACGGTCGCGAAGCCGAGATCGGACGCGATGCGCTCGCCGAGATCCGCTCGCGTCTCGGCTTTCTCGCCGACGTCGGCCTCGGTTATCTCGCGCTCGAGCGCAGCGCGCCGACGCTCTCGGGCGGCGAGGCGCAACGCATCCGGCTCGCCGCGCAACTCGGTTCGACGCTGCAGGGCGTGTGCTACGTGCTCGACGAACCGACGATCGGGCTGCATCCGCGCGACAACCGGGTACTGCTCGACACCCTCGAGGCGCTGCGCGACAAGGGCAACACGCTGCTCGTCGTCGAGCACGACGAGGACACGATCCGGCGCGCCGACCACGTGATCGACATCGGCCCGGGCGCCGGGCGCCTCGGCGGACACATCGTCGCGACGGGCTCGCACGATGCGCTCGCCGCGCACCCGGACAGCGTGACCGGGCGCTTTCTCGCGCAGCCGCTGGCGCATCCGCTCGGCCCGTCGCGCGAGACCGCGCCCGACGCGCCCGGCCTGGCCTGGCTGACACTGCGCAACGCGCATCTGCACAACCTCGACCGGATCGACGCCCGCTTCCCGCTCGGCCGGATGACGGTCGTCACCGGCGTGTCCGGCTCGGGCAAGTCGACGCTCGCGCGCGACCTGCTGCTGCGCGGCGTCGCCGCGCGAGTGCAGGCGCGCAATCGACGCGAGGTCGCCGCGCCGACCCCCGGGGTCGACGCGATCGACGGATGGGAAGCGATCTCGCGCGTGCTCGAAGTCGACCAGACGCCGATCGGCAAGACGCCGCGCTCGTGCCCGGCGACCTACGTCGGTTTCTGGGACGCGATCCGGCGGCTGTTCGCCGACACCGCCGAGGCGCGGTTGCGCGGCTGGGGCCCGGGGCGCTTCAGCTTCAACACCGGCGCCGGACGCTGCGCAGCGTGCGAGGGCCAGGGCATGCAGACGATCGCGATGAGCTTCCTGCCCGACGTCAAGGTCGCGTGCGACGTCTGCGGTGGCCGGCGCTTCAATCGCGAGACGCTGGAGATCGCGCTGCGCGAACGGTCGATCGGCGACGTGCTGGCGATGAGCGTCGACGAAGCGCTCGAGTTCTTCGCCGCGCATCCGGCGATCTCGCACCCGCTGCGCCTGCTGCAGGACGTCGGTCTCGGCTACCTGACGCTCGGCCAGCCGAGCCCCACGCTGTCGGGCGGAGAAGCCCAGCGCATCAAGCTCGTGACCGAGCTGGCGAAAGTGCGCGGCAACGGCAACGGCGACGCCGACGATCCGCGCGTCGCCGCCGCGCGCGCCCGGGCGATCGCCCGGGGCCGCAAGCCGCCGCCCGCGTCGAACACGCTGTACGTGCTCGACGAGCCGACGGTGGGGCTGCACATGGCCGACGTCGAGAAGCTCATCCGCGTGCTGCACCGGCTGGTCGATGCGGGCAACACGCTGGTCGTCGTCGAGCACAACCTCGACGTCTGGGCCGAAGCCGACTGGATCGTCGACCTCGG
>JAKFES010000091.1:0-5818 GCA_036675585.1 Burkholderiaceae bacterium
GGCGCGGGGCGGACCGCTGCGCCCCTGCAGGTGCCCGGGGCCCTGCGTGGCCGCGCTCGCGCTGCCGCTTCGTGCGCCCGTGCGCGCCCGCGCGCCGATCGCCGTGCGTTTGCCTTCGGTCGCGAGCGCCTTCGCTCCGGCGGCGCGGGCGCCGACGCCGGTTTTCGCCGGCCGCTCGGCGCGCTTGCCCGTCGCGGCGGCGGCGGGGGAAGTCTTCATCGCTTTCATCGCCATGGCTCCTTTCGAGCGAAGCGCGGAAGGACGTTTCGCCGGCGCCGCCGGCTTCTGGGCGCCGGTCGCACGGACCGTGCGCTTCCTGGCCGTCTGGCCGGCGGTGCGGACGGCGCGCTTCTTCGCCGGCGCGCCGAGCCCGGTCGCGGCCCGTTTCTTCGGGACGTGCGGCGCATTCGGCCGCGCATCGGGGTCCTCGATCGGCTTGGGCCGGTACAGCACCAGCAGCTTGCCGATCGACTGGACGGCCGTGCAGCCGAGTGCGGAGCAGATTTCGGTCGACATCGCCTGGCGCAGTGCCCGGTCGTCGCCGAGTACGCGTACCTTGATCAGCTCGTGCGCGCGCAGTGCGCGGTCGGTTTCGTCGAGCACGGCACGGGTCAACCCGGCCTCGCCGATCAGGATGACCGGGTCGAGGTGGTGCGCCCGCGCTCGGAGCGCTTTTCGATCGGCGGTGTCCAGGGTGATCGGGAGGGGAAACGGGGTCGTGCTCATCGGAAATCCGCGTCGATCGATCGCCGTCCTGCGGGACGGAATCCGCAAGTGTGGTCTGGAGCCGCGCGCCTCGCAAGTGGCGCAAGCCCTCGGTGGGGTGGACAGACGCCGGGCAACCGGTGGACGATCGGCGTGCAAGCGGTGGATCGCCGGTGGACGACCCGGGTATCGAGTGCGGTGCGCGTCCTCGTGAACCGGGTGCAACCGGTGGAAAAACGGGGGAGAACGGGGTGGCAACGGCAGGGCAACTGAAGAACAAGGCGGGGAAAAGCGGCGCATCCGCGGGCGGAAAACCCGGCCGCGGACCCGTGGGCGGTGCGCCGGCGCCACACAAGCGCAACCGTACGAACCGAGCCTGGGTGGCGCGCCACCTCGACGATCCGTACGTGAAGCTCGCGCAAAAGCACGGTTATCGGTCGCGAGCTGCCTTCAAGCTCGTCGAAATCGATCGAAAGGACGCGTTGATCCGGCGCGGCAGCGTCGTCGTCGACCTGGGCAGTGCACCGGGCGCCTGGAGCCAGGTCGTGCGCGAGCGGATGGCGCGCGCCGGATCGACGGGCGGCGTGGACGGGCGGGTCCTCGCTGTGGACCTGCTGCCGATGGAGCCGATTCCGGACGTCGAGTTCCTGCAGGGGGATCTGCGCGAAGCCGAAACGCTCGAACGGCTCGAGTCCGCGCTGGGCGATGCGCCGGTCGACCTTGTGATTTCGGACATGGCCCCCAACCTGAGCGGAATCGCGGCCGCCGACGCCGCGCGAATGAGCGATCTGGCCGAACTGGCCGTCGATTTCGCCGTGCGGCATCTGAAAGCCGATGGTGCGTTGCTCGTCAAATGCTTCCATGGCAGCGGGTACAGCCAGATCGTCGAGCTGTTCCGCAGGAATTTCGCGAAGGTCGCGGTCCGCAAGCCCGAAGCGTCGCGAAGCGCGTCGGCCGAGACCTACCTGCTCGGGCGCCATCCGCGTCGCCCGTCCGTCGGCCGATAGCGCCGCGGCGCCGGAGCGGGGCGGGGAAATCGGCCGCGCGCGCGTTACCGTACCGGCGGGGCGGCCGTCAAGTTCCGCGTAGAATGCTCGTCTGAACCCGGTGGTTCCGGATGGGGACCGCCCGCAGGCCCGAGGGCCGCGAAGGAGTGGTGAGTGAACAACGTTTTCTCGAAAGCGGCGATCTGGCTGGTCATCGCACTGGTGCTGTTCACCGTTTTCAAGCAGTTCGACACGCGGCAGACGCGCGGCGTCGACATGCCCTATTCGCAGTTCATGGCCGAGGCGCGCGACGGTCGCATCGACAGCGTCGTCGTCGACGGCCGCACGCTGCGCGTGCGCACCAAGGACGGGCGCAACGCGCTCGTTTATTCGCCGAGCGACATCTGGATGGTCGGCGACCTGATGAAATACGGCGTCCAGGTGAACGCCAAGCCCGAAGAGGAGCAGTCGCTGCTGCTCAACATCTTCGTGTCGTGGTTCCCGATGCTGCTGCTGATCGGCGTCTGGGTGTTCTTCATGCGCCAGATGCAGGGCGGCGGACGCGGCGGCGCGTTCTCGTTCGGCAAGTCGCGGGCGCGCATGCTCGACGAGAACAACAACACGGTCACGTTCGCCGACGTGGCCGGATGCGACGAAGCGAAGGAAGAAGTGCAGGAGCTCGTCGAGTTCCTGCGCGATCCGTCGAAATTCCAGAAACTCGGCGGCCGGATTCCGCGCGGCGTGCTGATGGTCGGCTCGCCCGGCACCGGGAAGACGCTGCTCGCGCGCGCGATCGCCGGCGAGGCGAAGGTTCCTTTCTTCTCGATCTCGGGTTCCGATTTCGTCGAGATGTTCGTCGGCGTCGGCGCGGCGCGCGTGCGCGACATGTTCGAGCAGGCGAAGAAGCACGCGCCGTGCATCATCTTCATCGACGAGATCGATGCGGTCGGCCGCCAACGGGGTGCGGGGCTGGGCGGCGGCAACGACGAGCGCGAGCAGACGCTGAACCAGTTGCTCGTCGAGATGGACGGTTTCGAGGCAGGCCAGGGCGTCATCGTCATCGCCGCGACGAACCGGCCCGACGTGCTCGATCCCGCGCTGCTGCGCCCGGGGCGCTTCGACCGGCAGGTCGTCGTTCCGCTGCCCGACATCCGCGGCCGTGAGCAGATCCTCAACGTGCACATGCGCAAGGTGCCGATGGGCCCCGACGTGCGCGCCGACGTGATCGCGCGCGGCACGCCCGGGTTCTCGGGCGCCGACCTGGCGAACCTGGTGAACGAAGCGGCGCTGTTTGCCGCGCGCCGCAGTGCGCGCCTGGTCGAGATGTTCGACTTCGAGCGCGCGAAGGACAAGATCATCATGGGCGCCGAGCGGCGCTCGATCGTGATGCCCGAGGACGAGCGCCGCAACACGGCGTATCACGAGTCGGGTCACGCGGTGGTCGCGCGCGTCGTGCCCAAGACCGATCCGGTGCACAAGGTGACGATCATTCCGCGCGGGCGTGCGCTCGGGGTCACGATGCAGCTGCCCGAAGGCGATCGCTACAGCATGGATCGCGAGCGCATGCTCAGCACGATCGCCGTGCTCTTCGGCGGGCGGATCGCCGAAGAGCTGTTCATGAACCAGATGACCACCGGCGCGTCGAACGACTTCGAACGTGCGACGTCGATCGCGCGCGACATGGTCACCCGCTACGGGATGAGCGACCTGCTCGGACCGATGGTCTACGCGGAGAACGAAGGCGAGATCTTCCTCGGCCGGTCGATCACGAAGACGACCAACATGTCCGAAGAGACGATGCGCAAGGTCGACAGCGAGATCCGCAAGATCATCGACGAGCAGTATGCGCGGGCGCGCGACATCCTCGAAGGGCACCGCGACAAGGTCGAGGCGATGGCCAAGGCGCTGCTCGAGTGGGAAACCATCGACGCCGACCAGATCGACGACATCATGGCCGGTCGGCCGCCGCGTCCGCCGAAAGAGCGTTCGACCGGCGGCGGCAGTAGCGGATCGAGCACCGGCGGCGTGATTGCGCCGGCGCCGCAGCCGGCGAGCCCGGCCGAGCCGGCCGCATCCTGACCGATCCGGTACGCGCGGCGGGGAAACCCGCCGCGCTTCGTTCGTCGGTGTGCCGATGACGTATTCCGCTGCGCCCCGGCGCCTGCGCTGCGGGCGATACGAGCTTTCGCTCGATCGCACGCTGGTGATGGGCGTCGTCAATATCACGACCGATTCGTTCTCGGACGGCGGGCGCTACGCGACACCCGCGGCCGCGGTCGCGCACGCGCGCCGGCTGATCGACGAGGGGGCGGATCTGCTCGACATCGGCGGCGAGTCCACGCGTCCCGGCGCCGCGCCCGTTTCGGTGCGCGACGAGATCGCGCGGATCGTGCCCGTGCTCGACGCGTTGCGCGACTGCGGACGGCCCCTGTCGGTCGACACCCGTCGCCCGGAGGCGATGCGCGCGGCGCTCGAGCACGGCGCCGATTTCATCAACGACATCGAGGCGCTGCGCGCGCCCGGTGCGCTCGAAGCGGTGCGCGATTCCGGCTGCGCGGTGTGCGTGATGCACATGCAGGGCGAACCGCAAACGATGCAGCAGGCGCCCCATTATCGCGACGTCGTTTCCGAGGTGGAGGAGTTCCTGGCCGAGCGCGTCGCCGCGCTCGTCGAGGCGGGAATCGAACGCGAACGGATCGTCGTCGACCCGGGAATCGGCTTCGGCAAGACGCTGCGGCACAATCTCCTGCTGATCGACGCAGTCGACGAACTCGTCACGCTCGGCCAGCCGGTGCTGGTCGGCGTCTCGCGCAAGTCGATGATCGGAGCGCTGACCGGGCGTGACGTCGATCATCGACTCGCGGGCAGCTTGTCGGCGATGCTCGCTGCCGCGGCGCGCGGCGCCGGCATCGTGCGCGTGCACGACGTCGCAGACACCTGCGACGCCTTGCGCGTATGGCGCGCAATCGCCGAGGCGCAGTGACGTCTGCAACCTTTCGCGGAGCAACGGACTCGATGACACGCAGGTATTTCGGCACGGATGGCGTCCGCGGACGCGTGGGCGAGGCGCCGATCACGCCGGATTTCGTGTTGCGGCTCGGCTTCGCCGCCGGCAAGGTGCTTGCCGGCGTCGGGGGCGCCACGATGGCGGGTGCGGCGCATGCGGCCGGCGCCAGCACGCGTCCGACCGTCATCGTCGGCAAGGACACGCGTGCATCGGGATACATGCTCGAGGCGGCGCTGCAGGCCGGTTTCTCCGCGGCCGGCGTCGACGTGTTGCGTTCGGGGCCGATTCCGACGCCGGCCGTCGCCTACCTCACGCGCGCATTGCGACTGCAGGCCGGCGTCGTGATCAGCGCGTCGCACAACCCGTACCAGGACAACGGGATCAAGTTCTTCGCCTCCGACGGCAACAAGTTGCCCGACGAGATCGAGTCCGCGATCGAAGCGAAGCTCGAGGAGCCGATCGAGTGCGTTGCTTCGGCCGACCTCGGCCGTGCGCGGCGCATCGAGGATGCGCCCGGGCGCTACATCGAATTCTGCAAGAGCAGTTTCCCGGGAGCGCTCGACCTGCGCGGGCTGCGCCTCGTCGTCGACTGCGCGAACGGCGCCGGCTATCACACGGCGCCGCACGTGTTCCACGAACTCGGTGCCGACGTCGTGCCGCTCGGCGTCTCGCCGAGCGGCACGAACATCAACGACGGCTGTGGCGCGACGCACCCCGAAGCGCTGCAGCGTGCCGTCGTCGAGCAGCAAGCAGACCTGGGGATCGCGATCGACGGCGACGCCGACCGCGTGCTGATGGTCGACGCGAGCGGACGGCTGTACGACGGCGATGCGCTGCTCTACGTGATCGTGCGCGACCGCATCGAACGCGAGCGCGTCGAGGGTGTCGTCGGCACGCTGATGTCGAACCTGGGCTTCGAGCAGGCGCTGGCGCGCCTGGGCGTCGGATTCGCCCGCGCGCGCGTCGGCGA
Organism: Burkholderiaceae bacterium; assembly: GCA_036675585.1. Classification (GTDB taxonomy): domain Bacteria; phylum Pseudomonadota; class Gammaproteobacteria; order Burkholderiales; family Burkholderiaceae_E; genus Zeimonas. Next base: position 5,669 of record JAKFES010000091.1, read on the forward strand.
CCGCTACGTGCTGGAAATGCTGCGCGACAAGGGCTGGCGCTACGGCGGAGAGAACTCGGGCCACATCCTGTGCCTCGATTGCCATTCCACCGGCGACGGAACGATCAGCGCGCTGCAGGTCCTCGCCGCCATGCGGCGCAGCGGCCGCAC
>JAKFES010000065.1:0-5778 GCA_036675585.1 Burkholderiaceae bacterium
ACTGGACATCCTCCGGCGCGATCTCGGCGAGGAAACGCTTGAATGCCGGCTCGTCCTCGGGCCGTATCGGCCGGATCAGCACGTCGCGGCCGACGATGTACTGGCGCTCCTCGAGCTCCACCGGATAGGGGCGGATCGCGAGCCGCTGCTCGCCCGTACGCGTGGCAACGGCGACTTTCACTCGCGCATCGAGCGCAAGCACCCCATGTTCGTCCGCGAGCAGCGGGTTGACATCGAGCTCGACGATTTCCGGCATATCGGCGATCAGCTGCGCCACCGAGATGAGAGCAAGCTGGATGGCGGTGTGGTCGGCGGGCGGGCGGTCGCGATAGCCCTGGAGCAGCTTCGATACCCGCGTGCAGGAAATCAGCTCGCGGGCGAGCTTCATGTTGAGGGGCGGCAGCCCCACCGCGCGATCGCCGATCACTTCGACCGCGGTGCCGCCCTGGCCGAAGAGCACGACCGGGCCGAAGATCGAGTCGACCACGGCGCCGACGATGAGCTCGTGCGCGCCCGAACGCCGGATCATGGGCTGCACGCTGTAGCCGGCAAGCTGCGCATCGGGCCGCAGCTCTGCGACGCGCTGCGCGATGCCGTGCGCCGCCTGCCGCACTTCATCCGCGCTCGCGAGATTGAGCGCGACGCCGCCGACATCGGACTTGTGCGAGATGTCCGGCGATACGAGCTTGATCGCCACCGGGAAGCCGATCTCGGTCGCGCGCTGCACCGCTTCTTCGGGGTTGCGGGCGATGGAGGTCGACACCACCGGCACGCCGTAAGCCGCCAGCAGGGCCTTCGACTCCGGCTCGGTGAGCATGTCGCGGCCTTCCGCGAGCACGTCGCGCACGATGCGCTGCGCGGCTGCGCGATCGGGCTTCAACTCCACCGGAGCGGACAGCGGCATCTCGAGCAGCAGCTCGCGGTTGCGCTGATACGAAACGATGTGCATGAACGCGCGCACCGCCTGCTCCGGCGTATCGAACGTCGGCACGCCGGCCGCGACGAACGCCTCGCGCCCCTTGCGCACGCCGTCGCCGCCGATCCAGCACGTCAGCACGTTCTTGGGACCTCCTTTCACGAGCTGTGCGCAAGCCTCTGCGATGTCGCTGCTCGGCACGATGGCCGTCGGCGCATGAATGAGCAGTATCGCGTCCGACTCCGGGTCGTCGAGCAGGACCTTGAGCGTCTCGAGGTAACGCTCCACCGGCGCATCGCCGATGATGTCCACGGGGTTGCCGCCCGACCACGATCCGGGCAGCACGCGGCCCAGCTGCGCGCGCACGGCAGCCGACAGCGGCGCGAGCCGCCCGCCCAGGCGCACGAGCGCATCGGTGGCCATCACGCCGGGCCCGCCGCCGTTGGTCATGATGACGAGGCGCTCGCCATGCAGCGGCTTGGCGCGCGCGAGCGTTTCGACGGCGTTGAAAAGCTCCAGCGTCGTTTCCACGCGCAACATGCCGGCGCGCCGTATGGCGGCGTCGTAGACATCGTCTGCGCCCGCCAGTGCGCCGGTATGCGAGGCTGCTGCCTTCGCGCCCTCGGGCACGCGCCCCGCCTTGACCACGATGACCGGCTTGTTGCGCGCCGCGGCGCGCGCGGCCGACATGAACTTGCGCGCCGAGCTCACCGATTCGATGTACAGCAGAATGGAGCGGGTGTTCGGGTCGCTCGCGAGATAGTCGAGGGCGTCGCCGAAATCCACGTCCGCGCCGTCGCCCAGGGAAATGAAGTGCGAGAAGCCGATGGCATGCGATTTCGCCCAGTCGAGGAGCGCGGTCGTGAGCGCGCCGGACTGCGACACGAAGGCGATATTGCCGGGCAATGCCGGGACGTGCGCAAAGCTCGCATTGAGGCCGATGCCGGGCACCAGCAGCCCGATGCAATTGGGACCGAGGATGCGCAGCAGATGCGGCCGCGCCGCATCCAGCATGGCCTGCTGCAGCGTGCGGCCGTCTTCGGTGCGCACCCGGTTGAGCCCCGCGGTGAGCACGACGGCGGCGCGCGTGCCGCGCGCACCGAGCTGCGCGATGATGTCCGGCACCGTGGTCGCCGGCGTGCAGATCACAGCCAGGTCGGGCGTGGCCGGAAGCTCCGCTACGCTGCGCACCGCAGCGAGTCCCGCGACGACGTCGTGCCGGGCGTTCACCGGTGCGATGGTGCCCCGGTAGCCGCCTTCGAGCAGATTGCGCATCACCATGCTGCCGACGCTGCGCGGACGGTCGGATGCGCCGATCACGGCCACCGACCGGGGACGAAACATCAATTCCAGGTTGCGTACGCTCACGATGCAATATCCCTTTTGTTGCTCGTGCCGCCGGGCAGGCTACGTGCCCGGCGCATGAACTTGTACAGCTCGAACCAGGCGAGCGACACGAATGCGGCAAGCGCACACGTCGCGATCTGCCCCGGCGTGAGCGGCGTCAGCATGAACAGCCTGGCGGCGGGCGGCAGGTACACGGCGAGCGCCATGCCGGCGAGCGTCGCCGCCACCACCCACCATAGCGCGGGATTCGGAGCCCGCAGCGTCTGCGCGATGGAGCGCACCGCCGAGCGGTTCACGATGATGAGCCCGAGATTGCCGAGCACAATGGTCACGAAAGCCATGGCACGCGCGGCCTCGGGCGTCCCGTGCGCGAGCGCCCAGCCGTACGTTACCGCAACCGCGACCAGCACGGCGATACCTTGCAGCAGGCTGACCGCCACCGTATTGATCGAGAACAAGGGTTCCCGCGGATCGCGCGGCGGCTGCCTCATGACGTTGTCGTGCGCCGACTCGGCCTCGAACACGATGGAGCATGTCGGATCGATCACGAACTCGAAGAATACGATGTGCACCGGATAGAACGCGAGCGGCCAGCCGAAGGCGAGCGGCATGAAGGCCATCGCCGCGATGGGCACGTGCACTGCGAGCAGATATGAAATGGCGTTGCGGATATTGGTGTATATGCGCCGGCCCAGCGCGATGGCGCGCACGATGGACGCGAAGTCGTCGTCGAGCAGCACGAGGGTCGCCGCCTCGCGCGCCACGTCGGTGCCGCGCCCGCCCATCGCGATGCCGATGTGGGCCGCTTTCAGCGCCGGCGCATCGTTCACGCCATCGCCGGTCATGGCGACGATCTCTCCCCGGGCCTTGAGCGCGTTCACGATGCGCAGCTTCTGCTCCGGCACCACACGCGAGAATAGGGTGCAGTCGGTCACGCGCGCCGCGAGCTGCGCGTCGCTCATGCCCTGCAGCGCCTGCCCGGTGATCACCTGCTTGGAGCCGCGCAGCCCGATCTCGCGCGCTATCGCCTGGGCCGTCGCCGCGTAATCACCGGTTATCATGACGACCCGCACGCCGGCCGTATAGCATTGCGCGAGCGCTTCACGCACCGTTGGACGCACCGGGTCGGCGAGACCGATGAGACCGACGAAGTCGAATCGAACGTCCGACACCGCATCCGGTATCTGCGATCCCGTCATGCGCGCACGCGCGACCCCGAGCACACGCAGGCCCTCCTGCGCCATCGCGCCCACGCGATCCAGCGTCTCGCGCTCGAGCGCCGCGTCCGCGCGGCAGATGCGCAATATCGCTTCCGGCGCTCCTTTTGCCGCCAGCACGGCCGCAGCGCCATCCGGCTTGCGCCACAATTGCGCGAAGACGAGCAGATCGGCAGACAGCGGATAGGTGCGAGCGAGCGTCAGTGCCGCGCGCTCGCCGGCGCTCGCTGCCGGCAGACGCTGCGCGAGCGCATGTATGGCGCGCTCCATGGGCTCGAACGCTTCGGGCTCGCTGGCGAGTATCGCCACCTCCGCGAGCTCCCGATACGACTCCTCGACCGGCGCTGCGTCACCCGCGTCGACCCATACGCCGGCATCGCGGGTCGCAAGCGCATGCACCGCCATGCGGTTCATCGTGAGCGTCCCGGTCTTGTCGACACACAACACGGTCGCGGAACCGAGCGCTTCGACCGCCGGGATGCGGCGCGTCAGCACGCGGTCGCGGGAAATGCGCCAGGCGCCGAGCGCGAGAAAAACCGTGAGCACGAGCGGGATTTCTTCGGGCAATATCGCCATCGCGAGCGTGATGCCGGCGAGCACCGAATCGAGCACGCCGCCGCGCGCGGCGAAGTGCAAGAGCGCGACCAGCACCGACAACGCGACCGCACCGAAAGCGATGAGACGCACGGCGCGAGCCGTCTCACGCTGCAGCGGCGTCGACTCCGAGCCGATGCCGGCGAGCGATCGTCCGATGCCGCCGATCGCCGTCGCGGCGCCGGTCGCGACGACTTCCGCCCTCGCCTGGCCTTGCACCACCAGCGTCCCGGAATAAATGAACGACGTGCCGTCCCCGCCCGGCGGCTCGATCCGCGCCTTGCCGTCCCACGTCGTCTTGCGCACTGCCACCGACTCGCCGGTGAGCAGCGACTCGTCCACACGCAAGGCCGAAGTCTGCAGCACGACCGCGTCGGCCGGGACACGATCGCCTTCGCGCACGACCAGCACATCGCCGCGCACCACCTCGCGCCCCGGAATGCGGCATTCCTCGCCGTCGCGTATGACGAGCGCCCGCGGACTCGTGAGCTCCTGCAGCGCGGCGAGCGCACGCTCGCTTTTGCCTTCCTGATAGACGGTGATTGCGGCGACGAGCAGCACCGACGTGCCGAGCACGAGCGCTTCGTGCACGTCGCCCAGCAGCAGATAGACCGACGCGCCGGCAACGAGCAGCAGCAGTATCGGCTGCCGCACGACGTCGGCCAGCACGGACAGCACGCCGCGCGCGCCGGGCCGCGCGATTTCGTTGTAACCTCCGGCGGCAAGACGGCGTTGCGCCTCGACGACGGTCAATCCCGACGGCTGGCGGGTGGCGGCGTCGGGCGGGCTCATGGACGTGCGGCGCCGCGCAAAAGGCGAAAAACAAAGGCCGACAGGATGAACGGGATCGACAAGATCAGGTCTCGGGTCTTTTCGCTTCGATCCTGTGGATCATGTCAATCCTGTCACTCGGCTGCGCAGGGGTTCCGGGGAAGGCTTCGAACGGGCGGGCAATCCGACGATGACGCCGAGGCGCCGCTCGCGGACGAGCGCCCCGGCTTCCATCCCGCGTTACTGTACCAGCAGCGAGCCTGCCGCACCGAGATCCACGCCGACGATTTTGGCGCGTGCAGCGAGTATGCGGACATACTGCTCCGCCGCCTTGGCCTGCACGCGACTGCGCAAGCGCGCGGCGATGCGCGGCTGCGCCGCGTCGAAATCGAGGATTCTGCCCGGCACGCGACGCGCGACGCACACGATGTGGAAGCCGTAGCGCGTGCACACGAGCCGCGGCAGCACGCCGGTCGCTTCGTCTCCGAACAGCGCCTGCTCGAACTCGGGTACGGTATCGCCGCGTGCAAGCTGCCCCAGGTTGCCCTCCTGCGCGGACGACGGGCAATTGGAGAACTGGCGGGCGAGCGCGCCGAAACTCCCCGGCGCGGCGACCGCCTGCTTCAGCACCGATTCCGCCTGTCGCCGTATCGTTTCCACCGGCGCGTTGGGCGTCACCGCGAACAGAATGTGCGCCGCTTCGACGAGCTCGCCGCTGACGAATTCATCGGCGTGACTCTCATAATACTTACGACACTCGGTTTCGACCGGCTCCGGCACCGGCGCTTCGCGCTCGAGCAGGCGCTCGATCGCCGCATCACACGCATCGTCGTCCAGCGACTCGTCGGCGCCGACGAGCCCGAGCGTGCGCGCACGATCGAGCAGCAGCGCACGCACCGCGAGCGCGCATGCCGCCGCGGCCAGGGGCGCCTC
>JAKFES010000180.1:0-5772 GCA_036675585.1 Burkholderiaceae bacterium
GATTTCCGCGACCCCCTTGTCGGTGGAGTCGGGGTTGTAGACCTCGTCGCGATAGATGAAGACGATGACGTCTGCGTCCTGCTCGATCGCGACGGATTCACGAAGATAGGACATCAGCGGACGCTTGTTCGGGCGCTGCTCGAGCGAGCGGTTCAGCTGTGACAGCGCGATCACCGGGCAGTCGAGCTCCTTGGCGAGCGCCTTGAGCGAACGCGAGATCTCCGAGATCTCGGTGGCGCGGTTCTCGCCGCTCGACGATGCCGACATCAGCTGCAGGTAATCGACGACGATCAAGCCGAGTCGCCCGCACTGCCGCGACAGCCTGCGCGCGCGTGCACGCAGCTCGAGCGCGTTGAGCGCCGGCGTCTCGTCGATGAACAGCTGCGCGTCCTGCATCTTCTGGATCGCGCTCGTCAATCGGGGCCAGTCGTCGTCGACCAGCCGCCCGGTGCGCAGTCGCTGCTGGTCGAGCCGCCCGACCGAGCACACGAGGCGCATCGCGAGTTGCGTCGCGCCCATCTCCATCGAGAACACCGCCACCGGCAGGCCCTGGTCGATCGCGACGTGCTCGGCGATGTTCAGCGAGAAGGCGGTGTTGTGCGTGACGACGTAGTCATCGGTGATGTAGAGCCGGCTCGGATGCGAGACCGAAATGCACTGCGTGGCCACTTGCCGCGTCGGTTCGATCGACACGAGCACCGGCAGCTTGCGGCGCGTGCGCCCGCCGGCCACACGGGCGCTCTTGTCCGCCATCAGGAACAGGCTCGCCGGATCGGGATGGCTGATCGTGCAGACGAAGGCCGGCAACCCGTTGCGCCGCACGCCGCCGACCGTGAACGAAGGTTGCTTGCGTGCGATCGCACACCAGGCGCCGAGCGATCGCGCGAGTGTTTGCACATCGCGCGCCATGCGTTCGCTCGCCGTCGACAGCCGCACGGTGCCCCAGCGTTCGACCCATCCGTCGGTATCGAGCAATCCGCGAAGCAGGTCGAGTCGGGCCTCGCGCGCGGCGAGCAGGTAGGACGGCGGAATGAACTTCTCGTGCGAGCGCTTGTCCCACAGGCCGAGCGCTTCGAGGTGCTGTTTCAGCGGGTTCGGATGCCGGCCGGCGTACCCGGGCACCGCGCCTCGATTCGGCTGCACGATCCGCCAGTCGCACCCCGACGCAGGATGCAGTTCGAGTTCCTGCCCCACGCGCGTGCGCATGCGCTCGAGGACGTCGGCGGCAACGTTGGAGAAACGGATCGAGTCGCCGCGCAGACAACCGTCGCCGAGGAGCGCGCCGAGCACCCAGGGATCGACGGGTAGCGGGTCGTCGTGGCCGTAGTCGCCCGACGGCATGTCGATCCACAATCGGTTCCGATACCGCACGCACCCGAGCATCTCGCGCAGACGCGCGGTCGTGAGCACGCGCGGCGCATTCCATTCGCGATACCACACGCGCCACAGGTGCTCGTCGCAGCATTCGGTGCTTCGACCGTCGGAGAATTGCACCCGGAACACCTGGCGAACACCCTGCGGGAAGACACCGGTCACGGTCGAAGGCTGCCCGTCGATCGAGGCCAGCGCATCGCCGACGCCGATTTCGCCCATGGGCTTCCAGCCCGTTCGCGTGCGGATGCGCGCATCGAGCGGCTGCGCCTTGCCCATCGACGGCCTGCCCGCGACGATGACGAGGTCGCCGGTCTGCAGCCCCGAGGTCATTCGGTCGAGGTCGACGTAGCCGGTCGGCACGCCGGTCACGTCGTTCGGGTTGTTCTGGTTGTACAGCTCGTCGATGCGCTCGACGACTTTTCCGAGCAGGTCGGGCAGCGGCTGGAAGCCGGCCTGCCCGCGCGCACCGTCCTCGGAGATCTGGAAGACCTTCGACTCGGCTTCGTCGAGGAGCTGGCGCGTGTCCTTGCCGGCGGGATTGAGCGCCGAGGTCGAGATCTCGTCGGCGGTCGAGATCAGCCGGCGCAGCACCGCGCGATCGCGAACGATCTCGCCGTAGCGCCGGATGTTCGCCGCCGAAGGCGTCTCCTGCGCGAGCGCGTTCAGGTAGACGAGGCCGCCCGCGTCGTTCGCCTTGCCGGCGTTCTGCAGCGCCTCGTAGACGGTGACGACGTCGGCCGGCTGGTTGCGCTCGATCAGCCGGCCGATCTGGTGCCAGATCAGGCGATGGTCGTAGCGATAGAAGTCGTCCTCGCGCAGCAGGTCGGCGACGCGGTCGAACGCCGTGTTGTCGAGCAGCAGGCCGCCGAGCACGGCCTGCTCGGCTTCGATCGAATGAGGCGGGACGCGCAGCGCGGCGATCTGCGGATCGTCGGGCTGCGCGCCGTGCGCGAGGGCGGACATCGCCGCGGCCGATGTCGATCGGGCGCGGTTCAGCTCGACTCGCCGACCACCGATACGGTGATCTCGACGACGACGTCGCTGTGCGGCGCGACCTCGATCGTGGCGTCGCCGATGGATTTCAGCGGACCCGCCGGCATCCGGACCATTTGCTTCTCGACCGCGAAGCCCTGTTTCTGCAGGCTTTCGGCGATGTCGAAGTTGGTGACCGAACCGAACAGCCGGCCGTCGACGCCGGCCTTCTGCACGATGCGCACGTTGGCACCGGCGAGCCGCTCGCCGAGCGCGCGCGCCGCTTCGAGGCGCTCGGACTGCACTTTCTCGAGCTCGGTACGACGCGTTTCGAACTCCGAGATCGCCGCCGGCGTGGCGCGGCGCGCCTTGCCGGTGGGGATCAGGAAGTTGCGCGCATAACCGTCGCGCACGCGCACGACGTCGCCGAGCTGGCCGAGGTTGACGACTTTCTCGAGCAGGATGATCTGCATGATGGCTCCTGCGCGCTTCAGTGGTTGTCGGTGTACGGGAGCAGCGCGAGGAAGCGGGCGCGCTTGATCGCGTCCTGGAGCTGGCGCTGGTAGCGCGCTTTGGTCCCCGTGAGGCGGGCCGGGATGATCTTGCCGGTATCGGTGATGAAGTCCTTCAGCAGGTCGACGTCCTTGTAGTCGATCCACTCGATCTTCTCCGCGGTGAAGCGGCAGAACTTCTTGCGCTTGAACAGCGCGCTTTGCGCCGGGCGGCGCGTTTTCTTGTCTTTCGAACCACGACGGAAAGTGGCCATGGAGATCCTCTCAGAGGTTGGGGGTGCCGGACTGCGCGTGCCGCCCGGGTTCGGCGATCGACGCGTCGGCGGCGAATTCGGTGACGTGCACGACGAGCGATTTCGACTGCCGGCGACGCGGCGCGAGGAACCCGTCGACGAAGATCGACTGCCCCAGCTGCAGCCGGTCGGCGCGCGCAGCGAGCGCTCCGGCGAAACGCAGCGCGACGTCGAACTCGAGCTGACGAACGTGCCCCGCTTCGTGCGCTTCGGAACGGTGGCTCAGCCGCGCCCCGAGCATCGCGATGCCCGCCGGCGTGTAGCGAAGCGTCTCGCGCTCGCTCAACGTGCCGGTGAGCTGCACGCGGTTGCTCGGCGGCGCAGGCCGCACCGCGGCCGGTTGCGCGCTCGTCGGAATGCCGTGCACTCGGATCGCCGCCCGGTTCAGGACTGCGGCTGCACCTGGGCCGGGGCCGGCTGCTGGGCCTGCGGCTGCTGCGCGGGCGGCTGCTGGGCCTGCGGCGTGTCGGACGAAGACGCCTTGCGCGCATCCTCGCGCTGGATCTGCTTCCACATCGGCGAGGGGCCCGTCTCGGCCTTCTTCATCGCGACGATCAGATGCCGCAGCACGGCGTCGTTGAAGCGGAACGCGTGCTCGAGCTCGTCGAGCACGGGCTGGCCGCATTCGATGTTCATCAGCACGTAATGCGCCTTGGCCATCTTCTGGATCGGATAGGCGAGCTGGCGCCGGCCCCAGTCTTCGACCCGGTGGATTTTGCCTTCCTGGGCTTCGATCATCGCCTTGTACCGCTCGATCATGGCGGGCACCTGCTCGCTCTGGTCGGGGTGGACGATGAGGACGATCTCGTAATGACGCATCGATTCTCCTGGTTCGGAGGCCTGCGGATGCGCGGCCGGCGAGACGGCGACGGTCGTGACGAGACCGGCCGGATCGACGCGGCCCGCGCGCGCGGGCTTCCCTTGTGGACGAAGGCCGCCGGTGTCTTGCGTCGTGCACCGTGCGGCAAGGAACCGGCGATTATACGGGGTCGGGCAGCCTGGCTCAATCGGCCACGCACTTTGTGCCCAGTGTGGCGTGCCCGCATCGCGATCGACGAGCGTACACGACGAATGCACCGCCTAGAATGGGCCATGCTTTCCGGCCGCCTCCTCGTGCAGCGCGGAATCCTCCGCGCGACGCCGCCCGCATGATGCGCCGGCTGCTCGCCGCGCTCGTCTCGCTGGTCGGGCTCGGCGTGCTCGGGGTCGCGCTGTGGCTGCACCTGCGCCACGGATGGAACGCGGGGGCCGCGCTGCTCTTCGCCGCGGCGATCCCGGTGGGGGTCGACGCGCTGCTGCTCGCCCAGCAGTTCGCGATCGGCGCGTGGTTTCGCCGGCGCGAGGCGCCCGGGACGCGCCACGGTCCGGGCGCGACCGTTCGCGCGTGGACGGGCGAGATCGCCGCTTCGCTGCGCACGTTCTTCTATGCGCAGATCCGCTACGGCGACGCACGATTGCCGAGCGCCGACGGCGGACCGCGCACGCCGGTGCTGCTCGTGCACGGATACGTCTGCAATCGCGGCATCTGGCATCCGTTCGCACGCTGGCTCGCACACCGCGGCCATCCGGTCGACTCGGTGAACCTCGAGCCGGTGTTCGGTTCGATCGACGCCTACGTGCCGATCGTCGCCGAAGGCGTACGACGACTTCGCGCGCGCACCGGCGGCGAACGCGTGGCGATCGTCGCGCACAGCATGGGCGGCGTCGCCGTGCGCGCGTGGCTCGCGCACGAGCAACGCGAACCTTCCGCGCACGACGGCGTGTGCGCGATCGTCACGCTCGGCACGCCGCATCGCGGAACCTGGCTCGCGCATTTCGGGCACGGTCGCAACGTCTCGCAGATGAAGCCCGACAGCGAATGGCTGCGCGCACTGCAGGCGCGCGAGGCACCGGCGACGCGCGAGCGGCTCACGGCGATCTGGTCGACGCACGACAACATCGTGATCCCGCAGGCGCAGGCACAGCAGCTGCCCGACGTGCGCACGATCGCGGTTCGCGGGCGCGGCCATGTCGCGCTCGCCTACGACCACGAGGTCTGGCAGCTTGCGGTCGATGCGATCGAAGCCGGCTGTGCGCGCGACGCCGCGGCGGCGGGACCGTAGACTGCGCGGGCAGGCTCCATCCGCAAGCCGCGAGGAGGATCGAGATGGCGAAGAAAGCGAAGACGTCGGCCGGGCGCGAGGCGGGCCGCAGCGACCTGCTTCAGCTGGCCGCGACGATCCGCGAGTCCGCGCAGCAGATCTGGCTCGCCGGGCTGGGCGCGTTCTCGCGCGCGCAGGACGAAGGCGGCAAGGTGTTCGAGACGCTCGTGCGCGAGGGGCGCAACATCCAGCGCCGCACGCGCTCGCGCACCGACGAGCGGATGGGCCACGTCGGCGAGCGCCTGGGCAAGGCGGCCGGCAGCTGGTCGAAGCAGGCCACGCAATCGTGGGACCGGCTCGAGCAGGCCTTCGAGGATCGCGTCTCGCGCACGCTGGCGAGGCTCGGCGTTCCGACGCACCACGACCTGAGCGAGCTGGTCGAGCGGATCGATGCGCTGGGCGAGGCCATCGAGTCGATGAAGCGAAGCGGCGCCCGACGCGCGGCGCGCAAGACGACCGCGGCCAAGGCACCGAAGGCGC
>JAKFES010000055.1:0-5674 GCA_036675585.1 Burkholderiaceae bacterium
GCCCGGCGCATCCTCGTGGACGGGCGCCGCCGCCGGCACGACTTCGTCGGGATCGAAGGCGACCGTTTCGACCGGCGACGGCTCCGACGCGCGCTCGACTTCGATCCACGTCGAATCGTCGAGCACGGGCTCGGGTGCGGCGACGGGGACCGCCACGCGCGCGCGTTGCTGCGGATCGCGGACCCACTCGAACAGGCCGACCACTTCGTCGTGGTCGGCGATCAGTTCGTCGATCAGTGCGCCGGGGACGACGCTCAGGACGTTCGCCGCCTCGATGCGCGTTTCCATCTCGTGCACGCGCTGGCCGAGCGCCATCGCGCCGGCCATCCGTGCGCTGCCCTTGACCGTGTGCAGATCGCGCATCAGGCGCTGCTGCAACGAGCGATCGTCGGGCGCCGCCTGCCATGCGCGCAGGTTCCCGCCGATGCGCGGCAGAAGGTCGGTCGCCTCCTCGATGAAGATCGGCAGCAGGTCCTCGTCGAGCTCGCTGTCGAGTTCGGCGGCCGGGTTTTCGGGCTTGGGCGCCGCACGCGGATCCCACCGCGCGGCGAGCGCATGCGCGGCCGCGAAGGCATCGGGTTCGTGTCGCGGCACCTGGCCGGCAGCGAACTGATGCAGCATCGCCTGCATCCGCTCGATCACGTGCGAATACTCGGTCAGGTCGTCGCTGCCGACCGGACGCGCATCGGCGCGCTGGCGCAGCAGGAACGTCTCGAGTTGCTCGGCGATCGCCTGCACATCGTCGAGACACACGAGCGCCGCGCTGCCCTTGAGCGAGTGCATCGCCCGCTGCGCCCCCTCGGTCGCGCCGCGCGCGGGCTCCTGCGACCACTCGAAGGCGTCCGCGCTCAACGTCCCGATCAGCTCGTCGGCTTCGGTGAGGAAGATCTCGTACAGCGGCCGATTGAGCGAGCGGTCGCCGATGCGGATCTCGTCGACCGGTTCGGAATCGGGCGTGGCCGGCTCGGCTTCGATCGATTCGGCTTCGATCGGCTCAACCTCAATCAACTCGGCTTCGATCGGCTCGGCTTCGATCGACCCGGCTTCGACGGCGTCCCCGCTCTCCGGGGGCTCGTCGATCGCGACGGGTCCGACGGCCGCGATGTCCACGCGCTCGTCCGTGTCCGCCTCCGGCTGCGACAGACGTTCGAACAGCGCCTCGTGCGCACGCCCGTCGCGCAACGCGGCGGCTGCCTCGACGATCGGTTCCGGATCGATCGCCGGCGCCGCACCCGCCTGCAGCACGTCGACCCACCGTTCGAAGCGCGCGCGCGACAAGTCGATCAGTTCGTACAGCAGCGGCGTGCCCGCGCGTTCCTCGGCGAGCCACAGGTTGAGCACCTGCTCCATTGCCCACGCGGCATCGCCGAACGCGGCGAGGCCGACCATTCGGCTCGAGCCTTTGAGCGTGTGGAACCCGCGCCGCATCGTCGTCAGGAATGCGATGTCGGCCGGGGCGAGTCTCGATTGCGCGCAGGCCTGGGCGATTCCGGCGAGGACTTCCCGCGCTTCGCCGAGGAAGATCTCGAGCAACTCGCTGTCGATCTCGGCCTCGGGGCGCTCCGGCTCGGGCTGCGCTTCGACGTCGCTCGCCTTCGGCCCGCCGCCGAGCCGGGCAACCGCCGCCCGCAGCGGCTCGAGCGCGTCGACCGTTGCGTCCAGGGACTCGATCGCCTCGTTCGCATGCGTCTTGAGCGCGGCGTCGTCGGCGAGGTGCGCGTCGTCGCGCACCTTGAGCAGCGTGCGGCGCAAGGCCTCGCGCGCCTCCTTGTCGTCGGGCTGGGCGGCGAACTCGTCGAGGAGCTCGGCGGCGCGCCGCGTGTGCTGCGCGAGCAACGACTCGGCGGTGGCGTCGAGCGAGACGACGACCGTGTGTGCATCGGGCCTCGCTTCGCTCAATCGCGCGTGGAAATGTCCGGTGAACGAATCGAACTCGAAGCGCGCACCGCTCCGACCCGCCTGCTGCAGGCTCTCGATGAAGAAGCCCAGCGCACCGACGCTGCCTGCAACGTTCTCGCAGATCTCGGTCGCCGGCGGCGTCGGTTCCGCGGCGAACGCCTCGATGCGCCCGGCGATCGCGTGCGCCGCCGCCGCGGCGTCCCGGTGCCCGAGCAGCTCGAGCGCACCGGCAACCTGCCGGAACTGCCGTACCGCCTGCGGCAGGTCGGCGCGTTGCGCGGAATCGCGGAAGAACGAGTCGAGCGTCTGCTCGGCCGAACGCAGATTGCCCTGCGCTTCGGCGATGAACGTCGACATCGTGAGCCGTTCCTGCGCGGCATGGGCGAGGTCGCGCAACCACTGCGGCATCGCGTCCTCGGGCGGCGTGCCCTCGCACGCCTGCAGCAGTCGCGAGGCCATCTCGTCGGCGCGCACGTCGTACTCGCCGTCGCCTTTCAGGCCGCGCTCGAAGATCTGTTCGGCGAACAGCAGCGCGGACGCCGCCTCGAGGGCGAGCCCCTCGGCAGGAACCGGCTTGCCGAGCGCCAGCACCCGGCTCGCTTCGCCGAACGCGTCGGCGAGCGCCCGCACGCCGCGGAACGGAAGCGGTGCAACGGCCGAGCGCAACGCGGCGATGGCCTGAGCGAACCCGGCGAGCTCGTTCGCGCTTCCGCTGGCGAGTTTCTCCCACGCGAGCTTCGCGCGGGCGATGGCTTCGCGGGCCGAGACGATCGAACGCAGGTCGACGCGTCCGAAACGCGGCGATTCGAAATCGGCGGGCACGCTCGCTTCGAGCCGGAAGGCACGGCGAACCTCGGCGACGAGCGGCGAATCGCCGCTGCGCGTCTCGTCGGCGCGCGCCAGCGCGAACAGCGTGTCCTTCAGCAAGCGTTCGGCCACCGGCGCGCCGTCGGCAATCGAGCGGCGCAGTTGCAGGTTCAGCCGCGCGAGCAGGCGTTTCCCGTACACGTCGAGCACGAGCGCGCCGTCGCGCAACGCCTCGAAATACGCGAGCGCAACTTTCCAGAACGTCGGATGGGCGGCCCCGACCTGCGAGGCGCCGATGGTGGCCACGGCCGAGTGCAGCGTCGCCAGCGCGGTGCGGTCGGCCGGATCGCGCAGCAGCGAGAGCAGTGCGCGCTCGAACGAAACGCGCGCACCGTTCAGCTCGGACGGGTCGCGCTCGCGCACCGTCGCGTCGGCCTCGACGAGCCGGGCCGAAACCGGGACGACGAACAGATCGGCCGGGTGAATCCGCTCGGCGCTGCGCGCCTGGAGCAGCGACGCGTAATACGGAAAGAGGTAGAGCGGCTGCTGCGCCTGGCCGAGCAGCAACTCGTCGAGATACTCGACGACCGCATTGAACGCGCTCGCGAAGCGCTCGACCAGCGGCGCGTCGAGTGCGACCTGTCCGCCGACGACGCGATCGAGCAACTGCTCGGCCTCGCCGGTGACGATCGACACGCCGGCGACGTCGACGACGGCGAGCGCGCCGTGCGCCTGGTGCAGCGCCGCCCGCGCTGCGGCGAGCGCGTCGCCGCCATCGTCGGCGGCCTGCAGGCGTTCGCGCAGCCGGCGCTCGCAGTTCGCCAGCGATTCGCGGATCTCGCCGATGCACCACGACAGCGTCGCGAGGTCGACCGACTCGAGGGCTTCGTTCCGATGCGCGTCGTTCATCGCCGGTTCCGGTTCAGGCGACCTTGAATCGGGTCACCGAGCTCTTGAGTTCGAGTGCGAGCTCGGAGAGCTGGCGGATCGATCCGGCCGTCTGCGACGTTCCCTCGCTGGTCTGCTCGGTCACGAGCAGGATGCGCTGGATCGACTGCGCCACCGTGCCCGCGGAGGCGGCCTGCCGGGACGTGGTCGCCGAGAAGTCCTCGATCAGTTCGGCGAGCAGCGTCGAGACGCGTCCGATCTCGCCGAGCGCACGACCCGCCTCGTCCGACAAACGGGCCCCCTCGACGACACCCTGCGTGCTGCGCTCCATCGCGGCGACGGCGTCCTGCGTGTCGCCCTGGATCGTGCGAATCAGCGCCGAGATCTGCTTGGTCGCTTCGGCCGATCGCTCGGCGAGCCGCTGCACCTCCTCGGCGACGATCGTGAAACCGCGCCCCGCTTCGCCGGCCGAGGCGGCCTGAATGGCGGCATTGAGCGCGAGCACGTTCGTCTGCTCGGTAATGTCGGAGATCAGCTCGACGATCTCGCCGATCTGCTGCGACGATTCGCCGAGCCGCTTGATCCGCTTCGACGTGTCCTGGATCTGGTCGCGAATGCCGTTCATGCCGGCGATCGCGTTGTTCACCGCACGCGACCCGTCCTCGGAAGCACCGAGCGACTGGCGAGCGACCTGCACCGATTCGAGCGCACGCGCGGAGACCTCGTCGATCTGGCGCGCCATCCGGAGCACCGATTCGCCGGTTTCGCGGATCTCGCGCGATTGCTGCTCGCTGGCCGCCTGCAGGCTCGACGCGGTGACCAGCGCTTTCGACGACGCGTCGCTCACCAGCTCGGCGGTCGTGTTGATCCGCGACACCAGGCTGCGCAGCTCCTCCACGGTGTAGTTGACCGAATCGGCGATGGCACCGGTGATGTCCTCGGAGACGGTCGCCTGCACGGTGAGGTCGCCGTCGGCCACCTCCTGCAGCTCGTTCATCAGGCGCAGGATCGCCGCCTGGTTCTGGTCGTTCGTGCGCTTGGCATCCTGCTCCAGGCGCTCGGCCACCGCTCGCTGGCGCTCGGCGTCCTCGGCCCGGCGTTCGCTGTCGTGCAGGAAAACGCGGAACAATCCGTACAGCGACAGCAGCGCCACCGCGCCGAACAGGCCGGCGGCGATCAGGTTCCAGCCGCGGGCCGACTCGCCCTGTTGCAGCCGGCCGCGGAACGCGTCGAGCTGCGTGCGCAGCTTCTCGCTGTCGTCGGTGATCCGCTGCTCGGCCGTGCGCGCCTGCTCGAGCTTGGGAACGTTGGCGAGCACCGTCGTCAACGGCCGATCGAGAAAGCCCATCGTTTTCTTCAGCTCGGCCAGTGCGGCATCGGTGGCCGCGCCGGGTCGCAGGCGTTCGTTGCCCGCCTCGAGCGCGTCGGAGAGCTCGCGATACGCAACGAGCGAATGCTGCAGCGCCTCGGTCGCTTCGCGAATCGGCAGCTCGGGCGCGGCGAGCGACTCGACTTCCTTGGCGATGCGTTCGGTCAGCACGACGAGTTGCGCGGCGCTGGCCGCATCGCGCGCGGACGCCCCCGCCTGCACGCGGCTGGCGGCCACCGTCTGCGCGTTCGAGAGCAGTTGCGGGTGCGCGATGCGCAGCTCGCGCCGTGCGATGCCCACCGACTGGAGCAACTCCGCATGCGAGAGCAGCGCACGCGCGGCATCGCTCGATGCGCTCCACGTCTGCGTGATCGTTCCCAGCTCGCCCAGCAGGCGGCGCGAGACGGCCGACCCGGCGTCGCTGCCCCGGCCGAGCTGCGTGAGCGAAAGCTCGACGATCTCGCGGCTGTCGCGCAACTGCGCGAACGCGTCGCGATCGCCGGCGATCGCGCGCGGGGCGGCTTTCGCCACGCGCTGCGAATGCGTCAATGCATCGCCGACCTGCTGGAACCAGCGCGTCGCGTTGCTCGCCTGGCGCGAGTCGAGCCAGAGGAACACGAACGCCATCGCGACCGAAACGAGCAGCGTCGGCAGCCAGATCTTCAGCTGCTTGCCCACCGGCATCGCGCCCACGAGCGGCAACGGCAGGCG
>JAKFES010000020.1:0-5670 GCA_036675585.1 Burkholderiaceae bacterium
ACGCTTCGGCGCGCCCGCGCGCGCAGCGTGTGCAGGAGCCGGCGTCGCCGGCGGCGCGGGCTCGGGGGCCGGCACGACCCACTGCAGTGCGGCCGGCTCGGGCGCGACGTCGGCGGGGATGCCGGGACGCCCGGCACCCCAGACGAACAGATGCAACGCGACCGAAAGCAGCGCGAATGCGACGACGGCGCGCCGCGGTACCGCGCGCATCGCGCTCATGCGCTGCGCAAGCGGGCCCTGCGCGCGAGCACGATCGTCGTCATCGGAACGACGAAGCCGATCGCGATCACGACGAGCATCAGCTCGCCGAGCTGGCTGTAGTCGGCCGGCACGCGCACCGCCCCCGACGCCGGATCGCGCACCTCGCGCGTCACGAGATACATGTTGTTCAGGTATTTCGTGAACAGCTGCGACGCCGACAACGCCAGGTTGGTGAACGAGGCCATCACCGCGAAATACGTCGCCTTCAATGCCTCGGGCGCCGAGTTCGCGATCCACGCGAGCATCGGAACCATCGCGATCTGCCCGAGCGGCGACTCGAGCGCGGTGTCGACGAGCGCGATGAAGCGCGCGTCGACGATCCCGCCCGTGTGCGCGGCCGTCCAGTGATGCAGTCCGTAGAACATGCCGACGATCGGCGCCGAGAGCAGCGTCGCGACGATCGTCAGCACGCCGACGATGTAGTAGATCGAGCGCTCGGCCATGAAACGGCGAAAGACGAACAGGCCGGCGAGCGTGAGCACGCTGCCGATCACCGCGAGCACCGAGAGGAACTGCTGGTCGAAGCCGAGCACGTCGATCATCCACCACGTCTGCCCGGCGCCCGGCGAAGGCAGCGCGCGAAAGACGAAGATGACGAGCGCGGTGCCGAGCAGCGTCTCGCGCGCGCGCGGGGCCAGGTCCCGGGTCAGCCGCCACATCAGCGTGACGACGATCGCCATCGACGCGGCGAACACGATCTCCTGCCCGGCCGGCACGTCGCCGAGCCCGACGCCGAGCGAAAGCAGCGCGAACGCGAGTCCGCCGCCGAGCACCCACGCATTGACCGGCGGGCGCTCGACGTGCGCCGCCATGCGCCGGTCGATCTCCTGCCTCGGCAGGCCCTGGAGGCGCAGCACGCGCCGCTGGCGGCGGCGCAATGCGGCAGCGAAAAGCACGCCGGCGACCGAGACGGCCGGAATGACGAGCGCATAGACGTGCACGCGCACGTAGACCGCGATCTTCTCCGCTTCGGGCAGCGTGTCGGCGCCGCTCAGCAGGAACACGTTGGCGAGCGCGACCAGCACCGACCCGCCGATGATCGCCACGCGGCCGAGCGTCTGCATCGTCGTGTGCATGGCGCGCAGCCGCTCCGGCGCGATCGGCTCGCCGCGTTCGTCGAAGTGCGGCACCGCCTCGACGGTCATCGCGTCGGCGACGACGTCCTGCGTGACGTAGCCGATCGGTGCGAGCAGTGCGGCGAGCACGTACCACGATTCGGGGCGCAGGATGGCGGCCATCCGCTGCGGCTCGGCGAGCAGCCCGATCATCACGAGCAGGCTGGCGGCGATCAGCGACGCGCCCAGATACACGAGCCCGGCCTTGTAGCGCCACATCAGGTCGACGAGATGCCCCAGCGGCATCTTCAGCGCCCACGGCAGCCCGGCCCAGAAACCGAGCGCGGCGAGGAACTCGGCCGACAGTCCCAGGTACTCCTTGACGAAGAACGTCCCGACGATCGCGGTCAGCCCGGAGATGCCGGCCGCGAGATAGACCATCAGCGGTGGGAGATACGACCAGCGCATGTCGCGCGCGAGCGCGAACACGTTGCGGTCGATCCATCCGCCGAGGCGGCGGGCGAGCAGTCGATCGGCGCGCTGCGAACCGGGCGCGTGCATCGGCGCGCGCGCCCTCAGAGCGGGCCGCGCCCCGCGTCGCCGCCGAGCGAACGCTCGCGGCGCTCGCGGCGGATGTCGCCGACGGTGGAGAACGAGAGCGCGGCGATCGCGGCACCGCAGATCACCGCATTGAGCATCGCGGGGCGCATCTGCGCATAGCCGAAGATCCACGGCGACCCGAGCAGCCCGAGCCCGAGCGCCAGATTGCCCCACTCCTCGATGAGCTCGGGGTAGTAGAACGCGTCGACCGCCAGCGTGACGATCGCCACCCCGGCGATCATCGCCGACCAGGCGGCGAACTGCGCCGTCGCGAGGCCGAGCACGAAAGGCGAGGCGACGAGCCACAGCCCGAGCGCCACTTCGATCCGGTCCTGCCAATGTGCCCTGATCAACGACATCGTCGCGTCCGAGTGCCGATCGATCGTGCACATTACCATGGCGTCCGCGGCGACAATTCCCGCTGCGCCCGCGCTTTTCCGATGGAGCCGCTCGCACCCCACCCCCCGCTCGCGTTCGACGAACACGGCAAGCCGTTCAGCACGCTGTACGGCGACGTGTTCCGCAGCCGCAACGGCGCACGCGCCGAGGCGCGCGAGGTCTTCGTCGAAGGCTGCGACCTGCCGGCGCGCTGGCGCGCAGCCGAACGACCGGCGGCGCCGGTCGCGCATCCGTTCACCGTGCTCGAGCTCGGGTTCGGCGCCGCGGTCAATTTTCTCGAGACGCTGGCCGCCTGGAGAAGCGTCGCGCCGCGCGGGCTGCGGCTGCACTTCGTGACGGTCGAGGCGCATCCGCTCGCGCGCGACGACGTCGAGCGCGCGCACCGCGCGCTCGGGATCGACGGGGACGACGCGAAGCGCCTGCGCGATCGCTGGCCGCGCGCGCTGCCCGGACTGCACACGATCGCCTTCGACGACGCGAACGCGGTCCTCACCGTGTGCCTGGGGTCGGCCGAACGCGTCGTTCCACGGCTTCGACTCGCCGCCGACGCGATCTACCTCGACGGATTCGCGCCCGCGCGCAATCCGGCGATGTGGCAGGCGCCGCTGATGCGCGCGCTCGCCCGGCTCGCGCGTGCGCAGGCGACGCTCGCGACCTGGTCGGCCGCTTCGGCCGTGCGCCGGGCGCTGCACGAGGCCGGCTTCGAGGTCGAGCGTCTCGCCGGCCACGGCGGCAAGCGCCACCGACTGCGCGCGCGCTACGCACCGCGCTGGCGCACGTTCCCCGCGCCCGACGCACCGCCGCAGTGGCCATCCACCGACGTGCTCGTCGTCGGCGCCGGGCTCGCGGGCGCGGCGACCGCCGCCGGCTTCGCGCACCGCGGCTGGCGCGTGCAAGTGCTCGAAGCGCACGATGCGCCCGCGTGCGGCGGATCGGGGCAGCCGCTGTGCGCCGACCACCTGCACCTGTCGCCCGACGACAACGTGCTCGCGCGGCTCACGCGCTCGGCACTCGGATTTCGCGACGCGTTCGCACCGCCCCGGGAGCAGCCGATGGGCAAGCTGCTGGTCGATGCCGACGAAGCGCAGGCGACGCATCGGATCGAGATGCTGCGACGGCTCGCGTTTCCCGAAGCCTTCGTCCGGCACGTCGCACAAGACGAAGCGAGCGAACTGTCGGGCGTCGCGCTCGCACGCGGCGCGCTCTGGCTTGCCGACGCACACATCGTCGATCCCCGTGCGCTCGTCGACCGCTGGCTCGCGCACGACGCGATCGAGCTTCGTACCGGCACGCGCGTCGAGCGCCTTGCGTGCGACGAGACCGGATGGTCGGCGTTCGACGCCGCCGGGACGCGCATCGCGCGCGCTGCGCTGGTCGTGCTCGCCAACGCGTCGGACGCGCTGCGGCTCGGCGGACTCGCTTCGCTGCCGCTGCGCGCGATGCGCGGCCAGAGCACCTGGCTGCCGAAGGCGTCGCTGCCCGGGCTGCGTCGGGCGGTCAGCGGCCTCGCCTACGCGGCACCGGCCGGCGAGCGCATCCTCGTCGGCGCGAGCTTCGACGACGGCGATTCGCTCGAACCCTCGCCGCGCGCCGACGCGAGCAACGTGCGTCGGCTCGCCGCGATGCTCGCGCCCGACGCCGCAGCGGCCGGCACGAGCGCCGATGCGTGGGCCCGCCACGCCCGCTGCGCCGCGGTCGGCGTTCGCTGGGCGAGCATCGACCGGATCGCGGCGATCGGCGAGTTGCCCGACGAGCCGCACGCGTGGCGGCAGGCGCAGCGCCTGGTCGGCAACGAGCGGCTCGCGCTTCCGCGCGCGAGCGGGCTGTACGGCGCGTTCGGCTGCGGGACGCGGGGCGTCGTCTGGGCGTGCCTCGCCGCGCAACTGCTGCCCGCGCTCGCCGACGGTTCGCCTGCGCCGATCGAGGCCGACCTGATGCGCGCGCTCGACCCGGCGCGCTTCGTGCGCCGGCGCCTGCGTGCGGCCGTTCGATGACGCGCGTCCGGCGCGGGCTACACTGCGACCGGATCGGGCGCCGCCGCAGCGACCCGCGACCCCCCGGGATTCCCGCAAAGCGCACATGAAGGACCTGCCCGCTTCGTTGCTCCGCTCGCTGCTGGCGGTCGTCGACGCGCGCAGCTTCTCGCGTGCCGCGCGCGAACTCGGCACCACGCAGCCGGCGGTCAGCCTGCAGATCCGCCGCCTCGAAACCCTCGTCGGCGCGACGCTGCTCGAGCGCACGACGCGCTCGGTCGAACCGACCGAAGCGGCGCTGCGGCTGCTGCCGATCGCACGCGAGCTGCTGCGCCTGCAGGCGATCGTCCTCACCCGGCTCGACGCGCCCGTGCTCGCCGGCGAGATCCGGCTCGGCGCCGAGGAGTCGGTTGCGCTCGGGCTGGGGCTGATCGAGACGGTGCGCGATTTCGCGCACGCCTGGCCGAAAGTCGAGCTGACGTTGCGCATCGACGAGGCGCCCGCGCTGCACGAGGCTTTCGAGCGCGAACGGCTCGACTTGCTGCTCGAGCACGGCGAGGCGACCTCGGGCGCGACGGTGCTCTCGCGTGACCGCCTGCTCTGGTACGGCCGCGCGATGCCGCCCGACGACGAGGCGCCGTGGCCGGTGATCGCGCCGCCGCGGGGCGGATCGCTGCGTCGCCGCCACGACGCGGCGCTCGCCGGAAGCGCGGCACGACACCGGATCGTGTTCGAGGCGCCGAGCCTGGCGATGTGCGTGGAAGCGGCGCGCCGCGGCCTGGGCATCGTCGCCCTGCCCGCCGACGTCGGACGCGCGCATGCGCTCGATCGCTCGAGCGCACGCGGCCTGCCCGCGCTCGGCGCGGCCTCGGTGCTGCTGCGCCAGCGTGCCGGGATCGGCGAGGCCGCCGTGGCGTTGCGCAACGCGCTGCGCCAGACGTCCGGCGCACGGCGCACGCGCACCCGCTCGCGCGGGCTCGAGCGCTGAGCTTCAGGCGGGCGAGCGCACGATCATCGCCGTCCGGGCCGATCCTCCTGGCGGGAATCGGCGGAACGGGACACCAACAGCCAGCGCGCGAGCGTCCACTGCACGAGCCAGACGAGCCAGGCCGACCACAGCACGTGCGAGACGAAGTGCGCGCCCTGGATCACGCGCACGCCGCCGAGCAGCAAGCCGGCCGACACCGAGACGACGAACCAGGCGAACGCGCGCGTGCGATGCCGGCGCGGCTTCGTCGACGCGGCCGCGAGCGCGAAAGCGAACAGCGCGAACCCTCCCGATGCGTGGCCCGCGGGGAAGCACGCGAGCGCGCGCGCGCCGGGCGGCGCCGGCTCGAACAGCCCGTACCCGCGGGCGCCGCCGCCGAACTCGGCGAGATCCC
>JAKFES010000239.1:0-5652 GCA_036675585.1 Burkholderiaceae bacterium
GCACCGGCTCGCCGCAGCGATCCGCGAACGCCTGCGCGACGCCGGCATCGCGTTCGACGAGCGCCCGTTGCAACTGCACGCGACGCTGGTGCGCGGCGCGCGCGAGCACCCGGGGGCTGGCCCCGGATTCACGGTGCCGACGATCGTCTCGCGTGCGTGGACGCTCGCGCTCGGCTGGTCGGACGGCCGATCGACCCCCGAACGTCGCTACGCCTGGTCGGCGGCGACGCCGCTCGATGGAGCAACGATGTGAGCGCACGCATCCTCGTGGTCGAAGACGAACCCGCGATCCGCGAGCTGATCTCGATCAACCTGCGCCACGCGGGCTTCGCGATCGACGGCGTCGCGTCGGCCGAGGAAGCGCAGGCCGCGATGTCCGGCGCGCTGCCCGATCTGATCGTCCTCGACTGGATGCTGCCCGGCCGCTCGGGAATCGACCTGGCGAAGGCGCTGCGCGCGGATGCGCGCACGAGCGCGATCCCGATCGTCCTGCTGACCGCGCGCGCGCACGAAGGCGACAAGCTCCTCGGCTTCGAGGTCGGCGCCGACGATTACCTGACCAAGCCGTTCTCGACGCGCGAACTGGTCGCGCGGGTTCGTGCCGTCCTGCGCCGCAGCGCCACCGGCGACGACGGCGCGCGCGGCGGCTTCGACGATCGGCCGATCGAGATCGCCGGCCTGCGCCTGGAGCCGGCGGCCGTGCGCGTGACCGCGCACGGCGAGCGTGTCGAGCTCAGCCCGACCGAGTTCCGCCTGCTGCATTTCCTGATGCGAAACCCCGACCGCGTCGTCTCGCGCGCGCGCCTGCTCGACGGAGTGTGGGGCGATCGCGTGTATATTGAGCAGCGCACGGTCGACGTGCACATCCGTCGGTTGCGGCTGGCGCTCGTACCCAGCGGCCACGACCGGTTGATCGAAACCGTGCGCGGGGAAGGCTACCGCTTCCTGCCCGCCTGAGCTCCGCGCAAAGATCCTTGAACGCCGTGCGCCTCGTGCTTCGCAATCTGGCGGCCATCGTGCTGGCGGTGCTGGTCGCCGCCCTGCTCGATGTCTACGTCTCCGAATCGGCCGCATTGTGGTGGCTGGGGTTGCTGTTCGTCCTGTACGGGCTGACCGAGACGCTGTACCTGGCGCGCCTGCACCACTGGGCCACGCTGCCGCGCAACCGCTCGCTGCCGCTCGGCTACGGGCCGTGGCGCGCGCTGATCGCACGACTGTCGCGCTTCGCGCGCCAGGAAGTCGACGCGCAAAGCGAACTGGGCTCGGAGCTCGAGCGCATCCACGCCGCGGTCGATCGCCTGCCCGACGGCCTCGTCGTACTCGATCGCTACGACCACATCCTGTGGTCCAACGAAGCCGCGGAGAACCTGCACGGGATCTTCGGCACGCGCCGGCCGATCCATCACTTCATCCGCCAGCCCGAGTTCGCGCGGCTGCTCGAGGCCAACGAGCCGGGCGGATCGATCCGCGTCGAACTGCCCAGCCGGCCCGGGCGCATCCACGAGTTGCTGCTGCATCCCGCGCAAGGCGACCAGAAACTGCTGATCACGCGCGACGTGACCGGACGCGCAAAGCTCGACGCGATGCGCAGCGACTTCGTCGCCAACGTATCGCACGAGATCCGCACGCCGGTGACCGTGATCGCCGGCTTCGCCGAAACGCTGCTCACGCTCGAGCTCGACGAGGCCCGCAAGCGCGAATACCTCGAGTCGATCCTCGACCAGAGCCGCACGATGCAGCGCCTCGTCGACGACCTGCTCACGATCTCGTCGCTCGAGAGCGACGCGCAGGCGCTCGACGAGGAGCGCGTCGACGTTCCGCGGCTGCTCGCCACGCTGCTCGACGAGGCGCGCGCGCTGTCGGCCGGCCGCCACGAGATCTCGCTCGTGCTCGACGGCCCGCGGCACGTGCTCGCGTCGCCCGGCGAACTCGAGAGCGCGGTGCGCAACCTGCTGACCAATGCGATTCGCTATACGCCCGACGGCGGAAGCATCGCGATCGACTGGCGCGTGCAGGACACCGAAGGCCGGATCTCGGTGCGCGACACCGGCATCGGCATTGCGCCCGAGCACATCGCGCGACTGGCCGAGCGCTTCTACCGCGTCGACCGGGGGCGTTCGCGTGCCACCGGCGGCACCGGGCTCGGGCTGGCGATCGTCAAGCGCATCATGGCGCGCCACCAGGGCAGCCTGCGCTTCGACAGCGCACCGGGTCGCGGCAGCACGTTCACGCTGTGCCTGCCCGCGCAGCGACTCGTCGCCGAGCCGCTCGCGCGGCCGGCCGAACGGCAGGCCGATGCGCCTGCCCCGGCGATCTCGCCTTCGGAATCCCCCGACCTCACGTGACGTGGCGCAGGTCGACGCCCTCGACCACGTTCACGACGTACTCGGCGATGTTCTTGGCATGATCGCCGACGCGCTCGATCGACTGCACGACGAACACCATGGCGAGTCCGGCCGAGACCGCGCCCGGCTGCTCGGCCATCGCGCGCATCAGGCGCTCGATCAGTTCGTCGCGCAGCGCGTCGACCTCGCCGTCGCATTCGCCGAGCCGCGCCGCCACCGCCGGGTCGTGACGGACGAAGGCGTCGACCGCCGCGTCGAGCATCGAGCGCACCAGCGCCGCCATGCGCTCGACGCCCTCGACGCCGATCGGCGACGGCTCGGCCTCGAAATCGCGGCTGCGGATCGCGATCTTCTTCGCCTCGTCGCCGATGCGCTCGAGATCGTTGACGATGTGGATCACCGCGACGATCTCGCGCAGGTCGATCGCGATCGGCTGGCGACGCGCGATCGTGCGGTTGCAGCGCAGGTCCGATTCGACCTGCAGCCGGTTCACGTGCTGCTCGTCCTCCAGGACGTCGGCGATGAGCCCCGGGTCGCGCAGGCGGATCGCGTCGACGGCGCGCACGAACTGGCGCTCGACCAGCCCGGCCATCGTGGTCACGGTGCTTCGCAGTACTTCGATGTCGGTGTCGAACTGCCGATGGGCGTATTCGCGGCTCGTCATGGTCGCAGGCTCCGTTCGTCGTTCAGCCGAATCGGCCGGTGATGTAGTCCTCGGTGGCCTTCTTGCGCGGCTTGATGAAGATCTCGTCGGTGCGCCCGAATTCGACCAGCTCGCCCAGGTACATGTAGGCCGTGTAATCGGAAATCCGCGCCGCCTGCTGCATGTTGTGCGTGACGATCGCGATCGTGTATTCGTTCTTCAGCTCGGAGACGAGCTCCTCGATGCGCGAGGTCGAGATCGGATCGAGCGCGCTGGTCGGTTCGTCGAGCAGCAGCACTTCCGGCTTCACCGCGACCATGCGCGCGATGCACAGCCGCTGCTGCTGGCCGCCCGACAGGCGCAGGCCGCTCTGGTCGAGCTTGTCCTTCACTTCCTCCCACAGCGCCGCCTTGCGCAGCGCCCATTCGACCCGCGCCTGCATCTCGTCGCGCGAAAGGCTCTCGTACAGGCGGATGCCGAACGCGATGTTCTCGAAGATCGTCATCGGAAACGGCGTGGGCTTCTGGAACACCATCCCGACCCGGGCGCGCAGCAGGTTCACGTCGACCGACGGATCGAGGATGTTGCGCCCGCCCATCCGGATCTCGCCGACCGCGCGCTGGTTCGGATACAGGTCGAACATCCGGTTGAACGTGCGCAGCAGCGTCGACTTGCCGCAACCCGACGGCCCGATGAACGCGGTGACGTGGTTGCGCGCGATGTCGAGCGAGACGTCGCTCAGCCCCTGGAACTTCCCGTAGAAGAACGACAGGTTCCGCACCTGGATCGCGACGGGCACCTGCGCGGACGATTCGCCGTGCACGGTCCGGTCGACGACGGGATTCATCGCGTGGTTCATGGCTCGTTCACCGTACCCTTTTTCGTTCGATCAGGCGCGCGACCGGTCGCGGAACAGCACGCGCGCCAGGATGTTCAGCGCGAGCACGATCAGCGCGATCAACGCGGCGCCGCCCCAGGCGAGCGACTGCCAGTTCTCGTACGGGCTCATCGCGAAGTTGTAGATGACGACCGGCAGGTTCGCCATCGGCGCGCCCATGTCGAGGCTGAAGAACTGGTTGTTCAGCGCGGTGAACAGCAGCGGCGCCGTCTCGCCGATGATCCGCGCGACGGCGAGCAGCACGCCGGTGACGACGCCGCCGCGCACCGCGCGCAACGTGACGGCGACGCTCACTTTCCAGCGCGGCGCGCCGAGCGCGAACGCCGCTTCGCGCAAGCTGCCCGGAACGAGGACGAGCATGTTCTCGGTGGTTCGCACGACCACGGGAATGGCGATCAGCGCGAGCGCGAGCGAGCCGGCCCACCCGGAGAAATTGCCCAGCGTCGCCACGGCGATCGCGTAGACGAACAGCCCGACCACGATCGACGGTGCCGACAGCATGATGTCGGTGACGAAGCGCGTGACCGAGGCGAACTTCGAGCGCTGGCCGAACTCGGCGAGATGGATCGCCGCGAGGATGCCGATCGGCGTCGAGACGACGGTCGCGAACGCGACCATCATCAGGCTGCCGGCGATCGCGTTGGCCAGCCCGCCGCCCTCGGTGCCGGGTGCCGGAGTCGATTCGACGAACAGGTCGACGCCGAACGCCGGCAGGCCGTTGCGCACCAGCGTCCAGAGGATCCATGCCAGCGCGGCGAGCCCGATCGACATCGAGGCCGCGGACAAGCCCAGCCCGAGCGCGTTGGTGAGCTTGCGTCGGCGGTACGTGCAACGGTTCATGGCGCCCTCCTCGCGTCGCATTCAGACGCCCGCGCGCGCCGCGCTGCGGTGCGTGAGCCATTTCGACAGCCCGAGGACGACGAACGTGATGACGAACAGCAGCAGTCCGAGCGCGAACAGCGCGGGAATGTGCAGCGCGGGGTCGGCTTCGGCGAACTCGTTGGCGAGCGTCGACGCGATCGAATTGCCGGGGGCGAACAGGTTCGTCGAAAGCCGGTTCGCGTTGCCGATGACGAAGGTCACCGCCATCGTCTCCCCGAGCGCACGGCCGAGCCCGAGCATCACGCCGCCGACGACGCCGACGCGCGTATACGGCAGCACGATGTGGCGAACGACCTCCCAGGTCGTGCAGCCGATCCCGTACGCCGATTCCCTGAGCACGGCGGGCACCGTCTGGAACACGTCGCGCATCACCGACGCGATGAACGGAATGACCATCAGCGCGAGCACGACGCCCGCCGTGAACACGCCGATACCGAGCGGGGGACCCGCGAAGAACGGCAGCCCGGCGTCGATCAGCAACGGCTGCACGTACGTCTGCAGGACCGGCGCGAGAACGAACAGGCCCCAGAATCCGTAGATGATCGACGGAATGCCCGCGAGCAGCTCGACCGCGACGCCGAGCGGTCGAGCGAGCCGCGCCGGGCACATCTCGGTGAGGAACACCGCGATCCCGAAGCTGATCGGAACGCCGATCAGCAGCGCGATCGCCGACGTCGCCAATGTTCCGTACCCCGCAATCACCGCCCCGTAGACGTCGTCGGACGGGCTCCACGTCGCGCCGGCGAGGAAACCCGGACCGAAGGTGCGCAACGCCGGCCACGCTTCGATGGCGAGCGCGACCAGGATGCCGCTCAGCGCGACGAGCACGAGCGCGGCGAACGATCGGGTGACCGCGACGAAGATGCGGTCCTGCACGGCGAAAC
>JAKFES010000073.1:0-5637 GCA_036675585.1 Burkholderiaceae bacterium
CCCATTTGCCCTTGTAATCGCGCCGCCAGCTTCGCTTCCCCTTTTCGTCTACAGCGACGGTGCCATCCGCCAGTTCCATCTCGCTCATCGCGAGTCCATCCCCGGTGCCGTCCCCGCTTCCGCTCCCGCAGCCGTAGATACCGGCGACGAGAACCGAACAGGCGATCGAGCTAAACATCTTGTTTCTGTTCATACCACTTTTCGTTTGGGAGTTGCGGGAGGTGTCGTGCCGGCCAGTCAGGTAGCGGAGCCGAGGGAGCCGTCGACGACGCGGCGGAGGGTAAGCGACCGACCGCCGAGCCATCGGGGAGAAGCGTTCTTTCCGCACTGGTGCGTGCGGTCGCACTCGAGGGTGCGAACGGCGCTGTGTTACGGCGCCGCCAGCGCTCGAGCCGGCGGCGGAATTTCAGGGAGCCAGCGCGCGAGGCGCAAGGGAAAGTGCTCGTCGTCGACATGGAGAGCGCTCCCGACCTGTACTGAACGACGAACGAACCATAGGAACTTCGTCACACGATTGGCGTGGTTCGCTGCGTGAACGGCCCCGATTCGCCGACGAATGGTCAGCAGGCGACGAGCGGCCGGGAGCGGTGGACGAACGGACGATTTCGACAGGTACGCCGAACCGGAAATGCGGGCGCGCTTCCGGGTTAACCCGAATAGGGACGAACCGGGCGCGGTTCCGATCGGCGCAGCGAAAAACCGCCGTTCAGAAAACGGAACTACCCGAAAAATGGAACGAAAACTGTCTCCTGACGACAGCCCGGGCACGTCGCTTGGCGCGCGCGAATGGGCTGTCCCGAAGCGGCGGGAGGTTCGTGCGAAACAACGGTATGGGCGCGCCGCCTTCGGCCGAGCGTTTGCCGCCCGACGATCGCACGTGCTGCCCGGCAGTCGCACGCTGCCCGGCAAGGCGACTGCCGGCACGCTGCGGGCGCAAAAGAGAAAGGGCTTGCAGTTTGCACTGCAAGCCCTTGATTTTGCGGGTCGGGACGGCGGGATTCGAACTCGCGACCCCTTGCACCCCATGCAAGTGCGCTACCAGGCTGCGCTACGTCCCGAAGCGAGGCAGTATAGCAGGCCGGGCCACCGGGAAAGCGTCGGGAAGCCGCGCGCTACCGCAGTGATTCGAGCGCGCGCTCGAGATCCTCGCGCAGTGCCGCGACGTCGATCGACGCGGTATCGGCCGCGTCGCGCGCGGGTGATTCGGCAAGCCCGGCGGTCGTGGCGTTGCCGGTGTCGGCGCCCGGCTCCGCTTCGCGCGCCTTGGCCGCGTGCTGCGCTTCGCCGAGGCGGTTGCGCGCGCCGCTGATGGTGAAGCCCTGCTCGTAGAGCAGCTCGCGGATGCGACGCACCAGCAGCACCTCATGGTGCTGGTAGTAGCGCCGGTTGCCGCGCCGCTTCATCGGGCGCAGCTGGGTGAACTCCTGCTCCCAGTAGCGCAGCACGTGCGGCTTGACGCCGCACAGTTCGCTGACCTCGCCGATCGTGAAATAACGCTTCGCGGGAATGGGCGGCAGCACTGCCTTCGTATCGGTCTTGTTCTGCATGGTCTGCCGTGCCGGCGAGCGCGCCCGGCGATGCTCAGTTCTCGGTGCCCTCGATCTGCGATTTCAGCTTCTGGCTCGCGTGGAACGTGACCACGCGCCGCGCCGAGATCGGGATCTCCTCACCGGTTTTCGGGTTTCGCCCGGGGCGTTGCGGCTTGTCGCGCAACTGGAAGTTGCCGAAGCCCGAGAGCTTCACGCAACCGCCGCGTTCGAGCGCGCCGCGAATCTCGTCGAAGAACGTCTCGACCATGTCTTTCGCTTCGCGCTTGTTCAGGCCGACGCGCTCGAAGAGCATCTCGGCGAGTTCGGCTTTGGTCAGCGTGAAGTTTCCGCCCGGCGCCTGCGTTTCGCCCGACGCCGGCGGCTTGCGAGCGGCACGCTCGACCGAAGCCGTGTCGGTCGGCGCCTGCGGCTCGACGTTGCCTTTCGGTTCGACGGACGCTTCGCCGCGATGGTCCGGGACCGCATGGCCGAACGGGATCATCGTTTCCGCCATTCGTCTCGAATCTGCCTTCGGGATACGAAAAATCGGGGAGGTTCAGGTGCCCGAGCGCAGCCGCGCACCGAGCGAACGGCCGAGCCGCGAGACGATCGCATCGACTGCTTCGGTCGCCTCCGCATCGCTCAGGGTACGCCGAGTATCTTGCATCCACAAACGGAAGGCAAGGCTTTTCTCCTTATTTTCCAATCCCTTACCGCGATATTCATCGAACAGTCCGACCTTTTTCACGACCGCCGCGGCGGGGTTTTCCGCGGTCGCCGCATCGATTTCGGCGAGCACCCGGGCCGCCGGGCAATCGGCGTCGACGACCAGCGCGACGTCGCGAACGACCGGCGGAAACCTCGACACGTCCTCGTGGATCGGCACGCGCCGCTCGAGCGCCGCAGCGAGGTCGATCTCGGCGACCACCGGTGCAAGTGCGAGCTCGAGCTCGTGCTGCAACGCCGGGTGCAGTTCGCCGATCCATCCGATCGGCCGGTCCCGGCACGAGATCCGCGCGCTTCGTCCCGGGTGCAGCGCCGGGTGCGCGGCCGCCTCGAAGCGCAGCGCCGACGGCAGGATCGCCTCGAGATCGCCCTTGAGGTCGAAGAAATCGCTGCGCCGGGCCGGCACGCCCCACTGCTCGTCGAACTGCGGGCCGTAGGCGAGCAGCGCC
This sequence comes from Burkholderiaceae bacterium, assembly GCA_036675585.1. GTDB lineage: Bacteria > Pseudomonadota > Gammaproteobacteria > Burkholderiales > Burkholderiaceae_E > Zeimonas. Next base: position 2,705 of record JAKFES010000073.1, read on the forward strand.
ACGCGCTGCGGCTGGGCGATCGCGTGCACCTGCTGCGCACCGGCGACGACGGCCGGGTCGGCATGGAACACGCGGCCGACCTCGAACAGGCGCACACGCGCGGCCTTGCGGTTGAGGTTGGCCCGCAGCGTTTCGACCAACCCGCCCCACAGCGTGGTGCGCATCACGTCCATCTGCGCCGCGATCGGATTGAGCAGCCGGATCGGATCGACGCCGCTCAGGCGCCGATCGAGCGCCGAGCCCACGAAGCTGTACGTGATCGCCTCCTGGTAGTCGCGCGCGGCGATGCTGCGCTTGACCGCCGCCACGCTGCGCCGGCTCTCGGGCATCGCGCGGATCGACATCGGGCCGACCGGCGGTCGAACCGGAAGGCGCTCGTAGCCCCAGATGCGCACCACCTCCTCGATCAGGTCTTCCTCGATCTGCAGGTCGAAGCGATACGAGGGCGGGTCGACGACGAATTCGCCGCCGTCGCGCACGGCGGGCAGGCGCAGGCGCTCGAAAACCTGTTCGATCTCCTCGTCGGCGATGTGCACGCCGATGACCTTGCGCGCACGCTCGACGCGCATGCGCACCGGCTCGCGCGCCGGCAGCCCAGTGACGACGTCGTCGACCGGGCCCGGGGCCCCGCCGCACACGTCGAGGATCAATCGGGTGATGTATTCGATGTGCTCGACGGTGCTCGCCGGATCGACACCGCGCTCGAAGCGCGAGCCCGCGTCGGTCGACACGCCGTAGCGACGCGGCCGGCCGGCGATCGCCGCGGGCCACCAGAACGCCGCCTCGACGTAGACGTTGCGCGTGCGATCGGACACCGCGGTCGCCTCGCCGCCCATGATCCCGGCCAGGCTCTCGACCTGCCGCGCGTCGGCGATCACGCCGACATCGGGATCGAGCTCGATGCGCTGCCCGTTGAGCAGCTCGAGCCGTTCGCCGGCGCGCGCCCAGCGCACTTCGAGCGATCCGTCGATGCGATCGAGGTCGAACACGTGCGTCGGCCGGCCGAACTCGAGCATCACGTAGTTCGAGATGTCGACGAGCGCGGCGATGCTCCGCTGCCCGGCGCGCTCGAGCCGGCGCTTCATCCATTCGGGCGTCGGCGCCGACGGATCGACGCCGCGGATCACCCGGCCCGAGAAGCGTCCGCACAGATCCGGGGCGAGGACGCGCACCGGCAGGCGATCGTCGATGGTCGCGGCGACCGCAGCGAAGCGCGGCTCGTGCAGCGGAGCGCCGCTGAGCGCCGACAGCTCGCGCGCGACGCCGAACACGCTCATGCAGTGCGCGAGGTTCGGTGTGAGCTTGAAGGTGTAGACCGCCTCGTCGAGCTCGAGCGCAGCGCGCAGATCGGCGCCCAACGGCAGTTTCGCGTCGAGCGAAAGAATGCCCGAATGCTCGTCGGACAACCCGAGCTCGCGCGCCGAGCACAGCATGCCTTCGCTCGCCACCCCGCGCATCTTCATCGGCCGGATCTCCAGGCCGCCGGGCAGCTCGGCGCCGGGCAGCGCACAGGCCACGCGCATTCCGGCCGCAGCGTTGGGCGCGCCGCAGACGATCTGCCGCGTGCGACCATCGCCGACGTCGACCGAGCACACCGACAGGCGGTCGGCATCGGGGTGGCGTGCGACTTCGACGATCTGCGCGACGACGACGCCGCGAAACGGCGGCGCGGCGGTCGCGGTCTCCTCGACTTCGAGCCCGGCCATCGTCAGTCGCTCGCCGATTTGCGCCGCGCTCCAGTCGGGCGAGGCGAAATGACGAAGCCAGCTTTCGGGAATGCGCATGGTCGTCGGCCTCAACCGTTGAATTGCTGCAGGAAACGCAGGTCGTTCTCGTAGAACAGGCGCAGGTCGCCGACGCCGTAGCGCAGCATCGCCAGCCGCTCGATTCCCGAGCCGAAGGCGAAGCCGATGTAGCGCTCGGGGTCGAGCCCGTAGTTGCGCACGACGTTCGGGTGCACCTGCCCCGAGCCGCTCACCTCGAGCCAGCGCCCGGCGAGCGGGCCGTCGGCGAAACGCATGTCGATCTCGGCCGACGGTTCGGTGAACGGGAAGTACGACGGCCGGAAGCGCACGTCGAGGTCGTCGCGCTCGAAGAAGCGGCGCAGGAAATCGGCATACACGCTCTTCAGGTCGGTGAAGCTCACGTGCTCGTCGATCCACAGTCCTTCGAACTGATGGAACATCGGCGAATGCGTGGCGTCGGAGTCGACGCGGTACGTCTTGCCGGGCGCGATCACCTTGATCGGCGGCGTGTGCGTCCGCGCATACCGGACCTGCACCGGGCTCGTGTGCGTGCGCAGCAGCAGCCCGGTCCCGTCGGCGTCGCGCGCATCGACGTAGAACGTGTCGTGCATCGAGCGCGCCGGGTGGTCCTGCGGCGTGTTCAACGCGGTGAAATTGAAGAAGTCTTCCTCGATCTCGGGCCCGTCGGCGACGTCGAATCCGATCGAGTGGAAGATCGCCTCGATGCGCTCGATCGTCCGCGTGAGCGGATGCAGCCCGCCCGCCCCCAGGCCGCGGCCCGGCAAGGTCACGTCGATCGCTTCCTGCGCGAGCCGCGCCTGCAGCGCCTCGTCGGCCAGTGCGGCCTCGCGCGCGCGCACGGCGGCTTCGATCGCCTGCTTGGCCTCGTTCAGCTCGCGTCCGACCGCCGAACGCTCGGCGGGAGCGAGCGCGCCGAGCTTCTTCATCTCGGCACTGAGCGCGCCTTCCTTGCCGAGCGCGCGCGCTTTGGCGTTCGCCAGCTCGTGCGCATTGCGCGCGGCGTCGATCTCTGCGGCGAGCCGCTCGACCATCTCGGCGAAGCGCGTGGACGCGTTCATTGCGGTTTCGTTCCTGGGTTGCGAGTTGCGTTCGGGCGTTCGGGCGGCGCATCGGAAAACGGGGCCTGTCGGCCCCGTCGTTCGCGTGGGTGCCCGGGCCGTTGCCGGG
>JAKFES010000044.1:0-5624 GCA_036675585.1 Burkholderiaceae bacterium
CCGGCGGCGGGGGGCGGCGCGAAGTCCTCGGGCGCGGCGACGGTCGCCGGCGCGCCGGCAACGGGTGCCGCGCCGTGGAGGCCGGAGGGCGGGCCCTCGGCGACAGCACCGACCGGCGGTTGCGCATCGCCGGCGACGGTCGTCGCGTCGTCGCCGCGCGCACGCGTTCGGGTGGCCCCGCGTTCGCGGTCGCGCCGCTGCATGCGCCGCAGGTGGATGAGGAACAACTCGTCGAAGAACGACTTGAACTCCTCGTCCTTGGCACCGATCTCGCGCACGCCTTGCGTCATCAACCGGATGAGCGGCGGAATGCGCTGCGCGAGCTCGCGCCGGCTGCGCCGCTCGCCGGTGTCGTCGAGACTCCACAACAGATCGTCGACGACGCGCAGCGACACCTGGAATTCGGCGCTCTGCTCGCCGTCGCGCAACGCCGCGGTCCGCAGGTGCCGCAGCCACACGTTCATGATGAAATCGCGCACCGACTCGGGCGCCGCGTGCCGCTGCAGCCGCTCGGCGAGCAGCGCGTGCAGGTGTCCGGTCACCTCCTCCTCGCGCTCGCGGCTCGGCCGGCGCGCGTAGTCGCGACGATTGCGCCGGCCCGGCGTTTCCTCGAGCGAACGTCGCTCGCGAACGACGTGCTCGATCAGCTGACCGACGCTGCGCGCTGCGCGCGAATACTCCTTCTGCACCTGTTGCGCCATCACCGCGGAACGCGCCTGCAAGGCGCTCGTGACGATCTCGACCGCGCGCACGACCGTCTCGAGCCGTCGGTGCAGTTCGCTGCCGCGCGTGATCTCGTCGGCGAACGCGGTCGAGATCGCGCCGAAATGCTCGACGAGCCGGCGCAGCGAGCGCGGATCGTCGCCGAGGTACGCGGGATCGAGCAGCGACAGGACGACGGTCGGCTGCTGCAGCCGCCAGACCAGCGGGCGCGCGGCCTCGGGAACGCGGCGATCGTCGATCACGTAGTCGAACATCGCCGCCACCAGGTCGACGACGGCAACCTGCGCGGGCGCCGCGCCCGCCTCGCGCAGGCGCGCCCGCACGTTGCCGAAGAACTCTCCGCGCGCCTGCCGGCTGTACGGCATCGCACCGATCGCATGCGCGAAGGCGACCGCGTCGCGCTCGATGTCGAGCACCGGCTGCAGCGTCGGCAGCGCGCGCAGGCGTGCCCCGCTCGCCTCGCCGGCCAGCGGCGACGTGCCGAGCGTGGCCGCATCGCGTTCGGCGAGCGCACTGAGCTCCACGGCGCGCCCGGGGTCGCCGGAGGCACTCGGGTCGTCGCCGTCGACGACCGCGACTTCCGCGCTCGCGTCGGGGGCGGCGGGCTGCGGTGCAGCGCCGTGCGTCGGTGAAGCGGCGTCGACGCGCTCGCTCGAACTCGCTGTGTCGAAGTGCCGCAGGTCTGCGGGGCTGCGCGCGGGGTGCGCCGCGTTTCCGGCGGGGTCGTCGCTTCGCGGCTCGTCTTCTCGTCGCGGCTCGTCCGGCGGCGCGTCGGTAACGCCGGCCTCGGCCAGCAGACGCTCGGCATCGGCGATCGCTTCGGCGACCGGGTCGGCGAAGCGTTTCCAGGCCAGGTGCCGCAGCGCATCGCGCGCAGGGGCGCCCTCGGCGACGCCGGCGAGGCTGGCGAGCAGTGCCCCGGCCAGGGTTCGCGCCCCGAGCGGGTTGCGCTCCTCGTCTTCCCAGTCGAGCGCGAGAATGCGTCGCAGGCGCACGACGTAGCGCGGATACGTCGGCCCGGCGCGCTCGCGTGCCTCGCGGCCGAGCTCGCCGGCGGCGATCTGCTGCTCGAGCTCGTCGTCGTCGACCAGGGCGAGCGACCCGTGCGGATCGCTTCGCGCCGCCTCGATGCAGCGCTGCGCGCGCCGCTCGAGCGCCACGGCGACCTGCGCGGCGCGTTCGGGCGCTTCGCGGCGCAAGCGGGTCGCCGCGGCGAACATCGCCTGCCGCTCGCGGCCGTCCAGGGCATCCTCGGCCGCCTCGTCGAGCGCCTCGGCCAGCGCGGGCAATCCCGCCGCCGCGGCGAAGGCGAGCCGCCCGGCAATCCGCTCGCGCACCTGCTCGAACAGCGGCGAAGGCTGCGGCGTTTCGGAAGGAAGCTGTACCGTTGCGGGCATCGGGATCTTGGGGCGCAACCCGCGGCCGGGAACGGACAAGGACCGGGCAGGTCGGTGCGAACAGGCGCGATGCTAGCGGATCGGCCTGCGCGCAGACGTGAACAAATCGCGCAACCGGGCGAACGAGCGTTGTTCCCGCGCCAGCGGGCGCCACCGAACGGGACGAAGCCGCTGCGCGCGCCGGATGCGACGCAGCATCCCGGCTTGCGCGCGCCCGATCCCGGGGCGAGCCGCACAACGCGGTCGCACCGCCGTCGCGGCCGCTCACCCCGCTGCGGGCGCGGCGGTGCTGCACGTGCGTTCGACGGCAGCCGGCAGTCCGGTCAGGATGACCTCCGCCAGACCGCGGATCGTCTGCTCGCCCGGGCAGTTGTGACGCCAGACGATCCCGATCGAGCGGAAGGCGTCCTTCGAAGCGAACGGACGGTACTCCACCATTCGCCCCTTCATCGCGCTGGCGCCCGGCAAGGTCGCCAGCGCGGGGATCAACGTGCAACCGACGCCGACCGCGACCATCTGGCGCAGCGTCTCGAGGCTGGTCGCCTTCAACTCGTCGCGCGCCTCGGAGGAAGTCGAGCCGCAGATGGCGAGCGCGTGTTCGCGCATGCAATGCCCTTCCTCGAGAAGCAGGACGTTCTGGCCCTGGAGGTCCGCCGCCTCGATGCGCTGCTTGCGCGCCAGCGGGTGCCCGCGCGGCAGGGCGACGAAGAACGGCTCGCGAAACAACTCCAGGGTCTCGAGATCGACACCATGCACCGGCAGTGCGAGCAGCAGCGCGTCGAGGCTGCAGTGACGAAGCCGCTCGCAAAGGTTGGCCGTCAGATCCTCGCGCAACAGCAGATGCAGCGCGGGGCAGGCGGCGCGAATCACCGGCAGCAGGTGCGGGATCAGATAGGGTCCGAGCGTCGGAATCACGCCCAGGCGAACGCTTCCATTCATCGGATCGTGCGCACGGCGCGCGAGCTCGCGGATCTGCTCGACGACATTGAGCGCGATGCGCGCGTTCGCGATGATCTTCTCGCCGATCGGCGTCGGGACCAGCTGGTGCTTGTTGCGCTCGAACAGCGTGACGCCGAGATAATCCTCGAGCTTCTTCAACTGCATGCTCAAGGTCGGCTGCCCGACGTGGCAGGCCTCGGCCGCGCGCACGAAATGACCCTTGTCGGCCAGCGCAACGATGTAGCGCAGCTCCTGCAGTGTCATCGGTTCCCCTCCCTGTTCCGGAGTCGGGCCCCTGTCTGCGAATCGGATCCGAAGAGGATTGTGCGCCTGCCGGGACCCGGCGAGCGGGAAAATCCACGGCGCAAATCGATGCTGTCGATCGAAACTATCGATTTCGCGTGCGCCCCGGCGCGTGCTCCAATCTTCGTCAGGAGGATCGGGGCATGCGCCACCCAGTCCTTGCGGCGGCCACCGCGCTTCAGTTGCTCGTGCCGAGCTGCATCGTCGGCACCGCCCTCGCCTACGAGGTGATCCCCGTGAGCGGCGGCGGCCAGATCGTCGGCAAGGTCGTGTTCAACGGCACCGTGCCGGTCCGCAAGATCATTCCGACGAAGGACCGTGAAGTCTGCGGCGAGCCCCGCGACGAACCCCAGATCCGGGTCGGCCCCGACAAGGGCGTGCAGGATGCGGTCGTCTACCTGAAGGAAGTGACCAGGGGCAAGGACTGGGGAAAAGCCGAGCCCACGCCGGTGCTCGACCAGGAGCACTGCATCTTCCGGCCGGCGGTTCAGGTGATCCGCCCCGGCGACATCGACATCGTCAACTCGGACCCGGTACTGCACAACACGCACGGGTTCTACGGCCGGCGCACCGCTTTCAATCTGGCTCTGCCCGAAAAAGGGATGAAGATCCGGCGCGACCTGCCGCGCCCCGGTCTGGTTCGCGTCGAATGCGACGCGCACGGCTGGATGCTGGCGCACATCTACGTCGCCGACAGCCCCTACTACTCGCGCACCGGCGAGGACGGCAGCTTTCGCATCACGGACGTACCGCCGGGGAACTACACGCTGGTCGCCACGCAGGCGCACATGGGCGACATCGAGATGCCGGTGGTCGTCCAGGCGGGGGGCACCGTCGAGCGGGCGATCGAGCTGACGAAGAAATAGCGCGTTCCGCCGGCGACGGAAAACTCTTCCGCGAGGAGGTATCGAGATGAGCGAACCGCAAGGGCAACCACCCCACTCGGTCATCACCCGTCGCACGTTCCTGCACAAGTCCCTGCTGTACGGGGGAGCGGGCGTCGCCACCTACGGCTGGTTCCCGGTCCTCAATACGCTGGACCTGGCCTTCGCGCAGGGCGGCCAGGCTTTCAAGTTCGCCTGGGTTTCCGATACCCATCTGTACCCGAAGGACGTCAACACCCGCTTCGTCGAGAAGGCCGCGAAGGCGTTCCAGGAAGTGTAGGCGATGAATCCGCCGGCCGACTTCATGATCTTCGGCGGCGATCTGGCCCAGCTCGGCGACCCGGTGGAAATCCAGCTCGGCTCCGAATTGCTCAAGGAAGTGAAGATCCGCAAGGTCTTCATTCCCGGCGAGCACGACTGGTACCTCGACATGGGCGCGACCTGGGACAAGACCTTCGGCAAGGCGCCCTGGACCTTCGATCACAAGGGCGTGCGCTTCATCGGACTGGACACGGTCAGCCGCGCCGAGGACTTCTGGACCTCGCGCAAGTACAGCCCGAAGGAACGCATGGGCCACATGGCAACGCTGGACGGAACACTCGGCGGCGCCTGGGCCGCGGTCGGCGACGAGCAGCTGAAATGGCTCGACGGCAAGCTCGCCGACTGGCCCAAGGACAAGCCGGTAGTCGTCGCTACGCACAACCCGCTGTACGAGTATTACCCGCCGTGGAACTTCTGGGTTCGCGACTGGCGACAGGTGCAGGAAGTTCTCGCGCCGTTTTCCAACGTCACCAACATCCACGGGCACACGCACCAGGTGCTCTACAACGAGATCGGCAAGCTGCGCTCGATCGGCATGCTCGCCACCTCGTGGCCCTGGCCGTACGCGCCCGAGGGCGTACCGACGCTTACACAGCCGATGATCCGCGCCGATCCGGGCGACCATTTCGACGGAGTCGGATGGAGCGCGCTCGGCATGAGCGCGGCCGGTCGCGTCGAGAACGAATACCGGATGTGGCGCAAGGAGGTTTTCGCGACGTCGGCGGTCGACTCGGGCACCGGAGACAACCGGAACCAGGTGCTGACCCCGCGCATCGCCGATCGACTCTGAACCCGTTACGCACATTGGGAGGCGACCATGAACGCGAAACTGCGGTATCCGTTCATTGCGACGGCAATCGCGGCAATGCTTGTCTTTGCCTCCGATACCGACTCGGCGTTTGCCCACAAGGAGAAGCACACCACCGAGCAGCTTCGCGCGTTCGAGGACGCGTTCATGGAGCAGGTGAAGACGGGTGACCAGCTGTTTCACGGCGACCCGCAGACCGAGAAACGTCTCGGCGTGAAGCTGTCGAACACCGGCATGGCCTGCGCGATG
>JAKFES010000135.1:0-5605 GCA_036675585.1 Burkholderiaceae bacterium
GCGTCCGATGCGTCCGCGCCGACCGCGGCGGCCTCGACCCCGGCGTCGGCGAGCGCCGCCGCTTCGGCGGCGCCGGCCAGCGCTGCGGCGCCGTCGAGCGCCCCGGCCTCGGCGCGCGCGGCCGACCTCGAATGCGCGATGCTCGTGCTCGGCAGCGGCCCCGGGGGCTACGCGGCCGCGTTCCGGGCGGCCGACCTCGGACTCGACACGATCCTCGTCGAGCGCCATGCGACGCTCGGCGGCGTGTGCCTGAACGTCGGCTGCATTCCGTCGAAGGCGCTGCTGCACGTCGCGTCGGTGATCGACGAGGCGAAGCGCTTCGCGTCGATCGGAGTCGACTTCGGGGCGCCGAAGATCGACCTCGACGCGCTGCGCGCGCACAAGGATGCGGTCGTGGCCAGGCTCACCAACGGGGTCGCTTCGATGGCCAAGGCGCGCAAGGTGCGCGTCGTTCGCGGCACCGGCCGCTTCGTCGATCCGCATCACCTCGAAGTCGAAGCGACGGGCGACGACGGGCGCGCGGGCGGCGCGAAACAGATCGTGCGCTTCGAGCAGGCGATCGTCGCAGCCGGCTCGAGCCCGGTACGCCTGCCGTTCCTGCCGGACGATCCGCGCATCGTCGACTCCACCGGCGCGCTGCAGTTGCCGCGCGTTCCCGACCGAATGCTCGTCATCGGCGGCGGCATCATCGGGCTCGAGATGGCCACCGTCTATTCGACGCTCGGCGCACGCATCGACGTCGTCGAGATGCTCGACGTGTTGATGGCGGGCGCCGATCGCGATGCCGTGAAGATCTGGCAGCGATTCAATGGCGATCGCTTCGCGCGCACGATGTTGAAGACGAAAACGGCGCGCGCCGAGGCGTCCGCCGAAGGCATCCGCGTGTGGTTCGAAGGCGAGAACGCGCCCGACTCGCCGCAGGTCTACGACCTGGTGCTGAGCGCGGTCGGCCGTTCGCCGAACGGTTCGCGCATCGGTGCGGAGAACGCGGGAATCGACGTCGATGCGCGCGGCTTCGTGCGCGTCGATCGGCAGATGCGTACCAACGTGCCGCACATCTTCGCCATCGGCGATCTCGTCGGGCAGCCGATGCTCGCGCACAAGGCCACGCACGAAGGGCACGTCGCCGCCGAAGCGGCGGCCGGGCACAAGAGCTTCTTCGATGCGCGCGTGATTCCGTCGGTCGCGTATACCGACCCGGAGATCGCCTGGGTCGGCTTGACCGAGGACGAGGCGCGCGCGAACGGCGTCGCCATCGGCAAGGCGACGTTCCCGTGGAGCGCCTCGGGGCGCGCGCTGGCGAACGGGCGCGCCGAGGGCTTCACCAAGCTGCTGTTCGACGAGCAGACGCACCGGCTGCTCGGCGGCGCGATCGTCGGCACGAACGCCGGCGACCTGATCGGCGAGATCGCGCTCGCCATCGAGATGGGCGCCGATGCGACCGACATCGGACGCACGATCCATCCGCATCCGACGCTGGGCGAGACGATCGGCCTCGCGGCCGAAGTCCGCGAAGGCTCGTGTACCGACCTGCCGCCGCCGCGCAGGCGCTGAAGGGCGCGGGGGCGCGAGGATACCTTGCCGTCGGAAGGGCGCCTTCGCTACGCTAGAATCGCCGGCACCGGCGCCCGGGCCCGTGTGGACGGGGGTCGCCCGACAGACCACTGGGAGAAAACGGGATGGAGCGACGTTCGTTCGTGAAAGGCGCCGGCATGGCCGGCATCCTGGGCGCTGGAATCGCGCCGGCGGTGAATGCGCAGCAGTCGATCCGCTGGCGCCTGACTTCGAGTTTCCCGAAGTCGCTCGACACGCTGTTCGGGGGGGCGGAGCTGTTCGCGAAGAACGTCACCGCGGCGTCGGGCGGACGCCTGACGGTCACCGTGCACCAGCCCGGTGAACTGGTTCCGGCCTTCGGCGTCGTCGACGCGGTGCAGCAGGGAACGGTCGAGGCGGCGACGACCGCGCCGTATTACTTCTTCGGCAAGGACGACACGTTCGCGCTCGATTGCGCGGTGCCGTTCGGCATGAACTCGCGCCAGATGACCGCGTGGTACACGCATGGCAACGGGCGCAAGCTGATGCGCGAGTTCTATCGCCAGTACAACATCGTCAATTTCGCGTTCGGCAACACCGGTGCGCAGATGGGTGGGTGGTTCCGCAAGGAGATCAACACGGCGGCCGACCTGAAAGGGCTGAAGTTCCGCATGGGCGGCTTCGTCGGCAAGGTCCTCGAGCCGCTCGGCGTCGTTCCGCAGAATATCCCCGGCGGCGAGATCTACCAGGCGCTCGAGAAAGGCACGCTCGATGCGGTCGAGTTCGTCAACCCGTACGACGACCTGAAGCTCGGCTTCTACAAGGTCGCGAAGAACTACTACTACCCGGGTTTCTGGGAAGGCGGCCCGCAGATCGTGCTGTACGTGAACTCGAAGTCGTGGGAGGCGCTGTCGCCCGACCTGCAGGCGATCGTCGAGTCGGCCGCGTTCGCCTCGCATGTCAGCGTGCAGGCGCACTACGACGCGGTCAATCCGGTGGCGCTCAAGGAACTCGTCGGCAACGGCGTGAAGCTGCACCGCTTCAACAAGCCGATCCTCGATGCCGCCTACCAGTCCGCGACCCAGCTGTATGCCGATCTGTCGAGCAAGAACCCGAACTGGAAGAAGGTGTGGAGCGACTACGAGGCGTTCCGCAACCAGTCGGTCGCCTGGTTCCGCTTCAATGAAGCGGGCTTCGACAGCTACATGGAATCGTTGAAGCTCTGATCGTCGAAGCGGCGCTCGCCGCTTCGCTTCACTTGCCGGTCCCCGGCTCGGCGGGGACCGGCGCCGGCGGCTCGTTCGAGTATCCGCCTTCCGATCCGTATCCACCCGATCCGTAGCCGCCCGTGGGCGCCTCGATCTCGATCGTGTCGAGGTCGATCTTGCGCGCCTGGTCGAGGCCGCCGGTGACGAGTTGCGGAAACGCGATGAGCAGCGCGACCATGATCAGCTGGATCACGACGAACGGGATCGCGCCCCGGTAGATGTCGCCGATCGTGATCGGCGCGATGCGCCGCCCGGTCGGTCGGTCGAGGTATTCGGTGGCGGGCGCGACGCTGCGCAGGTAGAACAGCGCGAAGCCGAACGGCGGGTGCATGAACGACGTCTGCATGTTCACGCCGAGCAGCACGCCGAACCAGATCAGGTCGATGCCGAGCTTTTCCGCGACCGGCCCGAGCAGCGGCACCATGATGAACGCCAGCTCGAAGAAGTCCAGGAAGAACGCCAGCACGAAGATCAGCAGGTTCACGACGATCAGGAAGCCGACCTGCCCGCCGGGCAGGCCGGTGAGCAGATGCTCGATCCAGCGCCCGCCGTCGAGCCCCTGGAACACCAGGTTGAAGGTGGTCGATCCGATCAGGATGAACATCACGAAGCTCGACAGCTTCGCCGTGCTGTTGAGCGCCTGCTGCGTGAGCGACCAGTTCAGCCGGCGGCGCCCGATCGCCATGACGAGCGCGCCGACCGCGCCCATCGCGCCCCCCTCGGTCGGCGTGGCCACGCCGAGAAAGATCGTGCCGAGCACGAGGAAGATCAGCGCGAGCGGCGGGATCAGCACGAAGGTGACGCGTTCGGCGATCCGCGACAGGAAGCCGAAACGAAGCACGCGATTCGCGACGGCGACGACGAAGGCGAACAGCACCGCGACGCACATCGATACGACGATCGTCTCGTCGGTCGCGGTCGGCAGATCGGGGTCGGCGCCGAACGCGACGCGGATGTCGTGGAAATAATGGGCGAAGCCCAGGCCGAGCGCGAGCGAGACGAAGAACAGCACGGCGAGCGAGCGCATCCCGCTGCTCCCGTCGTCCTCGTGGATCGTTCGCGCGCTGGCCGGAAGCGCCGGAGCCGCCGAGGGCTTGAGCGTGGCCACCAGCGCCACGTAGCCGAGGTAGAGCCCGGTCAGGATGAACCCGGGAACGAAGGCGCCCTTGTACATGTCGCCGACGCTGCGCCCGAGCTGGTCGGCCATCACGATGAGCACGAGCGACGGCGGAATGATCTGCGCCAGCGTGCCCGATGCGGCGATGACGCCCGATGCCAGCCTGCGGTCGTAGCCGTAGCGCAGCATGATCGGCAGCGAGATCAATCCCATCGAGATCACCGACGCGGCGACGACGCCGGTGGTCGCGGCGAGCATGGCGCCGACGAGAACCACCGCGTAGGCGAGCCCGCCGCGGATCGGCCCGAACAGCTGGCCGATCGTGTCGAGCAGATCCTCGGCCATCCCGCTGCGCTCGAGGATGAGCCCCATGAACGTGAAGAACGGCACCGCGAGCAGCGTCTCGTTCTGCATGATCCCGAAGATGCGCAGCGGCAGCGCCTGGAACAGCGATGCCGGCAGCAGGCCGAGCTCGATGCCGAGCACGCCGAACGCGAGCCCACACCCGGCGAGCCCGAAGGCCACCGGATAGCCGAACAGCAGGAACAGCACGAGTGCGCCGAACATGATCGGCGCGATGTTGGCGGTGACGAATTCCATCAGTCGGCCGTCGCCCGCGCGCGCGCCTGCTGTTGGCGCACGAACTCGGCCAGTTCCTCTTCGGCACTGCGCGTGACCTTGCGCGTCGACGGGTCGTCGATCAGCCCGCGCAGGAATGCGACTCGCTTGATCGTCTCGGACAAACCCTGCAGCCCGAGCAGCGCGAAACCCACCGGCATCGTCAGATACACCGGCCAGCGGACCAGCCCGCCCGCGTTCGACGACATCTCGCCCGACACGAATCCGTTCCAGAAGAAGCGCCAGCCGAGGACGACGATCAGCACGACGAAGGGCAGCAGGAACACGACGGCGCCGATGACGTCGATCCAGGCACGTCCGCGCGGCGAGAGCCGTCCGGTGAGCACGTCGATGCGCACGTGCTCGTTGTTGCGCAGCGTGTAGCCGGCCGCGAGCAGGAACACCGCGGCGTACAGATACCACTGGATCTCGAGCAGCGCGTTCGAGCTCGTGTTGAAGATCTTGCGCACGGTCGCGTTGCCCGCGCTGATCAGCACCGAAGCGAGGACGAGCCACAGGACGATGCGCCCGACGCGTTCGTTCAGCGCATCGATCGCTCGCGACAGCGCCAGCAGCGGATTCAACGGAGCACCTCGGTCGGCCCGTGGGAGTTCGAAAGCGCGCTATTGTCCATCAGCGCGGCGATCGCGCGCAATGCGGGTCGTCCGCGGGGTGCGCTCAGCGGCTCGCCCCGCGCACGGCCGTCACTCGGTCGCTGGGGGCGGGTCGCCTTCCTCGGCGGCAATCGGCGCGATCGGGACCTGCGCCGCGAGGACCTTGTCGACGCGCTTGCCGTCCATGTCGACGACCTCGAAGCGCCAGTTTTCCCACACCACCGTGTCGCCGGTCTGCGGCATGCGCCCGAGCATCAGCATCAGCATTCCGCTCAGCGCCTGGTAGCGCTCGCGCTCCTCCTCGGGCAGCGTGCGCAGGCCGAGGCGGTCCTTCAGCTCGGGCGTAGGGATCAGCCCGTCGAGCAGCCAGGAGCCGTCTTCGCGCTGGTACGCCCAGCTGTCGTCGATGTCGCCGGTGGCGAACTCGCCGGTGATCGCCTCGAGCAGGTCGTGCA
>JAKFES010000291.1:0-5583 GCA_036675585.1 Burkholderiaceae bacterium
GCGGCCGACCCCGCAGGCGCGGCGCCTTCGGCGCCTTCGACCGGTTCGGCCGCTTCCTCCGCGGTCTCGGCCGGCGACGCCGTCGCTTCGTCGCTGCGCGCAGGCGGCTCGTCGGCGAAGGGCTCGAGCGCGGCCTCGACGAGCTCGCGCACGCCGTCGCCGTGCGCCGCCGAGATCGGCCACGGGTCGCCGATGCCGAGCTCGTGGAACTCCGCGGCGACCTGCTCGCGCGGGCGGCCTTCCGACTTGTTGACGACGAGCAGCACGCGCCGCGCGGTACGGCGCAGTTCGTCGGCGATCTCGCGGTCGCGTCCGGTCAGCCCTTCGCGCCCGTCGACGAGGAATACGACGACGTCGGCCTCGACGACGGCCTGCCGCGTCTGGCGCGCCATCAGCGCGGCGATCCCGCCCTTGGCGACCGGCTCGAAGCCGCCGCTGTCGATCACGATGAACGCACGCTCGCCGACGCGGCCACGCCCGTACTGGCGATCGCGCGTCAGCCCGGGAACGTCGGCGACGAGGGCCGAACGGCTGCGCGTGAGCCGGTTGAACAGCGTCGACTTCCCGACGTTGGGCCGGCCGACCAGCGCGACGACGGGCAGCAGCGCCATCGCTACCCCGCCCCGTTCGCGGGTCGGTTCGATGCGTGTCTATTCGATGCGAAACGCATACAGCCCACCCGCGCTCGTCTGCACCACGGCGAGACCGGCCGCCGCGACCGGCGCCGAGACGATGCGCGATCCGTCGGTCGTCAGGCGCGCGGCGATCTCGCCGTCGTCGCGCTCGAGCGCGTGCACGAGCCCGGTGCGGTCGCCGATCGCGACGAAGCGCGGCAGCAGCAGCGGCGCGGCGAGCTCGCGCCGGCGCAGCGCCTCCTGTCGCCACAGGCTCGCGCCGCGGCGCGAGAACGCGTGGACGTCGCCCCGATCGTCGGGCGCGACGACGAACTGCCCGTCCATGTCGAAGCCCGAAGGCGACGACAGGTCGCGCGCCCACAGCGCGCGGCCGCTCGCCGCGTCGAAACAGCCGAGCCTTCCCTGGAACGTCGCCGCGCAGACTTCGCGCCCGCCGACCAGCGGCGTGCCGACCACGTCGGCGATGCGCTCGATCTCGTTGGCGCCGCGCGGGATCGACACCGCCGCTTCCCAGCGCAACGCGCCGCTGTCGAGCGTGAGCGCGACGAGCCGCCCGCCGGGCAGCCCCACATAGGCGCTGCTCGCGTCGATCGCGATCCCCGCCGTCTGGCGAAGGACCAGCGGCGGGCTCTGTCGCTGGAACGTCCAGCGGCGCCGGCCCGAATCGAGCTCGACGGCCGAGACCCGGTTGTCGCTCGTGCGCACGATCGCCAGCCCGAGCGCGACGCTGGGCACGGTGACGATCTCGGCGCCCAGCGGCGTCGCCCAGCGCCGGTTCCCGGCGCCGTCGAGCGCGATCAGCGACCCGTCGCGACCCGCGACGACGACGGTCTCGCCGTCGCTTCCCGCGCCGGCGATCAGCGGCTGCTCGAGTTTCACGCGCCAGTGCGCCTGGCCGGTGGCCGGGTCGAGGCGAACGACGGTGCCGTCGCGCGCCGCCGCCCACAGGCTGTCGCCGGCGAGCACGGGCTGGAAGTTCACGCCGGCCGCCCCGAGCGACATCGACCAGGCGAGCGACGCGCTCGCCGGTGCCGTCACCGGCGGCGGATCGGGAATCTTCGGCTTCGACGACGACCACGGCCACCACGCGCAGCCGCCGAGCCCCAGGGCCAGCGCGACCAGCACGACGCGACGCACCGGACGCACCGCCGGGCGAGCGCTCACGAAGCTTCTCCGCCCAGCGCGTCGCGCTTCAGTTGCACGATGCTGCGCAACGCCGCGTTCGGCGCCAGCGCGGCGAGCGCGCGGTCGTACGCGGCACGCGCCTCGTCGCGCTTGCCGGCGGCGCTCGCGAGGTCGCCGCGCCGGTCGTCGTACAACGCGGCGAACGCGCCCGTCACTTCGACGTCGAGCGTCTCGAGCCCTTCGTCGAACGCCCCTTCGTCGAGCAGGATCGACGCCAGGCGCAGGCGCGCCGCGTGGCGGAACGCGTCGTCCTTCGCGTTCTCGATCGCCCACTGCAGCGGGATCTTCGCCGCCTTCGCGTCGCCCGCCTGCACGTAGGCCCCGGCGGCGACCAGCGCCGCCATCTCTCCGTAGGCCGTGTCGCCGTACTTCTCGAAGAGCTCGCCGGCCGCGGCACGCACCTGGTCGACGTCGTTGGCGCGGCCCGCCTCGCGCAGCGTCTCGTAGACCGCCGCCGCCTCGGCCGTCTGCCGCTCCTGGTACCAGCCGTATCCGCGCCACGCGGCGATCGACAGCGCGATCACGGCGACGATCGTGACGATGAAGTTGCCGTACTGGTTCCAGAACGCCTTCAGGTTCTCGAGTTGTTCCTGCTCTTCCAGGTTGTAGGCCATTGCCTGTCGGTTCTCCGGTCAGTCGTCGTGGGCGATCGCGTCGTGCACCCGCTCGACGACGCGCTCGAGCGCAACGCTCTCCTGGCGTGCGGGCGCGGTCGTGTCGCGCAACCATTTGAGCGAGGCCTCGCCGCGCGCGAGCTCGTCGACGCCGAGAATCAGCGCGAACTGCGCGCCGCTCGCGTCGGCACGCTTGAACTGCGACTTGAAGCTGCCGCCCCCGCCATGCAGGATCACGTCGAGCCCCGCGTCGCGCAGTCGCTCGGCGGCGTGCAGCGCCGCTTCGAGCGTCGCGTCGCCGTGATGCACGACGTAGACGTCGCATTGCGCGGGAGCCGACGTGGCGTGCTGCTCACGCAGCATCCCGAGCACGCGCTCGACACCGAGCGCGAAGCCGCAGGCCGGCGCGGGCTTTCCGCCGAGCATTTCGATCAGCGGGTCGTAGCGCCCGCCTCCGCAGATCGTCAACTCGGTTCCCCCGATGTCGGCGACCCATTCGAACACGCTGAGATTGTAGTAATCGAGCCCGCGCACCAGCCGCGGATTGATGCGGAACGGCAGGTTCTGCGCGCGCAGCAGCGCCTGCAGCCGCTCGAAATGCGCGAGCGATCCGGTGCCCAGGAAATCGACCAGCCGCGGTGCGCCTTCGACGAGCGGCTGCATCGCCGGATTCTTCGAGTCGAGGATGCGCAGCGGGTTCGTGTGCAGCCGCCGCTCGGCGTCGGCGTCGAGGCGGTCGCGCCGAACCTCGAAATACGCGATCAGCGCGTCGCGGTGCGCGCGCCGCTCGTCGGCCTGGCCCAGCGAATTGATCTCGAGCCGCGCGCCGACGATGCCCAGCGCATCCCACAGGCGCTGGCACATCAGGATCACTTCGGCGTCGACGTCGGGCCCGGCCAGGCCGAGCGCTTCGGCGCCCACCTGATGGAACTGGCGGTAGCGCCCTTTCTGCGGGCGCTCGTGCCGGAACATCGGACCGGCGTACCACAGCCGCTGCGGCCCCTCGTAGAGCAGGTTGTGCTCGACGACGGCGCGCACGACGCCCGCCGTGTTCTCGGGACGAAGCGTGAGGTTCTCGCCGTTCAGCGCGTCGGTGAAGGAGTACATCTCCTTCTCGACGATGTCGGTCACCTCGCCGATTCCGCGCACGAACAGGCGCGTGGGCTCGACGATCGGCGTGCGGATGCGCCGGTAGCCGTACGAGCGCATCGTGTCGGCCACGGCCTCGTCGAACCGGCTCCACAGCGCCTCGTCGGCGGGCAGGATGTCGTTCATCCCGCGCACGCCGCTCAGCCGCTCGGTTGCGCGCTTCGGGGCCTGCACGGGAGAGGTCGTCGCTTCGTTGCTTGGGGACATGTCGTGGATCGTTCAGCCGTAGCGTCGTTCGACGTACTCGGCGACGATCGCCTGGAATTCCTCGGCGATGCGCTCGCCCTTGAGCGTCACGCTGCGCTCGCCGTCGATGAACACGGGCGCCACGGGTGCCTCGTCGGAGCCGGGCAGCGAGATGCCGATGTCGGCATGCCGGCTCTCGCCGGGTCCGTTGACCACGCAGCCCATGACGGCGACCTGCAGCGACTCGACGCCCGGATAGCGCCCTTTCCAGATCGGCATCTGCTCGCGCAGCCATCCCTGGATCGAGGCGGCGAGCTCCTGGAAGAACGTGCTGCTGGTGCGCCCGCACCCGGGGCACGCGACCACCTGCGGCGTGAATGCGCGCAAACCCATCGTCTGCAGGATCTCCTGCGCGACGACGACCTCGCGGCTGCGCTCGCCGCCCGGCTCGGGCGTGAGCGAGACGCGGATCGTGTCGCCGATCCCGCGCTGCAGCAGCACGGCCAGCGCCGCCGTCGACGCGACGATGCCCTTGCTGCCCATGCCGGCCTCGGTCAGCCCGAGGTGCAGCGGCCAGTCGCAGCGGCGCGCGAGCTCGGTGTAGACCGCGATCAGGTCCTGCACCTGCGAGACCTTGGCCGACAGGCAGATCGCATCGTGCGACAACCCGAGCGCCTCGGCGCGCTGTGCGTTCTCGATCGCCGAGGTGACGAGCGCCTCGCGCAGCACGGCCTGCGCCTCCCATGGCTGCGCGCGCGCAGCGTTCTCGTCCATCAGGCGCGCGAGCAGCGTCGGGTCGAGACTGCCCCAGTTCACGCCGATGCGTACCGCCTTGCCCTGACGGCACGCGATCTCGATCATCCGCGCGAAGTTGTCTTCCCGCTTGCGCCCGAGACCGACGTTGCCCGGATTGATCCGGTATTTCGACAGCGCCTGCGCGCACCCGGGGTGCTCGGCCAGCAGCTTGTGCCCGTTGTAGTGGAAGTCGCCGATCAGCGGAACGTCGATGCCCCTCCGGTCGAGCCGCTCGCGAAGCGGCGCGACCGCGGCCGCCGCCGCCGCCGTATTGACGGTGATCCGCACGAGCTCGGAGCCGGCGCGCGCGAGCGCCTCGACCTGGATCGCGGTGGCGATCGGATCGGCCGTATCGGTGTTCGTCATCGACTGGACGACGACCGGGGCGCCGCCGCCCACCTGGACGCTGCGCGCACCCCACGCGACGCGCATCGCGTGCGAGGTGCGCCGCGGCGCCGGCCCGACCGCCATCGGCGCAGGTGCGGTGGACATCGTCGGCTCCGTCGTGCGGCTCACTCGATGCGCACGCGAGCCACGCCTTTGTGCGTGACCGCGCCCAGATCGACGTTGCGCCCGCCCGCTTCGACGCGAACGAAAGGCGCGTTGCCGATCGTCATCGAGTACGGCTTCTGCCCCGAGATCTCGCGCAGGCTCTGCGCCGGCTGCGTGCCGATCAGCAGCACGCGGCCGGTGCCGTCGCGCACCTCGACCCACGATTCGCGCTCGAAGCGCAGGACGAGCGAATCGGCCTGCGCCGCGGGGCGCTGCGCGACCGCAGCCGGGTCCGAGGCAGGCTGCGCGTCCGACCCGGCCGCGACCGCAGCCGTCGTCGAACCGGTGTCCGCCCTCGCGGCCGGGTCGCCTTCCGCGCCCGGCGGAACCGTGACCAGCGCCGAGGCGAACGACGCCGCGCCCGCGGCCTGGCCCGCATCGGGAGCGGAAGCGGACGAGACCGGGGAAGCCGAAGCCTCCGCAGCGCCGTCCTCGGTCGTCGCACCGCCCGCCGGCGCGGCGCCGCT
>JAKFES010000224.1:0-5521 GCA_036675585.1 Burkholderiaceae bacterium
GCTGAACATGATGACGCTCGGCCACAGGCTGAACGAACCGAGGCCGGCGAGTGCCCCGTACAGCAGCGCATCGACCAGCAGGTTGCGATGCTCGGCACGGCGGCTGTCGGCCGAACGGCGCGCCAGCACGAAAGCCAGATGCGCCCACAGCACGCCCTGGAACAAGAGGAGCGCCCAGATCCAGCGCGGCGCCGGCCGCTCGGCGAAGATCGACACCATGACGACCAGCACCAGCAGGTTCGCGCAGATGCGCACGCGGTAATCGAGCTGGACGATCGGGTGCACGCGGGGCGGTGTCGCCTGCGCCGGCACGCGCCCCGCGGGCTGCGACGAGGACACGGCGCCGTTCATCGCGCCAGCAGCGATGCCGGAGCGGCTGCGACGTTTTCGGGGCCCGCGCGCCGCGTGTCATCCGGCTCGCCGCCGGCTTCGTCGAGCGGCAGGAACACCGTGAAGCACGACCCCTTTCCGGCTTCGCTGCGCACCGTGATGTCGCCGCCCATGAGCCGGCACAGCCGACGCGAGATGGCCAGGCCCAGACCGGTGCCGCCGAAGCGGCGCGTCGTCGTATCGTCGGCCTGCGTGAAGGGTTCGAACAGCCGCTCGAGCTGCTCGGGAGTCATCCCGATGCCCGAGTCGCTGACTTCGAAGACGAGCCCGCGTTCCGGGCGTCGCCGGACGTCGAGCCGCAGGCGGCCCGCCTGCGTGAACTTGGCGGCATTCGAGAGCAGGTTGAGCAGCACCTGGCGCAGTTTCGTGGCGTCGGTGCGGACGACGCCGATGCCCGGTTCGACGGTGAGCGTGAGCGTGTTCTCGTTCTTCGCCACCGCGGGGCCGGTGGTGTCGACGACTTCGTCGATCAGTCGCGCAAGGTCCACGTCGACCCGCTCGATCTCGAACTTGTTCGCCTCGATCTTCGAGAGATCGAGCACGTTGTCGATCAGGCCCGACAACTGCCGACCGGCCGCCCGGATCTTGCGCAGGTCGGGCTGCAACTGCGTCTGCCCGGCGTCGACGACCTCCTCTTCGAGCAGTTCGCTGTAGCCGATGATCGCGTTCAGCGGCGTGCGCAGCTCGTGGCTCATGTTGGCGAGGAAGGCGCTCTTGGCGCGGTTGGCGGCCTCGGCGAGCTCGCGCGCCTGCTCGGCGGCGGTGCGCTCGCGTTCGGCCTGCGCCCAGGCGGTCTCGATGTGCCGGTTCTGCTCGCCGATCCGCTGGTTCTGCCGCATCAGCTCCTGCTTGTTCTGCAGCACGCGCTTGGTCTGCACGTGCGAGTGCATGCCGAAGATCGTGGTGAACAGCAGCAGCGTCGTGATCGAAAGGAAGGTTGTGTAGATGTCTGCCCCGAAGTCGACCGCGAAACCGGTGAACGACCCGCCGACGAGGCAGCCGAGCGCGAACACGGCCAGCCCGGTGAGCGCAAAGCGATTGCCGCCGACGCTCAGGTTCGCCGCGTTCGATCCGATGATCATGGTGACCGTCGGCCACAAGCTGTAGCCCGCGAGCCCCGACACGGTGGCGGCCAGGAACGAGTCGCCGAGCAGGTTGCGCAGTTCGGCGCGCTTGCTGTCGCGAGCGTGCTTTCCGTGCAGCAGCGCGAGATGCGGCCACAGCAGGCTGTGGAACAAGGCCAGCGCCCAGGTCCCGGGCGCGGCGTCGCGCGAAAGCAGCAGCGACGTCCATAGCGCGAACAGCAACAGGCATGAAGGTACGCGCACGCGATAATCGAGCGCGACGATGGGGTGGATCTTGCGTGGCGCAGCGACCGGAGCGCCGGCGCGGGAACGTGAACGACCCATCGACAGGGGAGACTCCTTGCAGTTGTCCCTCCGGCAGCCTAATCTCGCCGACTCGGTCAGCAATGACATCCGGCGCCAATCCGCTCGCCGATCACGCCAAGGAGTCCGGTCGTGCCCCAGACGGTCGCGCTTCGCAAGGCAGCCCTGCCGCTCAACCTGCTCGATGCGCTGCACCGGGCGGGCCACGACCTCGCCCGGATGGCGGCGGACGTCGGCCTCGCGGCCGAGGACCTGAGGCGGCCGATGACCGAACCGCAGGCCGATCAATTCTTCACGCTGGCCTACCAACGCATCGGCGACCCGGCGATCGGACTCGCGCTGGGCATGCAGATGCGGCCCGAGCTCTTCGGTGTCGTCGGCCTGCTCGCGCTGGCCAGCCGGACCTTCGGCGCGGCACTCGAGCGCATCGCGCAATACAACGAGCTGGTCTCGGCGTGCCGGCTCGACATCGTCCCGGGGTGCGCTGCCACCGAGATCCGGATCCAGGACCCGGGGCCCGAGCGGCCCTACAGTCGCTGCCGGATGGACATCCAGATGGGTTCGCTGCTGACTTTCGGTCGGCTGTTCACCGAACGGCACATCGTTCCGGTGCGTCTGACGCTGCGGTGCCCGCCGCCGGCGTACCACGCGCGCTACGCGCAGTCGTTCTCGTGCCCGGCGCTGTTCGGGCAGATGCACGACGCGATCGTCTTCCGGCGGGCCGACCTCGAGCTTGCGCTCGTCAGCGGCAAGCCCCGACTGGCCGCGTTGTTCGACGACGAGGCGCGCCGCCAGCTCGACGAGCTGCACCGCGCCGGCACCACGCGACACGCGGTCTGCGGCGTGCTGCGCACGATGCTGCCCCGCCGTGCCGCGTCGCTCGCGCACGTCGCGCGCGAACTCCACGTCAGCGAACGAACGCTGCAGCGCCGGCTCGCACAGGAGAACTGCCGGTTCAGCGACCTGCTCGACGAGGTGCGTCGCGAGCTGGCCGAACGCTATCTCGCCCACGGCGACCAACTGGCCGACATCGCCGATCGGCTGGGCTTCGCCGATCCGAGTTCGTTTTTCCGGTCGTTCAAGCGCTGGACCGGGCAGACGCCCGAGCGTTCGCGGCGGCCGCCGACGGCGCCGGGCGCAGCCTGAGCGCGGACGCTAGCGCGGCGCGAACACCGCCATCGACTCCACGTGCGAGGTGTGCGGGAACATGTTCAACACCCCCGCCGCCTTCAGCACGAAGCCGCCCTGGTGCACCAGCACCGCCGCGTCGCGCGCGAGCGTCGCCGGATTGCACGACACGTAGACGATGCGCCCGGGCCGCGCCTCGTCGGCCGCGAGCGCCTTCGCCACCTCGATCGCCCCTTCGCGCGGCGGATCGATCAGCACGCGCTCGAAAGGCCCGAGCGCCTGCCACTGTGCGGTGTCGAGCGCGAACAGGTTGGCCGCGCGAAACTCGCAGCGCTGCGCGAGCGCATTGGCGTGCGCGTTCGCCGAAGCGCGCTCGACGAGCGTGCGGTTTCCTTCGAGGCCGACGGCAAAGGCACCGCGCGAAGCGATCGGCAACGTGAAGTTGCCGAGACCGCAGAACAGGTCGGCGACCCGCTCGCCCGGTTGCGGATCGAGCCATCGCAATGCACGCCGAACGAGCACTTCGTTGATGCGCGCGTTGACCTGCGTGAAGTCGGTCGGCCGGAACGGCATGCGCACGCCGAACTCGGGCAGCGCATAGGCGAGCGCCGAGCGGGCGCCCTGCGATGCGCACAAGCCGGTCGTGTCGCAGAGGAGCTCGATCGAATCGGGCCCGCTGCGCTGCAGCCAGAGCTCGACGCGCTCGACGGCGGCGAAGCGGCGCAAGCGCTCGAGGTCGGCCTCGTCGGGTGCATCGAGCACGCGCAGGACGAGCGCGACGTGTTCCCCGCGCCCGGCGTCCTCGCCGACGGCCACCTCGATCTGCGGCAGGCGCCGGCGCACGCCGAGCGAGCCGATCAGCTCGCGCAGCGGCAACAGCAGGTCCGACACGCGCTCGGGCAGCACGTGGCATTCGCGCATGTCGGCGACGTAGCTCGACGCGCGCTCGTGGAAGCCGACGAGCACGCCGCCCTTCTTCGCCACGTCGCGCACCGACAGCCGCGCCCGGTGCCGATAGCGCCAGGCGGGGCCGGCGACCGGCGCCAGCCAGGTCTCGGGCTGCACCTTGCCGAGATGGCGCAGCTGGTCCTCCAGTACGCGCTGCTTGATCGCGAGTTGCGCGCCCACGTCGACGTGCTGCATCGAACAGCCGCCGCACACGCCGAAATGCGGGCAGCGCGGGACGACGCGCGCGCTGCTCGGGCGCAGCACCTCGACGGTGTCCGCGACGTCGTAGCGCGGCTTGCGGCGCACGATCGAGGCCGAGACGCGTTCGCCGGGCAGCGCCCCGCGCACGAAGACGACCTTGCCCTCGTGCCGCGCGATCCCGTTGGCGTCGAGGTCGAGCGACTCGACGTCGAGCTGCAGTTCGCTCAAGACTCGCCCGGCCGATTCGCGCCGCCCGATCGGTCCGGCCACGCCTGCAGGAACTCGCGCCAGTGCACCGCCTGCTCCGACTGCGCCTGGAGCGTCTCGCGCACGAGCGCCGTCTCGCTGCGGTACCGCTCCGCGGTCCACGCACCGCGCATCGCCTGGAAACGACAGAACATCAGATAAGTGTTCGCGACGTCGGTCTCGCAATACGCGCGGATCCCGGGCAGTTGCCCGGCCTGGAACGCCGACCACACCTGCGAGCCGTCCATCCCGAGCTTGCCGGGAAATCCGCACAGCTTCGCCAGTTCGTCGAGCGGCGCATTGGCGCGCGGCGTGAACAGCGCCAGCGTCGCCATCAGGTCCAGATGCCGCGTGTGATAGCGGTTCAGGTAATTGTTGAAGCGGAAGTCGCGATCCTCGTCGCCCTGCTCCCAGTAGCGCGCGGCCTGCACGCCGTGCACGAGCGCACGGTAATGGAGCACCTGCAGGTCGAAGCCGCCTCCGTTCCACGAGACGAGCTGCGGCGTGTGGCGATCGACGAAGCGATAGAACATCTGCACCAGCTTCGCCTCGGAATCGTCGGGTTGGCCCAGGCAACGCACGACGAGCCCGTCGTCGTCCCGGAACAGGCACCCGATCGCGACCACGCGCTGCAGATGCAGCGGCAGGAAGTCGCTGCCGGTCTGCTCGCGCCGCCTCTCGAACGCGAGCTCGGCCACGCGTGCATCATCGAGCGCGGCGTCGAGCCCCCACAACGTGCGCAGGCCCGCGATGTCGGGGACGGTCTCGATGTCGAAGCACAGGACGGGCGTCATCGCGTCGAACCGGGGCCGGGCGCGCCGCGCCGCTCAGCGGGCCGGCAGTACCTTGCGCGGATCGATCGGGCGGCCATCCTTCCGGATCTCGAAGTGCAGCTTCGGCGAATCGGTGCCCGAGCTGCCGAGTTCGGCAATGCGCTGGCCGCGCTGCACGCTCTGGCCTTCCTTCACCAGCAGCGCGCGATTGTGCGCATACACCGACAGCGTCTCGTCGGCGTGCTTGACGATGACGAGGTTGCCGTACGAGCGCGGGCCGGCGCCGCTGAAGATCACGCGGCCGTCGTTGACCGCGACGATCGGATCGCCGGGCTTGCCGGCGATCGCGATCCCCATGCTGCGCGGCTGCGAGAACGTCTGCACGACTTCACCCGAAGCCGGCCAGATCCAGCCACCCGCGGCGGGCGTCGCCGCGCCGGGCGCATC
>JAKFES010000086.1:0-30821 GCA_036675585.1 Burkholderiaceae bacterium
TCGCGGGGGCCGTCGGCGAGCACTGTTCGAGCTCCGAGGCGCAAGCCCCGAAGGGGCGCCGCGACGAGGGCGAGTTGCGCAGCCGCCCGCGAGGGCGAGCAGCGCAGGGGAGCCGAAGGCCGGCTTCACGGCGTGCGCAGCGCAACGGCCCGATAAGCCCGTATGCCCCTGTCTCGCTCACAGCGCCGGGCGTACGTCGGACGCGCGCTCGCCAAGCCATGCATGTCGCACTGCGCCGCAGGCGATCGCCGGTGCGCGGCGTCGCGTAGGCGATAATCGGCACAAGGGAGCTTCGCGCAGCCTCTCACGCACATCGGGTTGCCGCTCGCGGCTGCCGGGGGCTGCGCCAAGTTCCACTTCGGAGGTCGTCATGCCCCTGGTTTCGATGCGTCAGCTGCTCGATCACGCGGCCGAGAACGGTTACGGGATCCCGGCGTTCAACGTCAACAACCTCGAGCAGGTCCAGGCCATCATGGCCGCCGCGAGCGAGGTCGATGCCCCGGTCATCATGCAGGCGTCGGCGGGCGCCCGGAAATACGCGGGCGAGACGTTCCTGCGCCACCTGATCGAAGCCGCCGTCGAGAGCTACCCCGACGTGCCCGTCGTGATGCACCAGGACCACGGGCAATCGCCGGCCGTGTGCCTGCAGGCGATCCGCCTGGGCTTTTCGTCGGTGATGATGGACGGTTCGCTGCAGGAGGACGGCAAGACGATCGCGTCGTACGAGTACAACGTCGACGTGACCCGGCGCGTCGTCGGCATGGCGCACACGGTCGGCGTGACGGTCGAGGGCGAACTCGGCTGCCTCGGATCGCTCGAGACGATGAAGGGCGACAAGGAGGACGGGCACGGCGCCGAAGGCACGATGACGCGCGAGCAGTTGCTGACCGACCCCGAGCAGGCGGCCGATTTCGTGAAGAAGACGCAGGTCGACGCGCTCGCCATCGCGATCGGCACTTCGCACGGCGCCTACAAGTTCTCGCGCAAGCCCACCGGCGACATTCTCGCCATCGACCGGATCAAGGAGATCCACCGCCGGATTCCCAATACGCACCTGGTGATGCACGGTTCGTCGTCGGTTCCGCAGGAACTGCTCGCCGAGATCCGCGAGTTCGGCGGCGACATGAAGGAAACCTACGGCGTGCCGGTCGAGGAAATCCAGGAGGCGATCCGGTACGGCGTGCGCAAGATCAACATCGACACCGACATCCGGCTCGCGATGACCGGCGCGATCCGCCGCTTCTTCTCGGAGCACCCGTCGAAATTCGATCCGCGCGAATACCTGAAGCCCGCGCATCTGGCGGCGAAGAAGGTCTGCCTTGCGCGGTATCGCGAGTTCGGCTGCGAAGGGCAGGCGAGCAGGATCAAGGCGGTGCCGCTTTCGGTGATGATCGATCGCTATCGCAAGGGCGAGCTGGCGCAGGTCGTGCGCTGAGCGCGGCGTTCGCCGGGCCGCTCAGTCGGTTTCCTCGATCGTCCGTCCGAGCGCGTTGTCGACGACGAGCGGCGTCTCGAAATACTGCACGGTGGGAACGCCGCCGTAGGTCTGCACGATGCGCGCGCGCCAGGCGTCGTCGTGCGCTGCGGTGGCCGCCTCGCGCGTCTTCCACAGGTACAGCGCGCCGCTGCGCCGGTTCGTCGCGTCGTACAGGAACGTCTTGCGGATGAGGTCGGGGTTGCGTCGCCATGCGGGCGCGACTGCGCGCATGCCGTCGACCACCTGCTCGCGCGTCATGCCGTGCGGCAGGTCGAAGAGGACGAGTTCGCTGATCATCGAGGGTCTCCGGGAGAAGGCGCTCACCATGCGCTGACGGCCATCTTCGTCGCCAGCGCGTAGAGCAGGCAGGCGAACACGCGCTTGAGCGTCGCGACGGGCAGCGCGTGCGCCTTGCGCGCGCCCCATGGGGCGGTCAGCACGCTCGCGACGACGAGCGCAGCCAGCGCCGGCAGGTAGACGAAGCCGAGCGTGTGGTCCGGCAGCGCGTCGACGCGAAGCCCGCTCACGACGTAGCCGATCGTTCCCACCAGTGCGACCGGCAGTCCGATCGCCGCGCCGGTTCCGATCGCACGGTGCATCGGCACGCCGCAGAACAGCATGAACGGCACGGTGAGGAACGTCCCTCCGGCCGAAACGAGTCCGCAGACGACGCCGATCGCGTAGCCGACCGTGAGCATGCCCGCCGGCCCGGGCAGCTTTCGCGAGGCCGACGGCTTGCGTCCGAGCAGGATCTGCGTGGCGCCGGCGAACACGATCGCCGCGAACGCGAGGGCGAGCGTTCGCTGCGCGATCCATCCGGCGGCAATCGTCGACGAAAGCGTTCCGAGCAGCATGCCCGGGGCGATGCGAACGACGATGCTCCAGTCGACCGCGGCGTGCCGGTGATGCTCGCGCACGCTCGCGCTCGACGTGAACAGCACCGACGCCATGCCGGTCCCGAGCGCGAGGTGCACGGTGTAGTCGGGGGCGAGCGACTGCGCGGCGAACAGCGTCGCGAGTACCGGCACGAGTGTCATGCCGCCGCCGATGCCGAGCAGCCCGGCGAGGAATCCGACGAGGGCGCCGGCGGCGAGGTAGGTGGCGATCCAGGTCATCGGTGTCGGGGTAGTGGGTCGCCGCGCCGGGCAGTGGGCGCGCAGCCTGCCGGAGCGGGCGCCCGGGGCCTCTATCATGAGGGATCGCGCCGTCCCGACGTCGGCGCGCAAGGAGCGAAGATGCCGAAATTCGCTGCGAACCTGTCCTGGTTGTACACCGAGCTGCCGTTCTTCGAGCGCTTCGAGGCGGCCGCACGAGACGGTTTTCGCGCCGTCGAGTTCCTGTTTCCGTACGAGCATTCGGCCGTCGAGATCCGCTCGGCGCTCCTCTCGAACGGGCTCGAGCAGGTGCTGTTCAACGCGCCGCCGGGCGATTCGCGCGCCGGCGAGCGCGGCCTGAGCAGCCTGCCGGCTCGCGTCGACGCATTCCGAGCGTCGATCGACCAGGCGCTCGAGTACGCGGCGGTGCTGGGCTGCCCGCGCCTGCACGTGATGGCCGGCGTCGTGCGCGACGAATCGCAACGTGCGGCGCAGCGCGCGACCTGCGTGCGAAACCTGCGCTGGGCGTGCCGGCGACTGGCGAGCGCCGGCATCACCGTGCTCGTCGAGCCGATCAATCCGCGCGACGTGCCCGGCTACCTGCTCACCACGCAGGCCGACGCGCACGCCCTCGTCGCCGAGGTCGGCGAGCCGAACCTGAAGGTCCAGATGGACCTCTATCACTGCCAGGTCGTCGAAGGCGACGTCTCGATGAAGATCCGGCGCTACCTGCCGGGCGTCGGCCACGTGCAGATCGCCGGCGTTCCCGAGCGGGCCGAGCCCGACGTCGGCGAATTGCACTACCCGTACCTGTTCGCGCTGCTCGACGAACTGGGCTACGACGGCTGGGTCGGTTGCGAGTACCGGCCGCGCGCGGGAACGCACAACGGCCTCGGATGGATGCGCCGGCCCGGCTGAGCCGCGGCGTCGATCAGGCAGAATGACGCTTTTCCGGAAGGGGCCGATGTCGATCGTCTATCGCTCGAAGCTGCATTCGCTGCCGCTCGTTTCGCGCGGCAAGGTGCGCGACAACTATGCGGTCGGCGACGACCGGCTGCTGATCGTCACGACCGATCGGTTGTCGGCCTTCGACGTCGTGCTCGGCGAACCGATTCCGGACAAGGGCCGCGTGCTCAACCGGATGGCGCTGTTCTGGTTCGACCGCCTGGCCGACGTGGTGCCCAACCACCTGACGGGCGTCGATCCGGAGTCGGTCGTTCAGCCCGACGAACGCGACCAGGTGCGCGGACGATCGATGGTCGTGAAGCGGCTGCGGCCGATTCTCGTCGAGGCCGTCGTCCGCGGCTATCTCATCGGTTCGGGCTGGAAGGATTACCAGGCGAGCGGCTCGGTGTGCGGCATCGCCTTGCCGCCCGGGT
Organism: Burkholderiaceae bacterium; assembly: GCA_036675585.1. GTDB lineage: Bacteria > Pseudomonadota > Gammaproteobacteria > Burkholderiales > Burkholderiaceae_E > Zeimonas. Next base: position 3,951 of record JAKFES010000086.1, read on the forward strand.
TGCGCATGGCCGACCGGCTGCCCGAGCCGATCTTCACGCCGGCCGCCAAGGCCGAGCTCGGCGAGCACGACGAGAACATCTCGTTCGCCGACATGTCGGAGCGGATCGGCGCTGCGCTCGCCGAGCGGATCCGCGAGATCAGCCTCGAGCTGTATCGGCGCGCCGCCGAGTACGCCGGTGCGCGCGGGATCCTCGTCGCCGACACGAAGTTCGAGTTCGGGCTCGACGCCAACGGCACGCTGCACCTGATGGACGAAGTCCTCACCGCCGATTCGTCGCGTTTCTGGCCGGCCGACGCGTGGCGTCCGGGCGCTTCGCCGCCGTCGTTCGACAAGCAGTACGTGCGCGATTACCTCGAAAGCGTCCCCGGATGGAACAAGCGGCCGCCCCCGCCGGCGTTGCCGCCGCAGGTCGTCGAGCAGACCGCCGCGCGGTACCGGGAAGCGCTGCGCCGGATCGCGGGCGAGGCGCTGGCGCCGGACGACGTCGAATCGGGGCGCGTCGAGCGATGAGCGCCGAGCTCTCGGTGGGCAACGAGCCCGCTGCACCCGAAGCGGCCGGGCCGCGCGTCGGCGTCGTCATGGGGTCGGGCAGCGACTGGAACGTGATGGAGCACGCGGTGGCGGTGCTGCGCGAATTCGACGTCGCCTGCGAGGTGCGCGTCGTGTCGGCCCACCGGATGCCCGACGAGATGTTCGAGTATGCCGAGAGCGCGCGCGCGCGCGGCCTGCGCGCGATCATCGCCGGTGCGGGCGGTGCGGCGCATCTGCCCGGAATGCTCGCCGCCAAGACGACCGTTCCCGTACTGGGCGTTCCGGTTCCGTCGAAATACCTGCGCGGCGAGGACTCGCTGCTGTCGATCGTGCAGATGCCGCGCGGCATTCCGGTGGCGACCTTCGCCATCGGCGAGGCCGGCGCGGCCAACGCCGCGCTGCACGCGGTGGCGATGCTCGCGCTCGACGACGCGGCGCTGTGCGCGAAGCTCGATGCATTCCGCCAGCGGCAGTCCGAGGCGGCACGAGCGATGACGCTTCCGCCGGCGTGAGCGCCGTGCCGATGCGCAGCGCGTCCGGGGCCGGCCGCTCGTCCGCGACCGGTGCACGACGACTCGACGCTCCGCTTGCGCCCGGGAGCTGGCTGGGCATGCTCGGCGGCGGTCAGCTCGGCCGGATGTTCTGCATGGCCGCGCACAGTCTCGGCTATCGCGTGTGCGTGCTCGATCCCGGAGCCGACAGCCCGGCGGGATCGATCGCCGAGCGGCACCTGCGCGCCGACTACGTCGACGAGGACGCGCTCGCCGAGCTCGCGCGCACGTGCGCCGCGGTGACCACCGAGTTCGAGAACGTCCCGGCGCGCGCGCTCGACTGGCTCGCGTCGCGCACCGTCGTCGCACCGTCGGCCGCGAGCGTGGCGATCGCGCAGGATCGCATCGCCGAGAAAGCGTTCGTGCGCGACACCGGGCTCGATACCGCGCCGTACCGCCCGCTGCACTCGTCGACCGATGCGCGCGACGCGCCGGGCGGGCTGTTCCCCGGAATCGTCAAGGCCGCACGGCTCGGGTACGACGGCAAGGGACAGGCGAGCGTTTCGTCCCCCGCGCAGGCGCTCGCCGCCTTCGAGTCGCTGGGTTCGGTGCCGTGCGTGCTCGAGCGGCGCCTGGCGCTCGAGCGCGAGGTGTCGGTGCTGCTCGCACGCGGGTTCGACGGCGCGAGCCTTGCGTGGCCGCTCGCCGAGAACGTGCATCGCAACGGAATTCTCGCGCGCACGTCGGTGCCCGCTCGCGTCTCGTCGGCGCTCGAAGGGCGCGCGATCGACGCCGCGCGCGCGATCGCCGACGCACTCGACTACGTCGGCGTGCTGTGCGTCGAATTCTTCGTGCTGGCCGACGAAACGCTGCTCGTCAACGAGATCGCGCCGCGGCCGCACAACTCGGGCCATTATTCGATCGACGCCTGCGCGACGAGCCAGTTCGAGCAGCAGGCGCGCGCGCTCGCCGGCTGGCCGCTCGGCGCGACGCGGGCGCTGGCGCCGGCGGTGATGATCAACCTGCTCGGCGACTGCTGGTACGACACGGGCAGCGCCGATCGCGACGTCGTGCGCGAGCCCGACTGGTCGGCCGTGCTTCGCCATCCGTCGGCGAAGCTGCATCTGTACGGCAAGCGCGACCCGCGACGCGGGCGCAAGATGGGCCACGTCACCGTGCTCGGCGAATCGGCCGACGACGCGATGCGGATCGCACAGGCGATCGAACGCGATCTGGGCATCGTCGCGTGAGCGAACCCGGCGCGATGCATCGTGTGCGGCCGGCCGACGCCGCATCGATCGAGGAGGGCGCGCGGCGGCTCGCGCGCGGCGAGCTCGTCGTGTTCCCCACCGAGACGGTGTACGGGCTCGGCGCCGACGCGGCCAACGCGAGCGCGGTCGCCGAGGTCTACCGGATCAAGCAGCGCCCGGTCGGGCATCCGCTGATCGTGCACGTGCTCGACGACGAGCGCGCGCGGGCCTGGTCGAAATGGTGCGCACGCGCGCAGCGACTGGCCGAGGCGTTCTGGCCGGGGCCGCTCACGCTGATCCTCACGCGCGCCGCGGGCGCTCCGGCCTTCGCCTGCGGCGTCGAGTCGACGATCGGGCTGCGCGCGCCGGCGCATCCGGTCGCACGCGCGCTGCTCGCCGATTTCGGCCGGCTCGGCGGGATCGGCGTCGCGGCACCGTCGGCGAACCGCTTCGGGCGGATCAGTCCGACGCGCGCCGAGCACGTGCTGGAGGACCTCGGCGACGATGCGCCGTTGATCCTCGACGGGGGCGCGTGCGAGGTCGGCGTCGAGTCGACGATCGTCGACCTCAGCCGCGATCGCGTCGTGCTGCTGCGTCCGGGCGGCGTGTCGAGCGCGCAGATCCGGGCCGTGCTCGGTGAACCCGTGCTCGAGCGCGATCCGCACGCGCCGCGCGCATCGGGCACGCTCGACGCGCATTACGCGCCGGCTACCCCGGTCGAGCTCGTCGATGCGTCGGAGATCGCCGAGCGCCTGGCGCATTGGCGCAGCCTGGGCCGGCGGGTCGCGCTGTGGTCGCGCTCGGTTTCGCCGTCGCAGGCCGATGTCGGCCTCGAGATGTCGCACGACGCCCGCACGACCGCGCACGACCTGTACGACATCCTGCGCCGGCTCGATCGATCGGGCTGCGAGCGGATCCTGATCGAGCGCGTCCCGCACACCCCCGAGTGGTGGGCCGTGCACGACCGGCTGCGGCGCGCCGCAGCCGCTTCGCGCTGACGCCCCGGCGCGGGTCGCCGGGGATCAGCGGTCCTGCGGCTGGACCAGCAGGATCGGCCGGCGCGTGCCGCGGAGCAGCGTCTGCGCGGTCGATCCGAGCAGCGCCGCGCCGAGCCCGGTGCGGCCGATCGTTCCGGCGCACACGAGATCGGCGGCTTCCCGCTCGATCGTCTCGAGCAGCGCGCGCTCGGGCCGATCGCTCTCGACCAGCTCGATGCGGATCGCCGGACGACCCGCGGCCACGGCGTCGGCCACGAGCGTGCGCAGGCTGTGCCGCCGTTCCTCGACGATCGCCGCGTGCTCGCTGGCGAAGCCGGGATGCGACGGGCGCCCGTATTGCCCGTTGCGCATCAGGTTCGGACTGACGACGTGCACGACGACGACTTCGGCGTCGGCCGGGGCGAGCGCGAGCGCGTGTGCGACCGCCCGGTTTCCGATCGACGACAGGTCGGTCGCCGCGACGATCCGCCGGATGACCGGCGGCAACTGCGCGAGCGACGAGACGGCGGCGCCCGGAACGACGAGCACGTTGGCGGCCGAATCGCGCAGCAGGTCGAGCGCGATCGAGCCCGTGAACAGTCGCTCGAGCGCGCCGCGCTGGTTCGAGCCGACGAGCACGAGGTCCGCCTGCTCGCGCTCGGCGAGGTGCGCCAGTCGTGCGGACGGATCGCCGTCGTGCGGCGAGACGACGACCTCCATGTGCAGCGACGGCAGTGCGCGCGCGACGCGGCGCGCGATCTCGTCGCGCAGGTGTCGCTCGACCTGCGCCGGGTCGTCGAGCAGGCCCAGGCGCGCCGCTTCGCGGCGCGGATCGTCGACGTACGCGGCGATCGGCTGGCAGGCGCCGAGCTCGGCCAGGCGACCGGCGAACATCACGGCGGCGTCGGCCTGCGGCGTGAAGTCGTAGGCGATCAGCATGCGCAGCGGGCGTTCGTCGGCGAGCCACGCCCGCAGCGGCGCCGCATCGCGCAGCACCAGCATCGGCGTTTCGGTCGTGCGCAGCACGCGTTCGCAGGTCTTGCCGAGCCGCACGCCGGCGCCGTCGCGCCGGCCCAGGGCGGGCAGGATCAGCAGGCCGGCCGAGTGCCGCCTGGCTTCCGCGACGAGCGCCTCGTCGGGCCATCCGGCAGGCAGTTCGGTCGTGACGCGCGCGCCGAGCGCGCGCAGGCGCTGCGCCGCGGATTGCAGGCGCTCGCGCGCGTTCTGCTCGATCGCATCGAGAACGGGTGCCGGGCCGAGCAGCACGCCGCGCGTATCGAGCACGTGCACGAGCGTCAACTCGCCGGCGGTGCGTTGGGCCAGCAATGCGCCGAGCCGGGCCGCTTCCTCGGCGCGCTCGCTGAAGTCGGTCCCGCACAGAATCTGCATTCATTTCTCCGTCGCGGCCGGGCCGCCCGCGATTGTAGGCTGCTTCAGCGCTCCTCGGCGGCCGCTCCGCGCAGTGCCGCACGCGCTTCGGCGGCCGCGATCCCGATGCAGAACGCCGACAGCGCGCGCAGCACGTCGTCGGCGCGGTCGAGGTGCGGGCTGTGCCGGCACGCGGGCAGCTTGAGCAGGCCCGCGTCGGGCTGCAGCTCGGCGATGCGCTCGAGCTGGCGCATCGTTCCATACTGGTCGTCCTCGCCCTGCACGGCGAGGATCGGGCAGCGGATCGCCGCGACCTCCTTTTCGATCGTCCAGGAAGCGAAGGCGTCCGAAAGCCAGACCTCGGTCCAGCGCAGGAATGCGCCGTCGACGTCGGCGTGGTAGCGCGCGAGTTGCTCGCGCAGCCCCGGCGCCTCGTAGCGGTGCGCGATGTCGGCGATTGCTTCGACGCACACCGGTTCGACGAACAGGTGCGGCGCGAGCACCGCCACCGCCGCGTCGGCGTCGGGAAAGGTGCCGGCGTGGATCAGCGCGATCGAGGCGCCGTCGCTGTGCCCGACGAGGATCGGCCGCTCGATGCCGAAGGCTTCGAGCACCGCGGGCAGCACGCGCACCGCTTCGTCGTGCATGAAGCGTGCCGTGCGCGTCTCGCGCACCGGATCCGACGCGCCGTAGCCGAGTCGCGAGTAGACGAGCCCGGGCAGCGCAGTGGCCGCGCACAGCCGGTCGGGGAAATCGCGCCACATCGCGATGCTGCCGAGGCCTTCGTGCAGGAACACCAGTGCGGGCCGGCTTGCCCCCGGGTCACCGATGCGGCGGCATTCGAGCCGCTGCCCGGCGGCGTCGATGTGAAGATAGTGCTCGTTGTTCGGGTGCGTCATGAGTTATATTGCAGGTCGTTTCCTCTACGACCCCTATGTTGCATGGCCTCGGCAACGAGCGGCAAGCCGCAAGACGAGAGCGCGTTCCTGGAGATACTCGGCCGGCGCGTGCGCGAGCGCCGTGACGAAGCGCACCTCACGCGCAAGCGGCTCGCCGAGCTTTCGGGGCTGTCCGAACGATATCTCGCGCAACTCGAGTCGGGCGACGGCAACATCTCGATCCTGCTGATCCGGCGGGTTGCCGAGGCGCTCGGCTGTCCGCTCGAGCAGTTGCTCGGCGAACGGCCGATCGACGCCGAGATCGTTGCGGCGGCCGAGTTGCTGCGCGCGCTGGGCGCCGAGCAGCGGCACGAGGCGGTGCAGCTGCTGCAACAGCGCTTCGGCGAGGCCAGTCGCGATCGCGCCCGACGCATTGCACTGGTCGGGCTGCGCGGCGCCGGGAAGTCGACGCTCGGGGCGCGGCTCGCCGCGCACCTGAAGGCGCCTTTCTACGAGCTCGACCAGCAGATCGAGCGCGAGCTGGGCGCTTCGCTGGGCAGCATTTTCTCGATGTACGGGCAGGACACCTTTCGCGAAGCCGAGGCGCGCGTGCTCGACCGGCTCACGCGGGCGCACCGGCGTTGCGTGATCGCCACCGGCGGCTCGCTGGTGCTCGATCCGCGCACCTACGAGTTGCTGCGCGAGCGGTGCCTGACCGTGTGGCTGCGCACTTCGCCGGAAGACCACATGGATCGCGTCATCGCGCAGGGCGACCTGCGGCCGATGCGCGGACGCGAGCACGCGATGGCCGAGCTGCGCACGATCCTCAAGCAGCGCGAGCGCCTGTACGGCCTCGCCGATGCCGTGGTCGACACCAGCGGAGCCGACGAAACGCAGAGCCTGCAACGGTTGATCGAGGTCGTCTCCGAGTCGACGCCGTCGCCGGCCACGCAGGAAAAAGCGGGATGAACGCCAGCGCCCGGAGCGCGGCCCGGCCCGCGCGATAATCGATCGACAGACCCCAGGAGGGAAAAGCCGTGGACGAGATTTCGAGTGCCGATCATTCCGTGAGCCCGCCCCGCATCCGGATTCCGCGACGCTACAACGCCGCGCACGATCTGCTCGAACGCAACCTGCGCGCGGGCCGCGGCGATCGCGTCGCCTACATCGACGACCGCGCAAGCTGCACCTACGCGGAGCTCGCGCGGCGCGTGAACCGTTTCGCTTCCTCGCTCGCCGGCCTCGGCCTGCGCCCCGAGGAGCGGGTGCTGCTGTGCATGCTCGACACGATCGACTGGCCCGTCGCGTTCCTCGGCGCGATCCAGGCCGGCGTCGTCCCGGTCGCGGTGAACACGTTGCTGCGCCCGCAGGATTACGACTACATGCTGCGCGACTCGCGCGCGAGCGCGCTGTTCGTCTCGCAGGCGCTGCTTCCGTCCTTCGAGGACACGATCGGCTCGATCGGCACGCTGCGCGCCGTCGTCGTCTCGTCCGCACCGGGCAACGCCGCCGCCCAATCGGGCGACTCCAAGTGGGTCGACTTCGACGCATTGCTCGCCGGCGGCAGCGACACCTTCGAATGCGCCGACACCGTGGCCGACGAGCCGTGCTTCTGGCTGTATTCGTCGGGCTCGACCGGATCGCCGAAAGGCACCGTGCACGTGCACTCGAGCCTCATCGAAACGGCCGAGCTGTACGGCCGCCCGGTGCTCGGCATCGGCGAGAACGACGTGGTGTTCAGTGCGGCGAAGCTCTTCTTCGCCTACGGGCTGGGCAACGGGCTCACCTTCCCGATGTCGGTCGGCGCGACCACCGTGCTGATGGCCGAACGCCCGACGCCCGAGGCGGTCTTCCAGCGGCTCACCGGCGAGGCACCCGCGGCGCTGGTCGCTGCGGGCAAGCGCCCGACGATCTATTACGGCGTGCCCACGCTGTACGCGAGCATGCTCGCGAACGCGTCGTTCCCCGACGCGTCGCAACTGTCGCTTCGCGTCGCGACCTCGGCCGGCGAAGCGCTGCCGCAGCGCATCGGCGCGAGCTTCACCGAGCGTACGGGTGTCGAGATCCTCGACGGCATCGGCTCGACCGAGATGCTGCACATCTTCCTGTCGAACCAGTCGGGCGCCGTGCGCTACGGCACGACCGGCAAGCCCGTGCCGGGCTACACGCTGAAGCTGATCGGCGACGACGGCCAGGAAGTCGGCGACGGCGAGGTCGGCGACCTGTACATCAGCGGGCCTTCGTCGGCCGCGCTGTACTGGAACCAGCGCGAGAAGACGCGCGACACGTTCCAGGGCGTCTGGACACGCAGCGGCGACAAGTACCAGCGCGATGCCGACGGCTACTACACGTACGCGGGTCGCTCCGACGACATGATGAAGGTGAGCGGTCAGTACGTCTCGCCGTTCGAGGTCGAATCGGCGGTCGCTTCGCATCCGATGGTGCTCGAGGCCGCGGTCGTCGGGGCGTGGGACGCCGACCGCCTGCTCAAGCCGAAGGCCTTCGTCGTGCTCAAGGAACCCTCGCGCGCCACCGACGCGCTCGCCGAGCAGATCAAGGCGCACGTGAAGGACCGGCTCGCGCCGTTCAAGTATCCGCGCTGGGTCGAGTTCGTCGACGAGCTGCCCAAGACCGCGACCGGAAAGATCCAGCGCTACCGGTTGCGCGATCGCGAAGGTTTCACCGGCTGACCGCCGGTGCCCGTCGCAGCCCCCGGGAGGTTCGGCGATGCGCGTCGACGACCGTTTCTCCTCGCTGCGGATCATCGATCACCCGCTGATCCAGCACAAGCTCACGCACATGCGCGATCGAACGACGTCGACGCGCACGTTCCGTGACCTGCTGCGCGAGATCACGTTGCTGATGGGCTATGAGATCACCTGCGATCTTCCGTTGACGACGCGAGCGATCGAGACGCCGCTCCAGGCGATCGACGCGCCGGTCATCGCGGGCCGCAAGATCGCGGTGGTGCCGATCCTGCGCGCCGGACTCGGCATGGTCGACGGCCTGCTGGAGCTGATCCCGTCGGCGCGCGTCGGTCACATCGGCTTGTACCGCGGCGCCGATCGCCGACCCGTGGAGTATTACGTTCGCCTGCCGGAAACTGCGGGTCGGCTGTTCATCGTCTGCGATCCGATGCTCGCCACCGGGCATTCGGCAGCGCACGCGGTGCAGGTGCTGCTCGATCACGGAGTACCCGCCGAGGCCGTGCGTTTTCTGGCGCTCGTCGCGGCGCCCGAAGGAATGGCGGTTTTCGGCGCGCATCATCCTCGGGTGCCGGTGTACGTGGCGGCGCTGGACGAGCGGCTGGACGCCGACGCGTACATCGTCCCGGGGCTCGGCGACGCGGGCGATCGGCTGTTCGGCACCAGGCATTGAACGAAACGCACGAGGAACGAGCGACATGCGGGTATTCGAAAGCCTCGCCGAGTTGGCCAGCTGCGTGGGCGAGGAGATCGCCGTCAGCGACTGGGTCGAGGTCACGCAGCAGCGCATCGATGAATTCGCCCAGGCGACCGGCGATCATCAGTGGATCCACGTCGACCGGGAGCGCGCGGCGAAAGGTCCGTTCGGCACGACGATCGCGCATGGCTACCTGACCCTTTCGCTGCTTCCGCTGTTCATGGAGAGCGCGATCGAGCTGCGCGGCGTGCGCATGAGCGTGAACTACGGATTGAACCGGGTGCGCTTCCCGGCGCCGGTGCCGGCGGGAAGCCGGCTGCGCGGACGCTTTCGCGTGGTCTCGGTCGAGGACATCGGAAACGGCGGGCTGCAGATCGTCACCGAGGCGACGGTCGAGCGCGAGGGCGGCGACAAGCCCGTGTGCATCGCCGAGACGGTCGCGCGGCGGTACGCGTAGCGGGCGCAACGATCGGCGTCGTTCGCGAACGAGCCCGGTTGGTCGCCGCCGGGGCGTGGAGGGTCCGGCGCGTGCGCGCCGCTCAGTCGCCCCAGACTTCGCGTGCGACCTCGACGACGCGTTCGAGCTTGCGCCACTGCTCTTCGTGCGAGAGCGCGTTGCCGTGGTGCGTGCTCGAGAAGCCGCATTGCGGCGACAGGCACAGGTTCTCGAGCGGGACGAAGCGGCTGGCTTCGTCGATGCGGCGCTCGAGCGCGTCCTTCGATTCGAGTTCGCCGACTTTCGTCGTGACGAGCCCGAGTACGACCCGCTTGCCGGAAGGCAGGGCCCGCAACGGCTCGAAGCCGCCCGCGCGGTCGCTGTCGAACTCCATGAAGTATCCGTCGACCGCGGTCGAGAACATCGCCTCGACGACCGGGTCGTAGCCGCCTTCGGCCACCCATGCACTTCGGAAATTGCCGCGGCAGGTGTGCATCGTCACGTGCAGGTCCGCCGGTCGATTCTCCAGGGCTGCGTTGATCACGTTCGCATAGGTGCGCGGCAGCGTCGCCGGATCGTCGCCGTTCGCGCGGCACGTCGCCTGGATCTTCGGGTCGCAGAGATAGGCGAAGGTGATGTCGTCGAGTTGCAGGTAGCGGCAGCCGGCGGCGGCGAGATGCCCGATCGCCGTGCGGTACGCCTGCGCGACGTCGGACCAGAAGGCGTCGAGATCGGGATACGCTTGTCTCGAGATCGCCGCGCGTCCTCCGCGCAGATGCAGCATCGACGGCGACGGGATCGTCATCTTCGCGGTGCGCGTCGTCTGCGCCTTCAGGAACGCGAAGTCGTCGGCCATGATCGGTCGGCTGCAGGCGACGCGGCCGGTCACCGTCGCGATCGGCGGCTGCTCGGACGACGCGTCGACGCCGAATTTCGGTCCCGGATTCTCCTGGAGCGTCACGCCGTCGAGTTGCGACAGGAAGTCGAGGTGCCACCAGTCGCGTCGAAACTCTCCGTCGGTGATCGCCTGCAGGCCGATCGTTTCCTGCCGCTGCACCGCCTCCCGGATCGCGCGGTCCTCGGCTTCGCGCAGGGTCTCGGCGCCGATCTCGCCGCGTCGCCAGCGCGCCCGTTCCCCGCTCAGGAATGCGGGGCGTAGCAGGCTGCCGACGTGCTCGGCGCGAAAAGGAATGGTCACCGTGCGCGCTGCGAAGGCCGGCCGCTCAGCAGAACGCCTGGATGCCCGTCTGCGCCCGCCCGAGGATCAGCGCGTGGATGTCGTGCGTGCCCTCGTAGGTGTTCACCACTTCCAGGTTCACCAGGTGCCGCGCGACGCCGAACTCGTCGGAGATGCCGTTGCCGCCCATCATGTCGCGCGCCATGCGCGCGATCTCGAGCGACTTGCCGCACGAGTTGCGCTTCAGGATGGAGGTGATCTCGACGGCGGCCGTTCCTTCGTCCTTCATGCGGCCCAGGCGCAGGCAGCCCTGCAGCCCCAGCGTGATCTCGGTCTGCATGTCGGCGAGCTTTTTCTGGATCAGCTGGTTCGCCGCGAGCGGCCGGCCGAACTGCTTGCGGTCGAGCACGTATTGGCGCGCGCGGTGCCAGCAGTCCTCGGCGGCGCCGAGCGCGCCCCAGGCGATGCCGTAGCGCGCGCTGTTCAGGCAGGTGAACGGGCCCTTCAGTCCCTCGACCTTCGGCATCAGCTGCTCGTCGGGGACGAACACCTGGTCGAGGACGATTTCGCCGGTGAGCGACGCGCGCAGGCCGACCTTGCCGTGGATGGCCGGCGCCGAGAGTCCCTTCATGCCTTTGTCGAGGATGAAGCCCTTGATGCGCCCGTCGTGGTCGCCGCCGACGCATTTCGCCCAGACGATGAACACGTCGGCGAACGGCGAGTTCGAGATCCACATCTTGTTGCCGGTGATCTGGTAGCCGCCGGGCACGCGCTTGGCGCGCGTTTCCATCGACCCCGGGTCGGAACCGTGGTTCGGCTCGGTGAGCCCGAAGCATCCGATCCATTCGCCGGTGGCGAGCTTCGGCAGGTACTTCTCCTTCTGTGCGTCGGTGCCGAACTCGAAGATCGGCACCATGACGAGCGAGCTCTGCACGCTCATCATCGATCGATACCCGGAATCGACGCGCTCGACCTCGCGCGCGATCAGTCCGTAGGCAACGTAGTTCAATCCGGGCCCGCCGTAGGCCTCGGGAATGGTCGGCCCGAGCAGTCCGAGCTCACCCATTTCGCGGAAGATCGCCGGGTCGGTCTTCTCGGTGCGGAACGCCTCGAGCACCCGGGGTGCAAGCCGCTCCTGACAATACGCGGCCGCGGCCTCGCGCACCATGCGTTCGTCTTCGCCGAGCTGCTGGTCGAGCAGCAGCGGATCGTCCCACTTGAATGCGGCTTTCATCCGGCTCTCCTGATTCGCCTCGGAAATGTCGTAGCGTACGCGATCGGCTTTCGGCGATCCGTCTTCTTGCTTTATGGCGCAGCCGGGCGGCGCGCGCCATGATCTCGCTCAAGAGGAAAACGCCTCCGAGGCCGGCGGGCGCGCGCAGCGCCCGGTGCGGGGCTACATCGCGATCGGCACGACCGCGCTCACTTCGATCTCGATCTTCGCGCGCGGCTCCATCAGCGCGGCGACCTGCACGGCCGTCATCGCCGGGTAGTGCACGGTGCCGTCCGCGTCGGTCATCGATTCGCGGTACGCGGCCGCCAGCGCCTTGCCGGCCGCCTGGTATTCGCCGCGGTCGGTCATGTACCAGTTCATGCGTACGATGTGCTCGGGCCCGGCGCCGGCTTCGGCGAGCACGGCGCGCACGTTGCGCAGCGCCTGCCGGACCTGCTCGACGAAATCGTCGCTCTCGAACTCGCAGCGCGCGTTCCAGCCGACCTGCCCGGCCACCGAAACGAAGGTGCCTCGTGCGGCGATTCCGTTCGCATAGCCACGTGGCGGGGTCCAGCCTGCGGGTTGCAGGACGGTCTTGCTCATTCGTCGGTCTCCTGTCGCCGATGTCCGCATTCGGAACGTGCGGCACCCGAAAAATTACTTTAGACTTAAAGCAACTTCCCGGCAAGACCAGCCGCGAGCCAGCGGACAGACGAGGTGGAGAGCTCCATGCGCATCGACGTGATCGGCGGGGGACCCGCCGGACTGTATTCCGCGATCCTGCTGAAGAAATCGTTCCCCGACGCCGACATCGACGTCGTCGAACGCAACCGCCCCGACGACACGTTCGGCTTCGGCATCGTGCTGTCCGACGAGACGCTCGGCAACCTGCTCGCCGCCGACGAGCCGACGCATCGCGAGATCGCCGCGAACTTCGCGTACTGGGACGACATCCACGTCCAGTACAAAGGCAACGTGCTGAAGTCCTCGGGCCACGGCTTCTCCGGGATCGGTCGGCTCGCGCTGCTGCAGATCCTGCAGCGGCGCTGCGCGGAGCTGGGCATCGACGTCCGCTACCGCACCGAGGACGCCGGCGTGCACGCGCACCGCAAGGCCGATCTGGTCATCGCCGCCGACGGCATCAACAGCGCCGTGCGCGAGGGGTGGAAAAGCGAGTTCGAGCCTTCGGTCGACTTGCGCAGCAACCGCTTCGTCTGGCTCGGCGCGAAGATGTCGCTACCCGGCTTCTACTACAGCTTCCGGGAGGACGAGCGCGGCGGCATCTGGAACATGCACGCGTACCAGTATCGACCGGGCGAGTGCACGATCGTCATCGAGACGACGAACGAGGCGTTCCTCGCATCGGGAATCGGCGTCGAGGACGAAGCGGCGACCGTGCGCCACGTCGAACGCCTGTTCGCCGACGATCTCAAGGGCGCGCGCGTGCTGGCCAACCGTTCGTTCTGGCGCCAGTTCCCGACGATCTCGTGCCGCACCTGGCGGCACCGCGACGGCGACACGCAATTCGTTCTGATGGGCGACGCGGCGCACACCGCGCATTTCTCGATCGGCTCGGGGACGAAGCTCGCGCTCGAGGACGCGATCGCACTGAACGAAGCGCTGGTCGCGCACCTGGGCGACCGCGCCCGACGCGGCGATCTCGCGAAGTCGATGGACCGCGCGCTCGCGGCCTACGAAGAGGCGCGCCGCGACGAGGTCGGACGCATCCAGCACTCGGCGAACGTCTCGCTCGTGTGGTTCGAGAACGTGCGCCGGTTCTGGCACATGGCGCCGGTGCAGTTCAACGTCTCGCTGCTCACGCGCAGCAAGCAGATCACGTACGAGAACCTGCGCCTGCGCGATCGGTCGCTCGTCGAGCGCGCAACCGAGTGGTGGAACCGCGAGCAGGCGCTCGCGCTCGGCATCGAGCCTGCGGGGGCGAGCGCCGGCAACGGCGCGGCGCGCCGCGGCAACGGCGCGGCATTGCGCACCCCCGCCGGACCCGACGCACGGAAAAGGTCGTCGACGCACGCAGCACGCCCGGCGTGGATCGACGCGCCGCCGATGTTCGCGCCGTTTCGCCTGCGCGGGATGTGGGTGCCGAATCGGGTCGTCGTTTCGCCGATGGCGCAGTACTCGGCGGTCGACGGGGTTCCCGGCGACTGGCATCTCGTGCATTACGGCTCGCGCGCGCTCGGCGGCGCCGGCCTCGTGTTCGTCGAGATGACCTGCGTGTCGCCCGAGGGGCGGATCACGCCGGGATGCACCGGGTTGTGGAACGACCAGCAGGCCGACGCGTTTCGCCGGATCGCCGATTTCGTGCACGGCAACACCGCCGCGAAATTGTGCATGCAGATCGGCCACTCGGGCCGCAAGGGATCGACGCAGGTCGGCTGGGAGCAGGCCGACTGGCCGCTGCCCGACGACCAGCCGCAGCCGAACTGGCCGCTGCTGTCGGCGTCGCCGCTCCCGTACCGGCAGGGGGTGAACCAGGTTCCGCGCGAGATGGACCGCGCCGACATGGATGCGGTCGTCGAGCAGTTCTGCCGTTCGGCGATTCTCGCCGATCGCGCGGATTTCGACATGCTCGAGTTGCACATGGCGCACGGGTACCTGCTCGCCAGCTTCCTGTCGCCGGTCACCAACCGGCGCACCGATGCCTACGGCGGCTCGCTCGCGGCGCGCCTGCGCTTCCCGCTCGAGGTCCTCGAAGCCGTTCGCGCCGTCTGGCCGCGCGAGAAGCCGATGAGCGTTCGCGTGTCGGCCACCGACTGGATTCCGGGCGGCAACACCGGTGCCGACACGGTCGAGATCGCGCGTGCGATGAAGGCCGCGGGCTGCGACCTGATCGACTGTTCGACCGGGCAGACCGATCCCGCATCGCGGCCCGTGTACGGGCGCATGTACCAGGCCACGTTCTCCGAGCAGGTGCGCCTCGAAGCGGGCATCGCGACGCTGGCCGTCGGCGCGATCACGTCGGCCGACCAGGTGAACACGCTGCTGATTTCCGGTCGCGCCGACCTCGTCGCGCTCGCGCGTCCGCACCTGGCCGATCCGTACTTCACGTTGCACGCTGCCGCCGAGGCCGATTTCCAGGGCATCGGCTGGCCGGTCCAGTACCACACCGGCGCGCTGCAGCTGCATACGACGATGCGCCGCGCGCGCGAGGAAGCGGCGCGCAAGGCGCATGAGACGCGTCGCCTGCCGGCCACCGGCCGCGCCGCGCATCCGGCCTCCGATCGCGTGCGCGTCGAGCCTTCGTAGCGTTGGGCACGCAGCTTGCGTCCTGCGTGCCGCAACCGAGAAAATTGGTGGCACGAAGAGGATGCGATGAGGGGGCTGGTGCTCGTTCTGTTCTGGCCCGATGCGGTCTGGCGCAACCTGCGGGCCGCACCGTTGCCGGCCGGTCGACTGATCTTGCGCCTCGTGGTGCCGCTGTCGCTGGCGAGCGCTTTCACGCTGCAGATCGCCACGTCGCATTTCAACGTCGACGTCGATCGCATCGAGGCGCCGTTCGGCGCGGCCACGGCACCGGTGCTGTTCGCGACGTGGCTCGCCGCAGTGTTCGCGATGGCAGCGGTCTTCACGCTGTTCGCACCCGAGTGCAAGGGCCGGCGCGACTTCACCCGAAGCCTGAACCTGGCCTTCTTCGGCATCGCGCCGGCGTGGTTCGTCTCGCTCGGCGCGCCGCTGCTGCCCGCCGGGGCGCTCAGTCCGTTCGCGCTGGCGTGGTCGGGCTATCTCCTGCTCACGGGAGGTCGTATCCTGCTCGACGTCGGCGACGAGGAGAGCGCCGAGTTCCTGCTCGGCTCGGGGGCGGCCATGGTGGCGGCGACCGGCGTGTGGGGGCTCGTTCTCGGGTTGCTTGCGTTCCAGGGATGAACCGGTGACGAGCGAAGAAGAATCGAAGGGCGATGCGCGCGGCGACGGCCGACCCGATCGTGCGGTGGCCGTGTTCGCCGGGGGCTGTTTCTGGTGCCTGGAGCCCGTGTTCCGGGAGGTGCGTGGGGTGCTCGACGTCGAGCCGGGCTATACCGGTGGAACCGTGCCGAACCCGGATTACGAAGCGGTGTGCCGGGGCGACACCGGGCACGCCGAGGCGGTGCGCATCGAGTACGACCCGCAGCGCGTGTCGTACCGCGAATTGCTCGGCGTCTTCTTCGGTACGCACGATCCGACGACGCCGAACCGCCAGGGGCACGACATCGGAACGCAGTACCGATCGGCCATCTTCCACACCGACGAGTCGCAGCGGCGCGAGGCGCACGACCTGATCGCGCAGCTCGAAAGCGGCGAAGGGCAGGGTGGCGTGCCGGTCTTCGACGCGCCCATCGTCACCGAGCTCGTCGCGCTCGGCGCGTGGTATCCGGCCGAGGACTATCACCGGCGCTACTACGAGCGCAATCCGCACCAGGGCTACTGCTCGGCGGTGATCTCGCCGAAGCTCGCGAAGTTCCGGCGTCACTTCGCTTCGCTGCGCGCGCAGCGCTGACCCGGACGCAAGGGTTCACCGGGGCGCGCAGGCGCCTTGGGTAGACTGTCTCGACACTGTCAACGGGGGAAACCGATGCGGCGAATCCTGCAGGTACTCGGCGCGTTCGCGCTCGCGATCGGCCTGTCCGGCTGCGGATACAACGAGATCCAGTCGGCCGACGAGGCCACCAAGTCGGGCTGGTCGGAAGTGATCAACCAGTACCAGCGCCGTGCCGACCTGATTCCGAACCTGGTCAACACGGTCAAGGGATTCGCCGATCAGGAGCGCGACGTCCTGCTCGGGGTCACCGAGGCGCGCTCGCGCGTCGGGCAGGTCCAGGTCAATCCCGACGACCCGGCGTCGTTGCGCCAGTTCGAGCAGGCGCAGGGCAACCTGACCGGCGCGCTGTCGCGGCTGCTCGTCGTCGTCGAGAATTATCCGCAGCTCAAGTCCGACCAGAACTTCCGCGATCTGCAGGCGCAGCTCGAAGGAACCGAGAACCGCATCACCGTCGCGCGCAAGCGCTACATCGATTCGGTGCAGAACTACAACGTGCTCGTGCGCCGCTTCCCGGTGAACCTCACCGCCATGGTCTTCGGCTACGAGCCCAAACCGCAGTTCACCGTGGAGAACGAGGGCGAGATCGCGCGCCCGCCTCCGGTCGATTTCAGCCGGCCGCAGGGCGCCCGGCAGTGACGCGCGCCGCGCGCCCCGTCGTCGCCTGGCTGGCGGCGCTGGGGCTCGCCATCGGGGTCGCGGCGGCGGCGCTCGCGCAGTCGCTCGTGCCGGTGCCGCCGCTGCAGGGGCGGGTCAACGATCTCACCGGCACGCTCAACGCCGAGCAGCGGCAGGCGCTCGAAGCCGATCTCGCCGCGCTCGAGCAGCGCAAGGGCTCGCAGCTGGTGATCCTGATGGTGCCGACGACGCAGCCCGAAGCGATCGAGCAATACAGCATCCGCGTGGCCGAGCAATGGAAGATCGGCCGCGGCACGGTGGACGGAAAACAGGTCGACGACGGCGTGCTGCTCGTCGTCGCCAAGGACGACCGGCGCGTGCGCATCGAGGTCGGGTACGGCCTGGAGGGGGCGATCCCCGATGCGTATGCGCGACGCATCATCGCCGAGTCGATCGCGCCGCGTTTTCGCCAGGGCGATTTCGCCGCCGGACTGCGCGCGGGCGTCGACGATCTGGTTCGGCTGATCGACGGCGAATCGCTTCCGCCCGCATGGAGCGGCGACGCGCGTGACAAGACGCAGCAGCAGGCGGAAGGCACCGATTGGGTCGCATTGCTGATGGGCGCGTTCGTCGTCGGGCTGGTCGTGCGTTCGATCTTCGGACGCTTCGCGGGATCGGCGCTCGGCGGCACGCTCGGCGGCATGGCCGCCTGGATCGGCGGCGCATCGGCGCTGCTCGCCGGCGTCGGCGGCGTTCTCCTGTTCCTCGTGCTGCTGTCGATGTTTTCGACCGGCGCGCCGATGGGTCGAACCGGGCGTCATACGTGGCGCTCGGGTCCGGGCGGGTTTCCGGGCGGCTGGGGTGGCGGAGGCGGTTTCGGCGGCGGCGGCGGGTTTCGCGGCGGCGGCGGCGGCTTCGGCGGCGGCGGCGCTTCGGGAGGCTGGTGATGGTCGGCAAGCTCGCACGCTGCTGGGCGCACATGCGGCGCGGAGCGGGGAGTGCCCGGCGGGCATTTCCCGATTCGTCGCTGGCGAAGATCGAGGCGGCGATCGCCCGTAGCGAGCGCGAGCATTCGGCCGAACTGCGCGTGGCGATCGAGGCGTCGCTTCCGCTCGCGCGCGTGTGGAGCGGCCTCACCCCGCGCGAGCGCGCGCTCGAAGTGTTCGCGCAGTGCGGCGTCTGGGACACCGAGGGCAACAACGGCGTGCTGCTGTACGTGCTGCTCGCCGACCGCGACGTGGAGATCGTCGCCGATCGCGCCGCGGCCGCACGGATCCACGAGCGGCACTGGCGCGAAATCTGCGATTCGCTTACCCAGGCCTATCGCCGTGGCGAGTACGAAGGCGGGACGCTGGCGGCGATCGATCGCATCGATCGCTGGCTTGCCGAGATTTTCCCGTGCGTCGACGGCCAGCGCGACGAGGACGAACTGCCCAACCGGCCGCTGATGCTCTGAGCCGGGGCCGCGCGTTGCGACGCGACCTTCAGCCGGTGCGCAGCGGCGGTCGACCTTCGGTCAGCGGCGCGAGCATCGCTTCGACGCGTTCGCCGACGTCGAGCAGCGCCTCGTCGGCGCCGAAGCGACCGACGAGCTGCATTCCCACCGGCAACGCGTTCGCGTCGGGCGTCTCGCGCGCGAAGCCGGCCGGAACGCTCAAGCCCGGGTGCCCGCTCACGGTGATCCAGTAGCAGCTCGCGACCCAGTCGATGTACGTGCGCAGCGGCACGCCGTCGATCGCGCCGGGGAACGCGACGTCGATCGGGAACGGGAGCACCTGTGCGGTCGGCACGAGCCACGCGTCGAAGTCGGCGACGAAGCGGGCGAAGCGCGCGAAGATCGCCGAGCGCGCCCGCGCGGCGGCGGCGACGCGGGCGACGTCGAGCGCGAAGCCCTGCTCGATGTTCCACGCCACCGTGTCCTTCATCTGCGCGCGGTGCGCCGCGTAGAGCTCGCCCCAGTTCTCGACGAAGTGCTCGGCGCGCAGCACCTGGAAGCACTCGTCGGCGCCCGAGAAATCGGGCCACGTCTCGACGAGCTCGGCGCCGGCTTCGCGCAGCCGCTCGATCGCCGCAGCGAACGCGACGCGGACCGGCGCCGACACCGGCATCGCGCCGCCGCAATCGATCGACCAGGCCAGGCGCAGCGGCTGCGCTGCCCGCCGGGCGCGCGCCAGCGCCTGGCGTTCGAACGCATCGATCCAGTCGTCGAGCGGGCGTCGCGCGGCCGGTGCGCGGATCGCGCGTTGCACGATGCGAAGGTCGGCGACGCGCGCGGCCATCGCGCCGATCTGGTTCAGCGTGCCGAAGGCGTTCGCTCCGTTGCCGAGCGCGGGATCGACGGTCGAGCTCGGCCGCATGCCGACCACGCCGCAGAAGCTCGCCGGGTTGCGCAGGCTCGCGCCCAGATCCGAACCGTCGGCGACGACCGTCATTCCGCACGCGAGCGCGGCCGCGCCGCCGCCCGACGAGCCGCCGACCGTGCGCGTCGGATCGAAGGGATTGCGCGTCGTCCCCAGCACCGGGTTGAAGGTCTGCGCGCCGGCGGCGAACTCGGGCGTGTTCGACTTGGCGATCAGCACGGCGTCGGCGTCGAGCAGGCGCTGCACGACGGGGTCGTTCTCGTCGGGAACGTGGTCGGCGAAGATCGGCGAACCGTAGGTGGTGCGCACGCCGGCCGTCGCGTGCATGTCCTTCGCGCAATAGGGCAGGCCGGCGAGCGGACCCACCGGCTCGCCGCGCCGGATGCGTCCGGCGAGCGCGTCGGCGCCCGCGCGCGCGATGGGGCGCTCGACGCGGGTGGGCAGCGCGTGGACGATGCCGTCGTGCGCGTCGATCGCGTCGAAGCAGCGCTCGAGCACGTCTCGCGGCGAGTCCTCGCCGCGGCGAAACGCGTCCAGCAGCGCCGGAATCGGCGCGAAGAACGGGAAGTGATCGTTCATCGGACCCGATGGTATAAGAGATGCACCGTCTGCCCTTGCACATCGCGTCGCATCGATGATCGAGACCATCCCTTCCCGCAACGTGCTCGGCGGGCCCTTGCTCGCCTGTTCCTACGACCCGCTGACCGGGTTCCTGCGCACCGGATGCTGTGAAGCCGACAGCGACGACGCCGGCCAGCACACGATCTGCGTGCGCGTCGACGAGGCGTTTCTCGCGTTCTCGCTCGCGCGCGGCAACGACCTGGTCACGCCGCGCCCCGAATGGCGCTTCGCCGGGCTCACGCCCGGCGACCGCTGGTGCCTGTGCGCGGCCCGCTGGCTCGAGGCGTGGAACGCGGGCGTCGCCCCGCCGGTCGTGCTCGAGGCCACGCACGAGGCGGCGCTGCGCGTCGTCCCGTTCGAAGCGCTGCGCGCGCACGCGTGGAGCGCGCAATGAAGCTGCGGATCGTTCCCGTCACGCCGTTCCAGCAGAACTGCTCGGTGCTCGTCTGCGAGCGCAGCCTGCGTGCCGCGGTCGTCGACCCCGGCGGCGACCTCGACCGGATCGACTCGGTGCTGCACGAACAGGGCGCGACGCTCGAGAAGGTGTTCCTCACCCACGGCCACATCGACCACTGCGGGCAGGCCGGAACGTTCGCCCGCCGCCACGACGTGCCGATCGAAGGGCCGCATGCCGAAGACCGCTTCTGGATCGAGCAGCTCGCCCAGCAGGGCCGGATGTTCGGCATGCCGGGCGCCGCCGGCTTCGAGCCCGATCGCTGGCTTGTCGACGGCGACACCGTGCGCTTCGGCGAGCAGAGCCTCGAGGTGCGCCACACGCCGGGGCACACGCCCGGGCACGTGATCTTCTTCCATGCGGCCGGGCGCCTCGCGCTCGTCGGAGACGTGCTGTTCCAGGGATCGATCGGCCGCACCGATTTCCCGCGCGGCGATCACGCGACGCTGATTGCGTCGATCACCGGCAAGCTCTGGCCGCTCGGCGACGACGTCGCGTTCGTTCCGGGGCACGGTCCGATGTCGACCTTCGGCGACGAACGCGCGAGCAATCCGTTCGTCGGCGACACCGCGCTCGGGCGCTGACGCAGCGCTATCGCCTCGGATTCGCGCGTGAATCCTTCAGGCTCACCGCCCGGTTGAACACTGCGCGCCCGGGGCGATGATCGGCCCGGTCGGCGACGAAGTAGCCGTGCCGCTCGAACTGGAAGCGCGTCTCGGGTACCGCATCGGCGAGCGCGGGCTCGAGCTTCGCCCGCACGACGCGTTTCGACGATGCAGCGAGCGAGTCGAGCGGATCGGTTCCGCCCGCGCCCGGTTGCGCCTCGGTGAAGAGCCGCTCGTACAAGCGCACCTCGGCGTCGACCGCGGCGCGCGCCGCGACCCAGTGCAGGTTGCCCTTGACCTTGTACGCGTCGGCGCCCGGCGTTCCCGATTTCGAGTCGAGGAACGCGTTCGCGCGCACGGCGACGACGCGGCCGTCGGCATCCTTTTCGCACCCGGTGCATTCGACGACGTAGCCGTGGCGCAGCCGCACGCGGTTGCCCGGGAAGAGCCGGAAGAAGCCTTTCGGCGGCGCCTCGGCGAAGTCGTCCCGCTCGATCCACAGCTCGCGCGCGAATGGGAAACGGCGCCGGCCCAGCTCGGGTCGTTGCGGATGCACCGGCGCCTCGCAGTCCTCGACGCGCTCGGCGGGCCAGTTCTCGATCACGAGCTTCAGCGGATCGAGCACCGCCGCCGCGCGCGGCGCCTTCGACTCGAGATCGTCGCGCAGCGCCTGCTCGAGCGCGTGCATCTCGATCCACGCGTCGGATTTCGTCACGCCGATGCGCTCGCAGAACAGGCGGATCGACTCGGGCGTGTAGCCGCGGCGCCGCAGCCCGGCGATCGTCGTCATCCGCGGGTCGTCCCAGCCGTCGACGGCGCCGCTGCGCACGAGTGCCTGCAGCCGGCGCTTGCTCGTGATCGTGTACTCGAGGTTGAGCCGCGCGAACTCGATCTGCTGCGGCAGCGGCCGCGCGAAGAATCCGCCTTCGGCGAGCCGCTCGAGCAGCCAGTCGTACAGCGGGCGGTGGTCCTCGAACTCCAGCGTGCACAGTGAGTGCGTGATGTTCTCGAGCGCGTCCTCGATCGGATGCGCGTAGTCGTACATCGGGTAGATGCACCACTTCTCGCCGGTGCGGTGATGCGCGGCGAAGCGGATCCGGTACAGCGCCGGATCGCGCAGGTTCAGGTTCGGCGAGCGCATGTCGATCTTCGCGCGCAGCACGAGCGTGCCTTCGCCGTGCCGGCCGTCGCGCATCTCGCGCAGCAGGCGCAGGCTCTCGTCGGGCGAGCGATCGCGGAACGGCGAATCGCGCCCGGGTTCGGTCAGCGTGCCCCGGTTCGCGCGCATTTCCTCGGCGCTCTGCGAATCGACGTAGGCGTGGCCGGCCTGCACGAGCCATTCGGCCATCTCGTAGAGCCAGTCGAAATAATCGCTGGCGAAGTACAGGTTTTGCTCGTTCGCGTCGCTCCATTCGAAGCCGAGCCAGTGCACCGCATCGACGATCGAATCCACGTATTCCTGCTCCTCCTTCTCCGGGTTCGTATCGTCGAAGCGCAGGTGACATCGTCCGCCGTACTCGAGCGCAAGGCCGAAGTTCAGGCAGATCGATTTCGCGTGACCGATGTGCAGGTAGCCGTTCGGCTCGGGCGGAAAGCGCGTACGGATCGGCGCCGGGTCCACCGGCGCACCGCGCTGCACGGCGAGCGGGCCGGGGCGCCCGCGCCACGGCCGTCCCGCGTGCCGGGCGCTGCGCAGGTCATCGTCGACGATCGTGCGGATGAAATGGGCCGGGGCCGAGCCGGTATCGGGAGGGAGGGTCTGGGCGTCGCGTGGAACGTCTGTCATGGAGCCGAAGGTGCGGGGGCGGGGCAACCGTCGATTGTATCGGCCGCGTACCGCTTTCCATCGGGCTGCGTGCGCCGGGCGAAACGCTTTCGCCGGCTCGCCCGCCGGCCTGGCACGGCGCGTCGATTGCCGTACAGTATGGCCGCGCGTCGCCCCCCGGATCCCGGCCGACGCGTCGGCGACGCCGTTCGCGCACAGAGCACCGAAACTCGGGCAACGGTCGGCGCCGTCGAGCCTGCGGGCAGCCGGTCCGTCCCGAATCCGAAGGCAGAACCATCGACTCGAACACCGTTCCCGGCGAGCGCGCTCCCGACATTTTCTCGTACGGCGAGGCATTCGCGCGCAACATCGGCTGGGTCACGCATCGCGAGCAGCAGGCACTGCGCGACAAGAGGGTCGCGATCGCGGGCCTGGGCGGCGTCGGCGGCTCGCATCTCGTCACGCTCGCACGACTGGGGATCGGGCGCTTCTCGATCGCCGACTTCGATTGCTTCGGGCTGGCGAATTTCAATCGACAGGCGGGCGCGACGATGGGCACGCTCGGCCGTCCCAAGGTCCGGGTCCTGTCGGAGATCGCGCGCGACATCAATCCCGAAATCGAGCTGCGGGTGTTCGAGGACGGGTTGACGGCGGCCAATCTCGATGCGTTCCTGGATGGCGTCGACCTCTATGTCGACGGTCTCGATTTCTTCGCCTTCGACGCGCGC
Organism: Burkholderiaceae bacterium; assembly: GCA_036675585.1. Lineage (GTDB taxonomy): Bacteria > Pseudomonadota > Gammaproteobacteria > Burkholderiales > Burkholderiaceae_E > Zeimonas. The sequence goes on from JAKFES010000086.1 coordinate 27,358, forward strand.
CGGGCCGTTTTCGACGCCTGCGCGCGCCGCGGAATCCCGGCGATCACCGTCGCGCCGCTGGGGATGGGGGCGGCGTTGCTCAATTTTCTTCCCGGCCGCATGAGCTTCGAGGAGTACTTCCGCTGGGAGGGCTGCGACGAGACCGAACGCTCGGTCCGTTTCCTGGTCGGCCTGTCGCCGGCGTTCCTGCAGAGCGCCTATCTCGTCGATCCCTCGGCGGTCAGCCTGGCCAGCCGGAAAGGGCCGTCCACCGGAATGGCGTGCCAACTGTGCGCCGGCATCGCGGGGGTCGAGGCCCTCAAGATCCTGCTCGCGCGGGGCAAGGTCTACGCGGCGCCGTGGTGCGTGCAGTTCGACGCCTACCGGAATCGCTATGTCCGCACGTGGCGCCCGGGCGGCAACCGCAACCCGGTGCAGCGCCTGCTGATGACGATCGTGCGGCGACGATACCGGGGAATGGCCGCGCGGGAAGCGTCGGCGTGATCCGGCGGCTGCGGTTCTCGCTGGCGTTCCTGCGCGAGCCCCAGCGCTGGTCGATGGCGGGCCTCGCGATCGTGCTCGGAACGGTTGCGCTCCTCCTGGCCGACGGGTTCATCGAGCGCATCTTCGTGGATTTCCGTGAAGTCATCGTGCGTTCGCACCTCGGTCATTTCCAGGTGCTGGCGCACGACGACGCGGCGGACGAGCCCGGAGTCCTGCTCGCCGGACTGCGCTCGAAAGTCGAGCGTTCGCTCGACGCCTTCCCGGGCGCGGTCGTCGCCGCCCGGCTCTCGTTCGTCGGGCTCGCGAGCCACGGCGAGCGAACGATTTCGTTCATCGGCGAAGGCATCGAGCCCGAGCGCGAGCGCACGTTGTCGAGTGCGCTCGTGGTCGACCGGGGCGAATCGTTGCAGGCGCTCGACGACAAGGCCGTGCTCGTCGGCGAAGGGCTCGCGCGCGCACTGGCGGTCGACGTGGGCGAGCGCTTGACGTTGCTGGTGACGACCGCGGGGGGCAGCGTGAACGCCGTGGAAGTCGACGTCGCGGGGATCTTCTACACGGCGACCAAGGCGTACGACGACCGGGCCCTGCGGCTGCCGCTGGCGACGGCGCAGGCGCTGATGCGCAGCCAGAAGGTGTCGCGGCTGATCGGCGTGTTGCCCGATTCGGCCGAGGCGATGCCGGCCGTTGCCTCGCTGCGGCGCGACCTCGCCGGCGACCCCGTCGACGTGCGCCACTGGAACGAGCTCGCCGACTTCTACAACAAGACCGTGCAGTTGTTCTCCAGCCAGCTCGCCGTGGTTCGCGCGGTGATCGTCGCGATCGTGTTGCTCTCGGTGAGCAACACGCTGGCCAGGAACGTCATGGAGCGGACCGCGGAGATCGGGACGATGATGGCGCTCGGGCGCACGCGCGCGGCCGTTGCGCGATTGTTCCTCGGCGAAGGCCTGGTTCTCGGGCTCTTCTGCGGCCTGCTGGGCGTCGTGGTCGGCGGCGCGCTCGCGGCGCTGCTCAACGTCGTCGGCATTCCGATGCCTCCGCCGCCGGGCATGGCGCGCGGCTTCATCGGCGGCATCGCGTTCACGCCGGGCATCGTGGGGGTTGCGCTCGCCCTGGCGCTCGCCACCTCGGTCGTCGCTTCGCTGCTCCCGGCGCTGCGCGCGTCGCGGCTGAACATCGTCGATGCGTTGCGCGTCGGTCGTTGAGGGCCTCGCATGCCCGTTACGCTGCTTCTGAAACTCGCCTGGCGCAACCTGGTCCGGAACCTGCGTCGCAGCGTCTTCGGCATCTCGACGATCGCATTCGGCGTGGCCGGCCTGGTGCTCGCCGCGGGCTTCATCCAGGACGTGTTCGAGCAACTCGGCGAGGCGACGATCAGTGCGCAGCTCGGCCACGTCCAGATCTCGAAAGCCGGATTCCGCGAGGGCGGGACCGCCTTGCCGCAGGAGTATCTCATCGGCGTCGACGCGTTGAAACGCGAGCTCGCGTCCGGCGATCGGGTCAAGGACGTGATGGCCCGACTCTCGTTCGCCGGCCTGCTGTCGCGCGACGGGGTCGAGCTCGCGATCGAGGCCGAGGGGATCGAGCCGGCACCGGAAGCGCGCCTGGGCACGCGACTGCAGTTCCTGTCGGGCCGCGCCTTGAGCGACGACGATGCCTACGGCGTCCTGCTGGGCGAGGGCGTCGCCAGGCAGCTGAAGGCGAGCGTGGGCGATCCGGTCATCCTCACGTCGCCGACCGTCGACGGATCGCTCAACGTGCTCGATCTCGAAGTGGTCGGCGTCTTTCGCAGCTTCTCGAAGGAGTACGACGACCGCGCGATCCGGATGCCGCTGCTCGCCGCGCAGGACCTGATCCAGACCGACCGGGTGAACACGCTCGTCGTTTCCCTGCGCTCGACCGCGCAGACCGGGGCCTTCGTCGCCGAAGCGTCGCAGCGTCTGCAGGCAACCGGGCTCGACGCGGTTCCGTGGTACGTGCTGTCGGATTTCTACGCGAACACGAAAGCCCTGTACGAGCGGCAGTTCGGGTTCCTTCAGGTGATCGCGCTCGTGCTCGTCGTGATGAGCGTCCTCAACAGCCTGAACATGACGGTATTCGAGCGCACCGCGGAGTTCGGAACGATGCGGGTGCTCGGAAACCGGGCGTCTCAGGTCGTCCAGCTGATCGTCCTCGAAGGGCTTCTGCTCGGCACGATCGGTGCCGTGATCGGAATCGCCGTGGCGGCCGTGGCCGCTTCGCTCGTTTCGGCCATCGGCATCCCGATGCCGCCGCCGCCCAACATGGAATCGGGGTACACGGCGCGCATCGTCCTGAATCTTCCGGCGCTGGCCCAGGCGTTCGCGATCGGCGTCGCCTCGGCCGGGATCGCTTCGCTGTTGCCGGCGCTGCGATTCATCCGCGTGCCGCTGCCCGATGCGTTGCGGCGGGCGATCTGACGGCGAAGCGCTCGCCGCGTCCCGGAGCGTTCAGGCGAAAAAAAAGCCCCGCGTGTGCGGGGCTTTTCGGGCCGCGGCACTGGCCGCGACCGATGCCACTTCGATCAGGACGCGCGGCGATTGCGCCGTCCGGCCACCCACACGCCGAGCATCCCGAGCCCGAGCAGCGCGGCAACGCCCGGTTCCGGAACGGTCGACAGGCGATACTGACCGTTGTTCGACACGATGAACGTGCCGCGGGGAACGTCGTTGACGATCGGCCCGCCGACCAGTTCGCTCAACTCGCTCACCAGCACCGCGGTCGGGTTTTCGACGAACGACGCATTGGTCGTGACGAAGCCGAAGAGCAGTCCGTCGTCGACCAGCGTGCTCAGGTCGGTCGAGCCGTCGGGTGCAAAGAAATACCCGGGGGTGAGGCTCGTCGCCTGCAATTGAAGCGTCAGCTGACCGTTCGGGATGCCGGTGGGATCGACGGTTCCCACGCCGAAGTCGAGCAGGAACGTGCCGATCAACGTACCGTCATTGGCGCCGTAGATGCCATCGGAC